>PNKB01000141.1 GCA_013997645.1 Cyanobacteria bacterium PR.3.49
CATTTCGAGGGTGAGGCTGTTCCAACTCATGAATTGCGGTGCAAAAAGTGGTTCTTTCGTGTCAGCGTGGTAATTTTCGAATAAAGTGTTTTTGGCCTCGAGTCCGGAAGCCAGAGTGGAAACAACTCGTTCGGCTATTTTTTGTGCTTCGGCCTGCATCTTTTCGCGCAGCAATGCACGGACGATGAGGGCATTAGGCAATACCCACATAGGTCCCTGCCAGTTTGAGCAAATGACGCGACCGTACAATCCCCGCCGTGCATTGTTATACAGTGGCTCGGAGGCAGCCACGCTGGAGATTCCCGCTTCTCTCAAGAAGTGTTCGCTGGACATGATGTTCTTTTCTATGACCAGTCTGGTGCGTTCTTCAGTCGTAGTTCCCATAATCGCAGGACAAAGTCCCGTCCAGGCACGCATGCGGCAATGCTGCCCCGTTTTCGGATCGTAGTTGAAATACATCGCCGCTTCTTGCGACCAGAGCATATCATCGATTTTCTGGGACAAAGCAGCAGCTTTTGCTTCGTATGACGCCGCCATTTTTTCGTTGCCGCCCAATCTGCAAAGCTTTACCATCGAGCGAAACTCAGCCACGAGGTAAGCGTTCAAATCAGCAGCTAGCAGCCTGCCATCAGGGAAGTTTGCTATATCTTCGTTTTCCCCTTTAGCCGCTTCCAGCGGGTAGAGCAAGGCCAGATTGTCGTCAACACCCGATTCCAAAACGTTTCGCCAAGAATATAAACCGCTCTCGTGCTTTCTGCCGTCGAAATATTTGAGAAAACAATCAAGACCTTCAAGATGGCGATTGTCTATTTCCGTTTTTGCCTTGGCATTTTCAATGGAAAATAAAAGTGTTTGCGCAAGAAAGGGCTTGCACTGATCGCCGTTATCCCAGATGCGGCTTGGCGATACGGTTCTAGGCACATGTCCGTCGCTTTCCTGCAAACTGAGAAAATTGGCGACGACGTCGGCCGCTAATCCTTCGATTCCTGCCTTAATAGATGCCTGCGCGAAAAAGCAGGCATCCCAGTCATACATTTGCAAATAATGCCCGGTCGTAGAACGATCGGAGACTTCGGCTTTGTCATCGCCACCGGCTACCACATCGTAAGAAGGTGTCACGAAGCGGTGTTTGAGCATGCCACTCGGCTCGTGCACACAGCTTTTTGCCTTTTGAAGAAAGAAATCCTTCAATGTTTTCACTTGTGCAGATATCGAGGCTGTGCGCATTTCTTTCTCCTTTTCTGCCTAGCCGGTGCTTTGCAAACCCAGTGCCACTCCGTTGATGCTCATCAGCACATAATCCAGCAATTGTTGCCGGTCTGCAGAGCTTTCTTGACCGTCCTGTGCTTTTTCTTGCCCGCTGGCGACGGCTCGGGCTTTCTTCAAGAAATGAACCTGCAAATAGCTGAGCGGGTCGACATATGGGTTGCGCAGTTCAATAGATTTTCTTAGATAGAGAGTCGTATCCAGAAGTTCCGCTTGTTGAGAAATTGAAAGCACTGCTTGCCTGGTCCAGTTGAATTCCTCTTCAATGCGCTTGAAATATTCCTGCTTGAGCTTTTGAGATTGCACCAGATTGTCGGCATAGTAGCGGGCGATCTCCAAGTCTGCCACCGCCAGCGCAGTTTCGATTTTCTTGACCAGTCCGCTGAAAAAAGGCCAGTCGGAATACATCGCTCTCATTGTCTCAATTGCCGCGGCATCCTTTGCCGTCACTTCCTTGAAGGCAGAGCCGAATCCGTACCAGCCTGGCAACATGAAACGGCTTTGCGTCCAGGCGAAAACCCAGGGAATGGCGCGCAGATCATCAATCGATTGACTGCCTGATTTACGCCTGGCCGGGCGAGAACCCATTCTCAGCTCGCCGATTTCAGGCAGCGGCGTTGTTTGATTGAAAAACTCAATGAAGTCTTTGGATCCGTGCACGAGATTTCGATACTCATTGAATGACTTGGAAGAAAGGTCCTCCAGCAGCGGCGCTCTTTTCTTGAAGACCGCTTCGTACTCTTCTGCCGGGCTGGTCAAGCTGGCTTCGATAACGGCTGCGGCCAGCCTGTCGAAATTGCGCACGGCAATATCATTCATCGCATATTTGGCGGCAATCACTTCACCCTGTTCGGTAATCTTTATGCGATTGTCGACCGTGCCTACAGGCTGCGCGAGAATGGCTCTGTGAGTGGGTCCGCCGCCTCGTCCTATGGTTCCTCCCCGTCCGTGAAAAAGCCGCAACTGAATGCCTTCATTGTGTGACAGTTCCACGAGTTCTCTTTGCGCTTTGTACAATTCCCAGTTGGCAGCGACGATTCCACCGTTCTTGCCGGAGTCGGAATAGCCAATCATCACTTCCTGCAAGTTGCCGCGCTGGACTATGTAATTTTTGTAGGCGTCGATTTTGAGGAGTGCTTGAAACAATTTTGGTGCATTTTGCAAATCTTCGATTGTTTCGAACAGGGGCACCACGCTTATGGTGCGATCGCTATTGCCGATTTTATAAATGCCTGCTTCTTTTGCAAAAAGGAGAACTGCCAGAAGATCACTCTTGTTTTGCGTCATGCTGACAATATAGGTGTCGATTGCCTTGATACCGAACTTTTCCTGCAAAGCAGTCATGGTGCGAAAGACTTCGATTGTTTGATTGGTCGGCTCTGTAAAATTCGGTTGAGCCGGAATCAAGGGACGCGGATTCTCAATCTCGCGAGCCAGAAAGGCGACTTTGTCATCTTCGCTCAATTGCCTGTAGCCGCCGTCAATTAGTCTCAGCTCTTTGCTGATCTCATCCAGCGCCTCTAAATGTCTTTCCGAATGCTGACGTATGTCCAATTTGGCCAGGTGAAAACCAAAAATATCATTGGCATAGAGCATTTTTCTCAGGCTGGTCAAACTGGCGATGCAGCCTTGTGCTTCCAGTGCGTTATAAACAATTTCCAGGTCGCGACGAAATTCCAGATGATTTTGGTAGGCTCCCGCTTGATCTTCCGATTGCAAAGCCCGTCGCAGCTTTTCCTGCATGAAAAGCAGCTTCTGGCGGATTTCTTCCAGTCGATAGCGATCTCTGTATTTTTCATCGAGTTCCGGAAAAATCACGCGGTCGTCTGCCAGTGACTTGTAAAATTCCTCGCCCAAATTCAGCCAATTATGCGAATGACTGAGGTCATTAAAGAGACCCTCCATATCTTTCATATAGTGCTTCAGCACGAGCGAGCGCTGATAGTTCAATGTTTTGACTGTAACTTCAGGCGTGACAAAAGGATTGCCGTCCCTATCGCCGCCTATCCAAGAACCGAAAGTCATGAAGCGTCGACTGTCTGTCGCATTCCACTTCGTCTGACCGGTCAACTTATCGAGCTCGTTGACCAAATCATGATGCACTTCGAGAATAGCTCTAATCACCACATTTTCGAAGTGGTAAAGTCCATAGCGAACTTCGTCCATAACTTGCGGTTTGAAATAAATGACATGATCGGTCAACCAGAGAGACTCGATCAATTTTAAAAGTTCTTCGGAAATCGTTTTGGATTCGCGACGGGAGAGGGGCGGATGATCTCTTCTTTTGAGAATGCGTGCAAGATCAAGTTGTTTGATCAAGACTGTTCGTCGCGTGATCTCAGTCGGATGCGCGGTGAAAACGACCTGAACATCCAGATGCGAAATTGTGTCTTTCAACTTTGCGCGCGATTGCTGATCGTCTTCCAGGCGGTGAAATACCGATGTGAGTGAATCAGGCTCCGGACGGTCGTTGACCTCGTGCTCTCTTTGTGTGCGCCGGCGCACGCGATGATTTTGCTCGGCGATATTGATCAAGTCGAAATAAGTCAAAAAAGCTTTTATGACTTTGCCGGCTTTTTCAACGTCGAGACTTTCCACAAGATCGGACAATTCTTTTTTCAGCTCAGATGTCGGATTGCTGTGAATCGATTTGGAAAGTTGTCGGAATCTCTCGACTGTGTCGAACAGTTCTTCGCCTTCAAAGCGCTTGATGATGTCGCCCAGAAGACTGCCTAGCAAACGCACATCTTCGCGCAGCGGCCGGTCGCGGTCGTCTGTTTTTTCTTTGCTTGGACTGGATGAGCTCATCGCTCTCCGTTCAGACAATTGTCCCAATCAGAGGCAAAGTCGAGAATCTTGTCCTTCAGATTTTTCAAAACTTGCGATCGTTTCATGGCGTAGTTGATCTCTTTCATGGCATCCGTCTTCATAGCTGCCATGCCGATTTGCTCTAGAGTGGCCAGCTCTTTATCAATATCGCCGACGATCTGCATGCACAGATTGGCGACACTTTGGCTATTGGCAGCAAATTGCTCGGGAATGCCCAGCTTTCCTTTCGTCGCTGCTTGAGGCGATGCTCCGGCACCTCCACCGCGTCTCATTTCGAGGAAATCTTGCTCGGACAATAGCCATTTGCTTTCATCCGCATCGTATGAGCGGTCGAGGTCGACTGTGTTCTGTTCGGCATGGGACGCAATTTTGAATTCTTCCGTATCGGAGGCTTCGTTACGAGAGACTTTGATCACCTGACCGAAAATTCGTTTTGCCAATTGTCCGATATTGGCGCTGGAAAGACCGCGATTCAAAAGCGTTCGTTTGGTGGCGCCGGCTTCTTCTTTTTCGATGATTTCCATGTAGGGACGGCGGGTCGGATCGCCAGGACGGAAGCCGATGAGGATGTCGCTGGGTACTACAAAAGCGAGGATTTTGCCCATGTAGGCTTGCACAACCACAGCCCATTCGCGAGTGGAAACGTGACCTTGAAAGTATTTGACAGGATGCGAAAAACGGGTGAAATCCTGAAATTCATACTCACCCTTGGGCCTTTCACAATGAACTTTCAACGACTCATGAATAGGGTTTTTGTTGAACTCGGCTACATAGCGGCTGAGATAATCGAAAAGTAAATCGACAAACGCACTTGTGTTGAGGTTTTCGGCTTCCGGCAATTGATTCAAATGCAAGGTCTGGTCCGCTTGCAAAGCACTGGAATCCAGTACTGATAGCCATTGCCTGGTCTCTTCGCTGGCGTTGCGGTCTTTTACATTGCCCAGAATTCGATTTCTGAGGTCACTTTCGCTCGTATCTGTCATTTGGAAAAACCTTCTTAGAGTGCGATCAAGGTGAGGGTGAATTATATCTCATCACATCTTCACAGTTTGCCCTCCCATTCGAGCAAAAATCTTTCGACAAATTCTTCCACGTATCTGTGCCTTTCTTCAGCAAGGGCGCGTGCCGAATCGGTATTCAGACGATCTTTGAGAAGAAATATCTTTTCATAAAAGTGGTTGAGGGTCGAGCCCTTGGCGTTCTTATATTCTTCGAAAGTTTGATGCATCACAGGCGGTTGATCCGGATCGTACATGGGGCGCTCGAAGCGGCCTCCATAAGCAAATGTTCTGGCTATGCCGATAGCGCCCAGGGCATCGAGCCTGTCGGCATCTTGCACAACTTTGCCGGCCAGCGAAGTGGGTTGTGTTTTGACCCCGGCGCCCTTGTAAGACACTTCCCGGATAATGTTTTTGACCTTATCAATGGCAATTTGGTCGGCGCCCAGACTGATCAGCCATTCTTCGGCGACTTTCGGCCCGACTTCCAGGTCTCCGCCGTGAAATTTCCAATCGGCTATATCGTGCAAAAGTGCTGCCAGCTCGACGATGTATACATCAGCTCCTTCTTGCTGTGCCAGTCTTACTGCCAATTTCTTGACGCGCATGATGTGGTGGTAGTCGTGTCCGGTGGCCTCGTGGGACAGCTTTTCCTTGACCATCTCAATGGTCTTCTCGACAATGTCGCTCTCTTTTGGCGTCAGATCCGTCGGCTTCTTTCTCAGGTTTGTTTCGGACACGTCTTTTCCTCTTTTGTTCTGGCTCACCTTGTCAGTCTGGAAATGATTCCTTCGTGCTGCGGAAATTGCTCGAGCAATACCTTTGGCTCTCCGTGCTCGTAGTCTTCGAAGTCAAAAGCAGGAGCGACAGTGCAGCCTAAGAGGGCAAAACTGCCTTCCTCAGCAAGTTCTGCCGCCTGCCAGGTGCCTGCTTTTACCACCACCTGTGGTGCTGAGCCTGTGGTTAAGTCGGCAGACAGCTTGATAGATTCGAGGATTCCATCACTGGAAATAGTGTGTAGGTTTACGGCTGACCCGCAATAAAAGTGCCAGATTTCATCGGCAGGCAGGCGATGAAATGCAGAAAAGGTTTGCCCGGTCAGAAGATAGTAAATGCAGGTGGAAACCGACTTGGCGTTGCCATTTTGCCTGCCCGGCAGCGTTTCTTCACAGCGATATGTTTCGCGAAAATAGCCGCCTTCCAGCGGCAGCGGCTTGAGATTTAGGCTTTCGATTAGCGACTGTGCGTCGAGTTTTGCGGTTTTCATTGACAAGCCTCCTGCACGCCGAACCAGTAAAGACTCTTGCCAGGTTAGGAAGAAGCAGGGGAAGGAATTGCACTGTCTGTGTATGATACTTTGGTTCCAGTTTCCTTGCAGAAAAATAGATATATGACTGACAAGCTCACAGACAAAAATCTTAGCCAACTAAACGAATCCAACAACCTCTGGGCAAAGGCGAAGGAGAGCCTCCACCATCAGGAGCGTTCTGAAGCTGAGGCGCTTTACAAGCAAGCCATTGAAAAGCGCATTAGTGCAGTAGGAGAAGATGACCATACGGTCAGTCAGCTTCTTGACGAGCTGGGCGCCCTCTATCTGCAAACCGGCAGGGTTGCTCCGGCACTTGAACAATTCAAGCGCGCCGTTGCTCTGCTCGAGAAGAATTTCTACCCTGGGCACTACTATTTAGGACCGGTCGTCGAACATTTGGGCGACTGCGCTGCTAAGGAAGGTAAGTGGGAAGAGGCAGAGACCCAATATAAACGCGCTCTGGAAATTTTCGACAAGACATTGAGCGCCGACCATCGCTCCGTTCTGATCACAATGCACAAGTATTCAACGGCGTTGCGCAATCTCAGCAAGTTTGCCGAAGCTGAAACAGTCATCAATAAGGGGCTGAAATCGATCGATTCTCCGTTGGGACCGGCTGAAGAGTTTCGCTTCGAATTGGCCCTTCTCTATCAGGCCCAGGAGAAAAATGCTGAGGCAGAAGCTCAATACAAGCTTGCTATTGAAGGCTTTCGCCAAAGAAGAAATATGCCTCGCCTGGGTACGTGCCTAGAAAGCTTTGCAGCCTTTCTCAAGAAAATGGGAAGAGAAAAGGACGCCAAGGCAATGCTTGATTTTGCCGAGAAGTTCATAAAGGTTCAGCACGGCTACGAAGACTCCGAAGCATTTTTTGCAGCCACTCTGCTTCGCGCCTGAGCTCCAGGCACATTTTTCGGTGCGACTTTTTTCAGACACGTGCAAACCGAATTATGTTTTTGCATGCTGGGAAACGTCAATTTTGCAATCGCTGATTTCCGACACCCATATTAGGCCTGAAAATATTCGGCGCGAAAAAAAACCTTTTTTTTTTGGGAAACCGTTACCGCACTTGCTTTCTCGGGAAAGTACTAAGGCTCGAGTGCATGCGCTCCCCCTCGTGGGTGATTTCTTGAATCACTATCCTGAGGGTATGGTGGTAACAAGGGGGGTGGCGATTCTGCGCATTGCAGCGTCGTCGATATTGCTTATGGCAAAAGACTTAAACTTACACGAAAGACTGATATCAGAACTCGGAGTCGTGCTGCAGGAGCGCAGAGCGCGTTTGCACATGTCTCAAAGCGACCTTGCCGAATCCAGCCGATTTCACCGTTCCTATATAAGTGACGTAGAACGCGGCGCCAGAAATATTTCGGTCAAAAATCTGAGCCGCCTTGCTCTGGCTTTAGATATTCCTGTGTCGACCATATTGGTGCAGGTTGAAAAAAGGTTATCGTCCAAAACGGGACGCGCCCGCAAACGCGCTTAGCGACCTCAAGTCTTCCATTGGAAGTGCTGCAATACTGATCTGAAGACCTGACTTTCTCAAAAAGGACAGGCAAACTGCATTGCCACATGATGGCTAAGAGGCACCACGCACAGTGGCGCCTCTTAGTATTGCTCGATGGAATAAGTAGGAACTGAGCAGGCGGCTCGATAGAGGGCATGGGCAGCCGGTGAAAGTGTTTTGCAAGGCTCGAGAAAACCGGAAGCAATCTGAATCGCTTCGCCTGGACCGGGGCGTGAGTCGCCAACTTCTCGAGGTGTTCCTGTCACTCCCAGAGGATCCGATAATTCTAAATGACGGTCTTGCAGTCCGGTGTTTTTAAAGAACGCCTCACTGTTCACAATGCGCGACATCATGCCGTGACGAACTTTTATCTCTGCCGGAGGATACTGAACGCCAAGCTTGAGTAGAGGAGTAAGGTCGGACATTGTCCACTCGGCAGTATCATAAGACAGCTGACCACAGTTTTTGATGAGTGCAAGTCCGTCCAGAAAAGCGTCCTCGGTTATGTACGCCCATTCGAGTACTCTCAGTTTTCTCTCTTTTCGATTGTCCAAACTCCAGAGCATGTACCCGTCATCGTGCAAATAGAGTGCGTAATGAGTCTCCGGACGTGTAACCTGTCTTTGCCAACGCTTATTGTTGCGCTCCAGGCTGAGATTGAAGTTTTTGATCCAGCGCTGATGAATGGGCATAAGTGCTGCAAAGTCATCAAGTTTTACCGGTTTGAATCGAGAACTGTCTCCTACCTGTGGAATGGCATCGATTTTTTGCGTCACATCGTATTGGAGATCGCTGACCGCATAACCCATTCGTTCGTAGAACGGGTATGAAAACGGCCAAAGTGCGGAAATCTCGACTTTTTCATCATGCAATCTGCGCAGGCATTCTTTAAGCACCGCACGCACTAAACCTTTTTTGCGCATGGGCGGACTGGAAGCAACGCCGGCGATACCCCCGCATTTGATAATGCGTCCATTGAAGTTGGCATCGAACATAATTACCGTGGCCAGTGCGTGCGGGTAATTATCGATAAAAGCACCAACGGCAAAATCGCTCACGTCAAATGCGAAAAGTTTCCACCTTTCTACATCAGTAAAATTGAAAGCTGTTTTCCAAGTTTCCACTGCCAGCGGAAAATCGCTTGGCTCGACAGTTCTAACTATCACAGCGCGATTCTCACTGTTCGACGCAATATCAGTCGCCGTTGCCTGTTGCGACATAAGCTAACCTCCGGACCGAAATTTAGAGTTCAGCCACTATAACAGAATGGGTTCGCGCAGTCGCCGCTCGGGTATAAAATCGGCCGCGGGATACTGATTGCGTTGCAATGGGGACGATTTGTGGTTGACGACAAAAAAGCAAAAGAGGCGGAATTCTATCGCCGCATTGCCGAGCTGCGCAGCAAGAATAATCAGTTTCCCTGGTCGACAGGAGAAATTCCGCTTTTTGAGTTGCCGAAAGAACAAACAAAACTGTACGCGGACAGCGAAGCAGAAGACAGTGAAATCTCCGAAGAGCAGCTCGAGCGTCGCGTCCTCATGGATCTGGTCGCGCCCACCTACAATTTTCGGACATTCTACAAACGACTTAATTACGAATTGAAGAGAGCGAATCGATATGACCGCACCCTTTCATTGTTGATAGTCGCTGTGGACGGATTGACTGATATTGCCAATTCCAGAGGAATGGAAGTGGGTGACAATATTGTTGCTGCAGCGGCGGCTGTAATGCTTACCTCAATACGGGATATAGATTTAATCGGGCGCTGTCGAGAAGATGCCTTCGGCATAATCTTGCCGGAGACACCGCGATCAGGTGCCGAAGTTGCAGCCGAGCGGATTCGCACGAGGCTTGAAAATTATGAGGTGGTAATAAAAGGACGCAGTTATTTAATAAGCGTCAGCATCGGAGTTTCGTGTTTTTCAGGCAGGCCGCTGGTGGACAGCGGCTTTGGTCAAGGTCCGGCTGTGGAAGAGGTTTTCGGCAGCGCCGCCGGTGCGGTCATGACTTGCATGAAAAACGGCGGCAATGGCATTTGCTTTGCCGATCAAAATTAGAACTGGAAGCGTTTTTTACTTCCCGATTTCGGCAAGCGCATCTTCGAATGTCAGTCTGCCGCTTCTGACAGCACCTAATACATAGATTGCCTGCTCTGTCGTCAGATATTTATTGCGCGTCAAGCTCTGGCAGCGCATAACGACATCTAATGTATCGTCTGCCACCAACCCGAGAGCCATCAACAGATCCGGTGCCAAGGATGAATCTTCCAGTGCTTTATCGAGGGCTGTGGCTACGTCTTTTTTGGTGAAGAAACCCGATAAAGTCAAAAGCTCGACGATCGTGGGCAGCCTTTCCGGTTGCGGCGGCACGGGCGCAGGTGGTGTGAACGTTACCGGAGGAGTGGTCGGTGCTCCTCTATGCTCGACGATATATGCCAGTTCTGCCTGAGCTTCCGCAATTTCCAGAGGGACAGGCAAGAGGTTGCTTACCGAAAGCGACACGGCGCGCTGCTTGATGGATGCCATCTTCGCTTGAGTGCTGCTTGCTTTGCCGTGGACTGCACCGGATGGGTTGATGACGGCATTGTCGGAGCCTATCTGCGCAGCCGGCACGAGATCCTCTATGAAATCCGGAATGCCGGCGCCTCCGCCTTTTCTTCCGAACATCGCTGCCGGATGAGTCTGGTGTTTTTGCGGCAACCAGGAGGGCGGCGGCTCAGGCTCTTTCGCGCTCTGCATGTTTGTTTGCGATTTTCCTGCCTGTCCCTTCTTGCCCTTGGATTGCTTGGCCAGTTTTGTTTGCGATTGGGAAGCTTTGCCCTTGCCTTTCTTCCCTTTTCCGCCACCACTTTCCTTTTTGTCGTCGCCAACATCGAAGGTGGTGTCCTCAGAAAGAAGGGTGAGGGCATCGGACTCGGTGATCGTGAACAGTCGGCCGGTGTCATTAGGCGCGTAGTCTGATTTGAGTGTAATTTTTGTGCCTTTGCCGAAGCCGGCGATTTGTCCCGGTTTTGGCTTGTCCGCAGCAGCAGGAACCGGCGTCGATGTTGGCGCTGGTGCTGGTGCGGATGCTGCAGCAGGAGCCGTAGATTGTTCGAGCGTTTTGTTAAACGGAGCCGGTAATTCGAGATCGAATTCCATTTTGAAGTCCGGCTCGTCATCCTCTTCCTTGGATTCTGTTTGAGCAGGTTTTTTCTCGTCTTCTTTAGGCAGTTCGAGTTGGAATCTCGAGCCCTGAGTGAAGGCAGGTGTTGGATCGTGTGCAACAGGAATTGCCGGCGACGCTTGAGGAGTTGCCGGGGCTGGTGCCGGTGGCTCGACAGCAGGCGCTTTTTCAACGGGAGCCTGAGGAGTGGGAGCGGAAAACGGCGAGGCTGCCGCTCCAGCAAACGGACTCTTGAATTCGCCGGACTGATTGGCGGCAAGCGAAGGTTGAACGGTTTCTGATTTGGCTGTGGGTGCGCTTTGCGGTGCAGGCGTCGGCAGAGAAGGAGGATTTTCTTCTGTTTTTTCCTTCGACTCTTCTTGAGGCGGTGGAATATCCTCCTCTTGTTGCGCTTCTTCCTTTTCAGGGGAAGCCGGAGGTTGCGGTTTGCCCCAGGAAAGCTTCTTCGGAGCAGGCAAATCCGCGCCGCTGCCGGACTCTGCATCCGGTCCTTTGGGAGCTGCCCATCCTAACCTTGACGCTAATTGTGCGGCTGCATTTTTCAGCTGACCGTTCGGATTTTGCGCTTGTACTGTCTCGGCTGTTTCTGGAGGCTGCTCTTCCTTTTGAGCAGGCTCCGGAGCGGTTTGGGGCTGTGCCGGTGCGGCTATTTCTGCAACAGGCTGTGATTGAACCGGTGCAGAAGGAGGAAGGGCAGGAGGTTGCGCGTATTGAGGCTGCATCATCGGCTGCGGGGAAGCTGCAGTCGGCATTTGAGGCGGAGCCGCATGCGGCGCCTGCTGCTGCAATTGAGCATGCAAATTGGACTGAGCGGGGGCCATTTGTTGTTGCTGCTGTGGCTGCTGATGCGGTGGTTGCCCTGTTCCCTGCGCCATCGGTTGTGGAGGCATATGCCACTGTTGCCCACCTTGCGGCATCGGTTGGATGGGCTGCGGAGGATAACCAGGAGGAGGCGCATAGCCTTCGGGCGGCATGGCCGGAGGCTGAGGCAGTCCTGGCAGAGGCACGCCCAAACCGTGATGGCGAGGAACCGAACCATGCCAACTGCCCCATGGGTCATCAGGAGCAGGTCCACCGTAAGGAGCGTGTCCATAAGGTGTGTTGTAGCCGTAAATCGGTGTGGGAATCGGTTGCTGCATTGGTTGCTGCATTGGCGGCTGCATCTGTTGCGGCATTTGCTGCATCTGCTGGGGCATCGGCTGCTGCAAATGTTGTGGCATTTGCATTGGTTGCGTTTGCTGTTGTTGAACTGGAACCGGCTGTGGTTGCTGATTTTGATAATACTGTTGCTGCTGTTGCTGCAGTTGGGCGTGCAAACTCGAAGGTTGCTGATGCTGCGGGGGCTGTTGTTGCTGCATCAATTGCGCGTGCAGGCTCGAGGGCTGCTGTTGCTGCGGAAGTGCAGGTGCTTGCATTTGCATTGGAGCGGGCTGTGGCTGCGTCATTTCCAGCGACTCTCGCAAGGTGCTCATCACCATGGAAGGCTTGATTGCCGGACCTTCATGAGCATAATCCGAGAGCTTCATTGCCGCCTCGGCCTTCGCCCAAATTTTCATTGCTGCTTTCAATTCTTCGATTGCTGCTTCTCTGGTGACCACGCCGTCACGAATTTGCTCCTGGGCTCGCAAAACCGTCGGCAAAAGCGAGGCGTGAATAATGCCTTGGGTTACGAGGGTGCCACCCAGAGGCAGACCACTCTCGACACTTATTTTGAGAGCTTGATCGAGCTGGTCCGGGGTAATAATTAGGGCATCGACCAGCAATTCACCCAGTCGATTGGTAGAGCCGCCCTGGTGAGGATGGTGAACGCGTCCCAATGCGTCTTTGAGGGGCTGGCGGTCTCGGGATGCCACACCCAGCGCTTCGATGCCGATTTCTACAGGGACTACCCCGTCACGTATTAACGACTGTGCTTCCAGAGCCAACTGGAAAGTGTCGGGCGTTATGTTTCCCGACATCGTTAACACACGTCCGATTGGCATACCCAATCGTCGTGACACCTGCATCGCTTCTGTCAGATCTGCCGAAGTAACTAACCCACTCCTGACCAGCAAATCGCCGATCATAATGTTTTTATCGTCGTCCGACATTCAGGTTCCCCGCTTAAGCAATCATGGGAGGTGCGCAACCTCAACATTCAAAATAGGACCGCAGCCAGCAGTCTCTAATTGTTTGTACCCGGCCAATTCTCTATCTAAATGCTTTTTTCTCTCAATCCCCCTAACGGGTTACGAAAATAGAAGAAAAAAACGCGCTTGGCGCGGCGCTCAGCCCAAGTTTGACAAACCGTTAAGCATGTATTCAATTGAACGCACATCGACTGTATTGCCCGCTAGATGCAGCTTTGCTTGCATGGTCAAATTGTCAGGAAATGCAAAATCGGATGAAAAACCCATCAAGGCAACGATCTCCTCAGGGCTGAAACGGCGAATTTTTCCTTCTCCAGTTTGAACATATGTGCCGCTTGACTTGAAACTTTTCCAGTAACCGCTCGTGAAGCAGATTGCATAGGCTTGCCGGTCAGTGGGTTTGACAATGTGGAGCGAGCAAGAATACTTGTCGAAATCTTTTTCCGACACGATCAACGCTTCGTCAAACTCAGGTCGGATGAAGCTTTTCAGCTCGATATCCGCAGATTTCCGCAATTCCGGGCTTCTGAAGGTGACACCAGCAGCAGTGGCAACTAAATAAAGGCGCGGGCGTCTCATCGGCACTCCGAAATCGGTCGGAGAATGCTCGATGAGATGGCATTCGTAGTTCAGTCCGGCAAAAGTGTCCGCTGCTAGTTTATGCGCGTCTGAATCGCGAAATCCAAGCACATTTTCCAGCATAATGGCTTTTGGCCTGTGGCTCTTCACGTGGCCCAGAAGATTGACCAGCGAACGGGCGCGGGGATCCTGCAGACCTTTTTGATTTCCTCTCACCGAATAAGGCTGGCATGGTGGGCTCATCCACCATAGATCAGCGGCGGGAAGTTCGTCGGCTGATATTGAATCAAGATTGCGCGACTTGGGCATCAATCCATGATTGAGCTTATATGTGGCGTTGGCGCGTGGGTCTTGATCGAATGCCGCTACCACCTGAATCTTGTGTTTTCCAGCGGCCTGCGCGAACGCTCCAATGCCGGAGAACAATTCTAGAGCCTTAAACATTGCGCGTTGATTTAATAGCTGACTCTGTCCGGTGAGTAATTGACCGACGGTGCCTCTTTCAAAAGCGCCTCGACTGTCGGCACTTCAGTCATTGTCGGTTTCTTGCCTTCAGGATAATCGATGCGGAAAATTTTCGCGTGAGTAACAGTTTTGTCGACACCGGCGTAAGTGAGCACATAAACCTTTTTGCCTTCCCAGCCAACTCCCATCGAACCGCCAGCACCACCCATGCAATCGATCCAGCGCACGGTTTTGTTTTCCACAGCCACAACAGGAAATTTCTTTTTCCATTCTTTAAATGGTTCGTTCGAGTTGTAATGCCATTCTCGGCCAATCGTGTCATTTTCGATGATCAAGTTTTTGAAAATGATCGGGTCGTTAGTCTTCGGATCCATGAGGCCGGTAGCCATTGTTCCGTAGAAGCACTTTTTCAGGTCGCCTGCGTATGTTACTTCCGGCTCGTACTTGTAATAGAGATAGACAAAACCGCAGGACTCCGGTCCAAGATTGCCGTTGTCGTTGGTTTCAGGGTAGGTCATATTGGGCGGATCGCTGAAATTGCCCCGTGCTTGAGTGTTGAACCGCAGCCCGCCTTTGGTCCAGCCGGTCAACAACACATTCAAGGACTCGACTTTGGAATCCGTACCTAGCGGCTGTTTTTGCACTATCGTTTTGTTCTTGTACTCTTCCTGATTCCAACCCTCCCCTTCTGCGTCGGAAAAGGGATGAAAAGGTTGAAAACGGCGAGGAAAAGCCGGAGTTTCAAACAAATCTTCTTTGGTAGTCAGAGTCTTTGTCGAGCCGTCACCGCAGGCGGTGAGAAGTGTGGTTGAAAAAATTGCAGCGACTAATAATTTTGCTATTTGACCAGGCAACCTTTTCATCAAAATCTAACTCCGGAGTCGGGATTTATCTAAACGTTGATAGACGCTGAAAAAGGGACTCCATCAAACCAATAAGCTAATACTACATAAGATAAAACCAAAGGTGGGCTCATGACTTCTATTCCCGTTCGGATTTCTAGAAAAGCCCTATCTGTTAGATATCTCTTTCCGTTGCGGAACGTAACTGGGACCATCAGACTGCCTTTCTGAAAGGCGCAACAGCGCATCGGTTGCGCGTTGCAAAGAATTTGAGCTGCCGGTGAGCGAAGTTCAATCGACTGTTCGGGTCCCATAATCCGTTGTCATCATCGACATGGCGGTAAACTAGGACATAGTGGGAGGGTCTGGATGTCCGTCAATAATCCCCAATCCCCGGGGAGCACTAAATCATGCACTGCCTGTGGTCGCCGATTTCAGGGCGATGTAACCGTGT
>PNKB01000142.1 GCA_013997645.1 Cyanobacteria bacterium PR.3.49
ACTTGTTGCATACCGTTACTTGAATCAACGGCGGTTGAGCACTTCGTACTGCTTAGAAATGATCTCGCGAATGCCTTTGTCGGCCAGACTCATCAAATCCGATAATTTGGCGGTATCGAAAGGCTTTGTTTCCGCCGTCATCTGCAGCTCGAGGATCTTTCCTGACTCTGTAAGCACGATATTGCTGTCCATCTCCGCTTGTGAGTCTTCCGAATAATTCGGATCGAGCAACAGCTGACCTTTTACCTGGCATATGCTGACGGCGGCCAGATGTTCGGTAAGGGGCAGTTCGTCCCACAGACCTTCTTTGCGCAATTTTGTCAGGGCATCGTGCAAAGCCAGAAAGCCTCCGCAGATGCTGGCTACGCGGGTTCCGCCGTCAGCCTGAAAGACATCGCAGTCGATTGTAATCGTGCGTTCTCCCAGGGCCCGCCGGTCTACGACCGTCCTCAGGCAGCGACCGATCAGGCGTTGAATCTCATTGGTGCGTCCGGATGGCTGTCCGCGAGTCACTTCGCGAGCCGACCTCACCAGTGTCGAGCCTGGCAAAAGGGAGTATTCGGCAGTTATCCATCCTTCCGATTTACCGATCAGAAAGGCCGGTACGCGCTCTTCGATTTTGGCCGTTGTAAAAACCTTGGTGTCACCAAATTCCACCAACACCGAACCATCGGCATTCTTGGTGAAATTGCGGGTGAACTTTATTTGTCTGAGCTGATCCCACTGTCTGTTATCGCGCCGCCGGAACATTCATTGCTCGCTTTCTTATTGGTGATTTCCTTTAGTGATGCGCCTTTTATGCATTTCTATTTCACTTTAGCGAAATGGAACCGCACCTGGTGCATTCCCTATTCCCCTGGCACGCAAGTCATTATCGGTTATTGGCAAGAAATCTAGAAGAGAAAGAAGATCAAGTTCTAAGACGGCTAAATCTAAGTTGTCTGACTTGGGCCGTTCCTTTAAGAATGAACTGTTTGCCCGGAACTACTTTCAGCTCCGTAAAACTGAACTGAATGTCATCTTGTCTTTTTCCCCAGTTGGACAAACCGTTCACCTTATTCACAATCAGCTTGGCAATCTCAGGGCTCAAGGCTTGACCGTTTGTACTTACTTCGGTGTCTTGCATTTCCAGCCATCCGTCCTTAAGACCGAGTTTGGCTCTGATGGCTACAGGAATCGGCACGCCGACTTGACCCAGTCCGACACGAGTTTGCAGGTTCATATTTACCGAGTTCGACTTAGCTAATTTGACATCGCCCTGGGTAAGACTGAAGCCCACGTTACCGCCGATACTGCCCAGAATATTGGCCAGCATGCCGCCAGATTTTGTGGCCGTGTATGAGAGTCGATCGAGTGTGCGCGGCGAATTGATAAATCTGTTCAAGCTGTCTTGAGTGATTGTTGCTGTCACCTGCGCTTGTGCCGGAGTAGTAAAGCGGAGGATTTTGTGATTGAGAAGAATGCCGGTGTCGAAATTAAGATCACCGGCAGTGGTTAAAACCAGATTGTCGATGGTGAAATCCTGAAATGTGCCGCCGTTGACGGTTATATCGAGCGATTTGAGAATGCCTTCATTCAAATCCAGATCGCGTGCGGTCAGGTGCAGTTGTTTGGCGGCGCCGTCCAGAAATTGTCCGTCTTCCATGTCGATATCCAGCTTGCCGAAACGCCCTGAATTGATATCGACAAAGGATAGTGGCGGTGCCAGGAGCGGCCCACCGCTATTGAGAGCCGGCTGACCGAGCTGATTGCCCCCGGCTTTGCCCAGCGCGTCTTTGATCACCTGGGCAGGGTCTTGTCCTGTTTGCTGAGTTTGTGCCTGGGGTTGTTCGGCAGCATTTTGTCCGTGCGCCTTTTCGGGGCTGAAAGAGACAGTGGCAAGGGCGGCCAGCAAAAAAGACATTGCTACAGGCTTTTTGATTTTCCAGCAGCCAAACTTGCGTTCAGCGATGCCTTTTCTGGCGTGCATACTGATCTTCTCCTATCGCTTAATTGCATATCTTTTGGCGCTCTAAAGCTCTACTTCTTGTAGCATTCTCTGCCTCGGCAATTCAACATAGCCGACTGTTAACCAAAGACAATTGCGCCGATTTTTTGTTCCGCTGAAAGTAAAAGCCACCACGAGAACTGAGTCCGGTGGCGGCAGATACGATTTTTCCGAGACAACCGTCTTGCTTAAGACGAATACACCAATTACGGGGTGGTTGTGCCTGTGGTGGTGGTGTCGGTGCTGGTTGCGGTTGTTGTGGTGGTAGTGGTGGTGGCGGTGCTGGAAGCATCCGGAGTTGTGGTCGCGGTGCTGGTTGCATCCGGAGTGGTCGTGCTTGTAGTTGTGCTCGTCGTCGACGAGGTGTCGGTAGAACCGCTGCAAGCTGACAGGGAAGCCACAAGTACCAGACTGGCTGCTGCCAAAGCGATATTTCTGTAAGTCATAAAACTGAATCGTCTCCTTTTAGCTGACTACTTATCTCGAGGACTCTTCGAAGGGGCAATAGTAATACATTTGCCAACCTGAAACGGCCGAATTCTAACAGGTAAATACTAGCTGATCAAATAGTATTCGTGTGTTGTAAATTCGCTTGAAAACGCCATATTCAATGCTGCACCTGGCTTTTGCCAGCAAGCTTCAATGTCATTATTTGTCAGCAATTGTGACGCTTGACTTCAATTATCTGCATTTTAATAAAGCACAAATCACGCCGGAGCGATGAGTGCACTTATATAGGCGCCGTCAATTTTGTCAAAAGAGATCTGCCGTTCATCTCTTTCGGTTTTTCGATGCCCATCAATTGCAGAACGGTAGGCGCAACATCGGCTAAGGTGCCGTCTTCCAGATTCCAGTGATTATGAGACGTTCCCGACTTAAGAGAAAAATCCGCCACCACGAATGGTACCGGGTTGGTGGTGTGAGCAGTGTGCGGATCGCCTGTGCGCAAGTCAATCATCTGCTCCACGTTGCCGTGATCGGCAGTGACCAGAAGAATGCCGCCTGCCTCTTGAGTGGCCTGCAAAAGTTCACCGAATGCTACATCAACAGAGTTGACAGCCGTGATACCGGCCTCGAGTATTCCTGTGTGACCGACCATGTCCGGATTGGCGAAATTCAGCACGATGAAAGGATATTCACCGGATCTGATCGACTGGCAGGCTAATTCGCAGACTTTGGGAGTTTGCATCTCCGGCGCTCGATCGTAAGTGGCCACCTTGAGAGACGGCACGAGTATACGCTCTTCACCTGGTTCTTCTCTTTCTCGTCCACCATTGAAAAAATAAGTGACATGCGCGTACTTTTCTGTCTCGGCAATATGCAATTGCCTCAGGCTTCTGCAGGCGAGAAGTTCCGGAAGCGTATTTGTAATATCTGATGCCGGCAAAGTTTCCGGTGAAAATGCAATGGGCAATTTCAAGGACGAGTCATATTCCGTCATGCATGCGTAATAAATTTCAGGAACGACAGGGCGGGGAAATTCAGCGAAATCTTTTTGCGTCATCACTCTGCTTATCTGCCGCACTCTATCAGGACGGAAGTTGAAACAGATGATGCTGTCGCCGTCTTTCACCGATCTATTGGTGACTATTGCCGGTTCGACAAACTCATCGCCTTTGTCATTTTCGTAGGATGTCCGCACTGCGTCCTGCGCGCTGGCTGCAGAACTTCCTTCACCCAGCACAAGCGCACGCCAAAATTTTTCAACCCGCTCCCAGCGTTTGTCGCGATCCATCGCATAGTATCTGCCGCAAACTACGCCTATCTTGCCTATGCCAGCCAGTTTTTCCTCCAGCTCGCGCATAAACCTGAGAGCCGATCGTGGCGGCGTGTCTCTGCCGTCTAAAATGGGATGCACGATCAATTCTTTGACGTTATTGCGTTTGGCCAGCTCCAAAAGACCATCGAGATGATCGGGGCTGGAGTGAACGCATCCATCTGAGACGAGCCCCATAATGTGCAGAGCGCCATTATGCTCTTTGGCGTACTCGACTGCGTTTTTCAAAACCGGATTGGAGAAGAACGATCCGTCTTGAATGGTTCGGCTGATGATCGTCAGTTTTTGCACCACAGATCTGCCCGAGCCGATTGTCAAATGCCCGACTTCAGAATTGCCCATCAAGCCCTTGGGCAAGCCGACCGCTTCGCCTGATGCTTCTAAGCGGCTATTGGGAAACTGCGTGAGCAAACGCTGATAATTAGGCGTTCTTGCCAGCAACACTGAATTGCCTTTCCTCTCAGGCGAAATGCCCCAGCCATCCAAAACCAAAAGTGTTACGGGTCCCAAATTTCGCCTCACTTGTCGCTAAGAATTCTCATATTTAGATACGCATCTGCAAAGATAAATGGCGGCATTAAGCCAAATTGGTCTTGCTCCAAGGCAAAGCCAGGCTGAGCGCCTTCGCCTAATCGTACTGTATATACGAGATGTATATGCTTTCGAGGATAAGATTTATTTGTCTTTTCTGTGTATCTTTGAAGGCTGTTGGTTCTTGCGCCCAATTTGTCACATACACATAAAGTGATGACTGACTCAGCCAGTCAAGACAATCAGAAGTTAGACACGCAGCAGTGGATAGCGGAAGTCAGCCACGAGTTGCGCCTTCCCATTGCCAATGTCAGTTTGCTTGTAGAAACGCTTCTTGATGGTGGGTTGGAAGATCCGGAAGTGGCAAGGCGCATGCTCGATCGAGCCAAGCAAGAATGTGACCGCCTGCAAAGCCTCGTCAATGATTTGCTTTCCGTTGAAAAGCTATCAGAGACTCGCGATGAAGTGCCGCGCGAGTGGGTAGATCTAAACAATCGCGCTCAGTATGCGGTCGACTCCACGCAAAAGCTGGCGAAGTCAGGCGCGGTCGAAGTCAAAATCGATATCGAGAAAAACTTTCGAGTCTATGCCAATGCGGCCCAGATTGACCAGGTGCTGCTCAATCTCTTGGAAAATGCCGTCAAGTTCACACCGGAAGGCGGTGCGGTGACGATCAGGTCAAGCAGTCCCGGCTGTTTTTCCGTCAGCGATACCGGTATTGGCATGCCCGAGAGTGAGATTCCGAAAATTTTTGCCAGGTTCTACCGTATCGACCGTTCGCGCAGCCGCGGTTCGACCGGTCTAGGCTTGTCTATCGTTAAACATATAGTTGATCTGCACGATGCTAAGATAAACGTTCAATCAATAGAAGGGGAAGGCTCCACATTTACCCTGGAGTTCCCCGGTCCGCGTTTGGGAAGCGGAGGTCAGGATAGAGCATGAGCAAAAGTCCTCTCAAGGTCATGTTGATCGACGATGACGAGACGATTCTGGAAACTCTTCAATTCAATTTGAAGCGACACGGCTTTGAGACCTGTACTTTCAAAAACGGCAAACATGCACTCGTCGAATTTGATGAAAAAAATCCCTCGCTGGTGATTATCGACTGGATGCTGCCGGATTTAGTCGGTCCTGAAATTTGCAAATTGATCCGCTCACGCTCATCGGACGTACCGATCCTCATGCTCACAGGGCGTGCTCGTCCTGATGATGTGGCCGAGGGGCTGGCCAGCGGCGCTGATGATTATCTCTGCAAGCCTTTCAGCGTCGTCGAACTGATGGCGCGCATTCAAGCGCTATTGCGGCGCAGCTTGAAAGACACCGCCGCGGCAAAAGGACAGGGCAAAATTATTGTCGGAGAACTGGTGCTCGATGATGACGCCAAGTCGGTGACACAAAGGGGCAAAGTCGTCGATCTTTCGCCCAAAGAATTTTCTCTGCTCAGAGTGCTCATGAAGAACGTAGGCAAAACACTCTCGACCGAAGTATTGTTGAATAAAGTCTGGGGTGCGGACTTCCAGGGCGACACGAAAACCGTCGCCGTGCATGTTCGCTGGCTCAGGCAAAAGCTAGAGGAAGATCCCAAAAATCCGACCCTATTGGAGACCGTGCATCGGTCAGGTTATCGCTTTAATGAAAGCGGATGATGGCTGCATCATATATGGTGCACAAGTGAAACTCCATTGTGAGAGGTAGAAAGAGTGTCAGCTGAAACGATTACCTTACTGAAAGAAGATGTGCTTACTTTGGGACGTATGGTAGACAGCACCGTCGGCAAGGTTACTAATTTACTCAAGCATGATGATTCGATTCGGCTTGAAGAAGTTGAGAATCAGGAAAAGCGCATCAACGACTGGTCTCAAGAAATTGAGGAAAAGTGTCTGGAGTTGCTCATCGAGAAGGATAAGCTGAGCGCCAAGGACATAAGAACCCTGGTCAGTTGCACAATTATCGTCGCTAAGTTGGAGAGGCTCGGTGACCACGCTAATAGAGTGGGGCGAATAGCCTGCTGGGCCCGAGAAGAAGAAATCGATGTTCCGGAAGAATTGCCTCAAATGAGTGCAGTTGTTCATCGCATGCTGCAAGATGCGCTTCTCACCTTTGTCACCAATGACCTCGATAAAGTCATGGAAGTGCTTCAGAAGGACAGTCAGGTCAATTACCTTCATGATGTTATGTCCAAAAGACTGCTTTCCAAACTGGGAGAGCAGGAGCAGGCAAGCGCACACATGGGTGCGCAATTTCTTTTCTGTGCCAGATTCATCGAACGTATGGGCGACCTTTGCGCATCCGTTGCCAAACGCGTACACTTCATAAACACGGGCAAGAGGCTCTCCAAAAGCCCGGTTCCGGATAAGGGGTAAAGAAGCGTGCCGGTAATTGTCGTTTGCGGCGAAGAAGAGTTCGAGGTTTCGAGAAGAGTTGCCGATTACAAGGCAAAATTGCTCGATCCGCAATGGGCTTCGTTCAATTTCACCCGGCTTGATAATTGCGATCTGACCGACATTATCGATGCGGCTGCCACTCTGCCTTTCGGCATGGGCAATAAAGTCGTCTTAATAGACCGCTGCGAGCTTTTCACGAAAAAAAGAGGCAAAGAAAAAGACAGCAAGAAGGAAGAATCCTCTCAGGCAAACAAGGACAAGCAGCTCGAGGTTTTGGGAAAAGCGCTCTCAGCCGTAGCTCCCAATACCTATATCATTTTTTCTTGCCCGTACAATTTCGACTCGACACTGAAGACCTCCAAGACCGTAAAACCGCTCTGCACACTGGAAGAGTTTCCCAAAGAGAAATACTATTCCGGCTCGGAAAATCCCAAGCTGAGCACCTGGTGCAATAAAGAAGCGAAGCGTTTTTCGGCCACCATAGACGATGCGGCGATTTACTATTTGCTCGACAGCTTCGAGGCCGATTTGCGAAGTGTGTCTGCCGAGATTCAAAAGGCTGCAGTCAGTATTCTTCCGGCCACGCACATCACGCATGCTGTTGTAGTTTCACTCAGCCCGCATCACTCGCATGTTTTTACATTGGCCGAAGAGTGGATAAGCGGAAAGACAGGGGCGGCTTTGGTCAGTTGCCAGGAAATCTTGTCCAGGCAAAGTGCTATGCCCGTGATTGCTCTTTTGCAGACGTTTCTAAGCAAATGGATCCACATGCGGGCCCTTGTCGACAATATCAATTCGTCCTTGCCGGGAGGACCCGGTTTAAACCGCCGTGAGCTGCCTTTGCAGGAGATGGCCAAGCGAGTCGCCAGTGAATTGGGTCAGCGATCTACATTTATTGTCGAGCGTGATCTGCGCAATATCGCCCGGCATTCGCTCGACACACTGGTGGAGAAAAGAGAGCGTTTGACCGAGATTGAATTTTTAGTAAAAACCGGACAGATGCCTGAAGCGCAGGCTCTGGAATCGTTTATTGCCAGCTGAGAACTAGTAGGGAGCCATAAGAAATGAAGGGCGAAAGATACGATGTCGACGAAATGACTTCCCGCGACATGTGGCGAATTTTTCGCATCATGTCTGAACTTGTTGAAGGTTTTGACGAACTTTCCAGGATACCGCCGGCGGTGTCGATCTTCGGCAGCAAAAACAGCAAGCCCGGGGACAAAGAGTATGAATTATGCAGAACAATCGCAGCCAAACTGGCGGAGAGAAATTTTGCTGTCATCACCGGCGGTGGCCCCGGCATCATGGAAGCAGGCAACAAGGGCGCTTTCGAAGCAGGCGGCGTTTCCGTCGGTCTGGGCATCGATATACCGGGAGAAGGAAAAGACAACCGCTTCCAGACTGTGCCTTTAAACTTTCACTACTTTTTCGTTCGCAAAGTTATGTTCGTCAAATATGCCGTTGCATTCATCATGATGCCCGGCGGACTCGGCTCGCTGGATGAGTTGTTCGAGGCGGCGACATTGATGCAGACCGGTAAAATCAAGCGCTTTCCGCTTTATCTGGTCGGCAGCGATTTTTGGAATCCTTTGCTGGCATGGCTTAGCGGGCCAGTTCTCGAGAAAGGTTTTGTGAAGCAGCAGGATCTGGACTTGATGACGGTCATAGACGATCCGGATGAACTGGTTGAGTCAATTTCCTGGTGTCAGACGGAGAAATGCTACGACATGGACATGGGCATAAAGTCCAGAATTCTGAAGACTGCGAGCAAACCGGAAGAGCAGCCGCCGGACAATCTCGTGAAGTAGATCGCCAGATTCCGCTCTCGACATTAAACCCATTTAGCGAAAACAAGCTCTTTGCTACTCCCCTAATTAAGGAATGTGGTAAAAGTTCGAGCCTTCGCCTCCCTACAAAATATAATCCGCACTTGAGCTAAGTTGGGAGGAAGGTCCTTGAAGATTGCTGTTTGCGTAAAAGCGGTTCCCGATACGGAATCTAAAATCGCCATTGCCGGCGATAAGAAAAACATTGATTTCAATGGTGTGCGCATCATTACGAGCCCCTACGATGAATTTGCCATCGAGGAAGCACTCAAATTGAAAGAGAAAAACGGCGGCGAAACCACCGTATTCTCGGTCGGTGGCGCTGAAGCAACAGATGTCTTGCGCGACAGCCTGGCACGCGGGATTGACTCGGCTGTGCATATCAATGACGAAGAGTTTGCTGGTCTTGACCCGCTCAGCACTGCAAAAGTATTGGCAGCCGCTCTCAAGGACGGCGGCTATGATGCAATTTTCTGCGGACAGCAAGGCGTCGGCGGAGACAACAATCAGGTGCCAGTAATGCTCGCCGAACTGCTCAACATGGCGCAAGCATCGATCATCGTCAAGCTGGAAATCGACGGCAATAAATTCAAGGCTGAGCGAGAAATCGAAGGTGCCCACGAATTCGTCGAAGGAACTTTGCCGGCAGTATTCAGCACCCAAAAAGGTCTCAATGAACCGCGCTATCCATCAATAAAGGGCGTCATGGCCGCCCGCCGCAAAGAAATTGCAGTGAAGAATGCCGAAGCTCTTGGAGTGAAGGGACAATTTACTGTCGAAAGCCGCAAGGTGAAAGTCAAAGAGATGGCATTGCCGAAAGAAAGACCGCTTGGCCGCAAGCTCGATGGCGATGCAGATGCTCAAGTGAAGCAACTTGTAGAGCTTTTGAAAACCGAAGCGCGCGTCATCTAAAGCTGAGCTCGCTGCTCGACAAAAGTTTTTTCATCACTCACTTAGAGATATTCAGGAGATAGAAAGATGGCAGAGGGAATTCTGGTTTTCATCGAACAGAGGCAAGGAAAGATTCGCAAAGCGAGTCTGGAAGCACTTTCTGAAGCTTACAAACAAGCCAAGACGGCAGGCGGCAATGTCACCGCACTCATTGTCGGCAAAGATGTTAAGTCGCTGGCAGGCACATTGCCGAAATACCACCCGCACAAAGTGCTCGTGGTTGACGGCGCCGACTTCGAAAATTACTCGACAGACGCATATGCAAATGCGCTTGCCGAAGGCGTCAAATCCGTATCTCCCAAATATGTATTTGCAGCCAACACCAGCATGGCCAAAGATTTGATTGCGCGGGTAGCAGCAAGGCTGGATGCTCCGTGCGTATCAGATGTGACTGATTTCGAGTCCGAAGGAAACAACCTTTTGGCTAGGCGTCCGCAGTTTTCCGGCAAGGCATATACGGTATTCGAATTCAATTCACCGCTGGCTTTCATGACATTAAGACCGAACGTTTTCGCTGTGCAAGAAAGCAGCAACAACGTCAACTGCCCGATTGAAGATCTGCAAGTTGCAGCCGGCGACATCAAAGCCAGAGTGACCGAAACTCATGCTTCGGCTGGCAATAAAATCGAATTGAGTGAAGCTTCAATCATTGTCTCGGGTGGTCGGGGCATCAAAGGACCGGAAAATTGGCCGGTTCTGCAAAATCTTTGCGATGCGCTTGGTGCCGCTCTTGGTGCCTCTAGAGCTGTAGTCGACGCCGGTTGGATCGACCATCAACACCAAGTAGGGCAAACAGGCAAGACCGTCAGTCCGCAGCTCTACATTGCTTGCGGAATCTCAGGAGCCATCCAGCATCTGGCCGGCATGAACTCATCAAAGGTGATTGTTGCCATCAACAATAATCCGGACGCAGAAATCTTCAAGCACGCCACTTACGGCATTGTTGGAGATTGCCTTGATGTGGTGCCCAAACTGACCGAAGAGATAAAAAAACTGCACGCAAACAACTAGAGACATCAATTGATTTGATGAAATTCTGTGATGCCGCCCTACTTTCGGGGCGGCATTTTTATTTTGATGCGGTCTAACTTTTCACGCTCACATGCAGCAGATGAATGGTGTAAGGAATGCCATTTACGGTCTCAAGGTCAGCAATCGCTGACTTCACCTCGCGGTCGCAATCAGCCTTAATTTCGGGCTCGATATTGATGAATTGACCTTCGATTCTGCACCACCAGCTCCAGTGCCCATCCAGTGTGTCGAAATAGGTGTGATACGACTCGGTGACTGAAAGTCGATCTTCAAACACGGGGCGGAATAGTTGATCTGCAGCTTCCACCGTCATTTGCTGTCGCATAGAGACCGATTCCATAAGCGTGCGCAGAGGAATCAACCTTTGGTAAATCGGTGAAGTCTGTTTAATAAACTCATTGCCGTTGTGTCTGCCGATGAACAGCAAATCCATCTGGCCATCGGGTTTCAATACCCGGCTCAACTCTTTGGCGGAGCCCGGAAGATCTGTTGTCCAGTGAAAAGCCAAAATACTAAAGATATAGTCAGCGCAGTGATTTGCCAGAGGCAACTGTTCGAAGCGCCCGTCCATGACGCGCGCATTCGACAAGTCGGATATTCTCGCTGTGGCGCTGTTGCGCAATTCTTGTGCAGGCTCTATGCCGATGAAATTCGTACTGGGATGTGCAGCGGCCAGCTCAGTCAATTCGATTCCCGGACCGCATCCAATCTCAACGGCTAATTGCGTGTTGTCGTCAATACGTGTCAGACCAACACAGTGCTTGGTCATTTTGCCCCAGCAAGAGTTGAGGTTTTCCGGGCTTTCATACTCTTGCGCAAGTCTTGAATAAGTTTCAATGATCGACGACATTGCAAAAAATTCTCACGCACTGGCAAATTTCATTAATTGTCATGGGAAGTGATGATTTTTTCAGGCACGCTAAGAGGCTCTTTTATTATAATTCTTACTTTGTGGAAACCACGTGATCAAGTTGAATAAAGCTCA
The DNA here is from genome assembly GCA_013997645.1 of Cyanobacteria bacterium PR.3.49. Classification (GTDB taxonomy): domain Bacteria; phylum Cyanobacteriota; class Vampirovibrionia; order Obscuribacterales; family Obscuribacteraceae; genus QKMZ01. The sequence continues at coordinate 11,474 of PNKB01000142.1, forward strand.
TATTCAAAGTGTCGAATCGATAGAGACAAAGGTGCGTGACTTCCTGTCCGGCAACTCACTCCTCGATATCTCTCAGGCGCACAGTGATACTGATTTATTCAAACAGGGATACCTAGACTCATATGGATACATTGAATTAATCAAGTTTCTCGAGACTGAGTTTCAGATTCTGTTCAGCGACGAAGAGCTTGTTTCCGGCAATTTAAATACTTTCGCCAATGTCGCGCACCTTGTTCGCACAAAATTGGAATCTGCGGCTTGAACGGCAACTAATGCTATTAGACCAATTACAGGTAGTCAATATGCATCGTTGGTAGTATGTGGTCAATTGACTACAATTAATTTCCCTGCGTCTCGTTTTCATGGTCTTCAGCAGCCTCAACTATCTGTTTTTTTTACCGGTAGTTTTCTTCGCTTACTGGCTAACTAGTGGCAGTCTGCGAAAGGTTGTCCTGTTAATTGCCAGCTACATCTTTTACATGAGCTGGCTGCCTGCTTATGGACTTTTGTTGTTGGCGATGACCCTGTTCAACTATTTTGCCGCCCTTTTCATAGATAGATATCGCGGGCAGAAGATCCTTCTGTGGCTGGCTCTGTCCTTCAATCTGCTTATACTTGCCTATTACAAATACGCTGAGTTTCTTTGCCGATCTTTTTTCACACTTATTTCGCCCGCTCAAAAAGCATTCAATTTCACGGCTTTTCACGATAATCACGTTTCAACCATCATTCTGCCGTTAGGCATATCTTTTTTCGCTTTTGAATTCATTCACTATTGCATTGATGTGCACAGAGGCGGCAGACCGATTAAAAACCCTCTGGATTTTGCTTTGTTTTCGTCTTTTTTCCCGTCGCAAATTTCTGGTCCTATCAAGCGATACCAACAATTTGCCGAACAACTAAGCGAGCGTAAGACATTAAGCCAAGAAGATGTTTCGGCAGGCTGTGGACTGATTGTCCGAGGCTTGTTTAAAAAGGTGGCTCTCGCCGACAATCTGGCCTCTATTACATCTGTCGGCATGAATAACTGGCACAGTCTGGGCACGCTGGATGCCTGGGTATTGATGGTGGTTTTTGTCTGGCAGGTTTATTTTGATTTTTCCGGTTATACGGATATGGGGATTGGATCAGCAAGGCTACTGGGTTTTCAAATACCAAATAATTTTGACCTGCCATACATTGCTTCAAAGAATTTGATTGAGTTTTGGCAGCGTTGGCATATCACTCTGTCCACTTGGTTGCGTGACTATGTACAGTTGCCGATGACCGGTTTTCGTGCTTCACGTCTTCGATTTAACCTGGCTACCGTGGTGACGATGTCTGCATGTGGACTGTGGCACGGGGCGGCATGGCACTTTGTTGCCTGGGGTTTTGCGCACGGTCTGATTTTGGTGGCGACGCGCGAATATCTGCAGATGGTGAAAGCCTCCTCAGCGCTCAGGCAAATTCATGCCCAGTCTTGGATGGTGCCGGTAGCTTGTTTAGGAACCTTTCTTTTAGTGCTGATTGCCCAGACGCTGTTTCTTGCAAGGTCAGTGCCAGATGCGTTCCATTTACTTATTACGATGCTTACGCCTTGCAGGTCTGCTGTCGATCTGTCGGTACGAGCCTTAGAATCACCAGTAGTGGTGCCACTTATTTTGTATGCGATCTGGGGACTTGTCTTTGTAGAAATTTCCTGGCTTCCTCTTGCCGCATTGCGCCCTATTAAGGAATTTCTTTCAGCTAACTCCGCCCGCAAAGCGGCTCTTTATATATGTATTTTCGTGGCTTCGATCGCATTTGCACCTTCTTTTGCCAATCCCTTCATTTACTTTCAATTCTGAGGGGATGATTATGAGCCAGGCTACGTTTGCTAAGGGACACATTGAATCAACCCGCGCTCGAGTCAGACGAACCGATTCAAAATGGCTGCTTATCGCCCAGTTTATTGTTTTCCTCATCGGCGGTCTTATCTTGCTCGAGCCAATTTTGTCTCTGGCAGGCGTTGCTGATGAGGAAGTCCTGGAAATTGATGAGAAGACAGGCTGGACCTTGATGCCTGGCAGAACCTTCACTTATAGAACGGAGGGGTATTCGCGTTCTACCATCAATTCTTTAGGCATGCGAGATGTTGAAAGAACTGTTGCCAAGCCAGCCAACACTTACAGGATTGCAGTTTTGGGGTGCTCCCTAACGGAAGGAAAACAGGTTGATCTCGATAAGACATATTGCCAGCTTCTCGAGAAACGCCTGAACAAAGGAAATTCACCGGTTAAATACGAAGTGCTGAATTTCGCTGTTTCAGCATACAGTCTTGGGCAAGAATACTTGCGGCTTAAGCACAAAGCTCTGCAGTTTAAACCGGATCTTGTCATTTTTACGGCACGACCGAATTCATTGCTGTTCATGGGACCAACTTTGAAGACTGGGTTTCTACATTCTCCTCCGCTGTTCGGCGTCCTGCCCGACGGCACGCTTTTCGAAGACCACAATAAACAGAAGATGTGGTTGGCATCTGCAGACGGAATTCGCACTAAAAATAGCCATTGGCTGCGTCGCAACAGTCGCCTCTGGGGATTGGCAGGCCGGTGCGTGCTATCCATAGATGAGTTTTACGACGCAACTGTAATTCATCTGCGCAAACTTTGGAGTGGTGAATTTAGCGTTGAGCAAACGGCCAAAAACGACACAGAAAAGAAACTCTCAAACAATCGCAACTCTAAATTCAGGCCTGAAATGGTTTTTCTGGGCCGTGTTGCTGAAGCCGTTCTTAAAGCGGCGAAAAACGACTGCCAAAAGGCTGATTGCAAGTTTGTACTTGCTTACCTTCCTGCCTCAGCAAAGTATCGGGATCCCGCCGAAAGGGAAATATTCGAGAGCATAGCGCAAAGGCAAAAGCTCAATTTCATTGACTTTAATCCAGAATTCGATCGTCTAGAGAAAGAAGGTAACAACAACTTTTACGTTGTGGTGCATTTTTCCAAAGCAGGTAATGATGCAGTCGAAAAATATTTGTACCGGCAACTGGTTTTGCAGGATCTCCTCAAGTGAACGAGACAAGCGTTAAAGAGCCTTATGCCCTGCTCTTTCCGGGACAAGGAGCGCACTGCGCCCAAATGCTAGATCAGTATAAAAAGATGGCGGACTTTTCTGAGTATTACCAACCCGTGTGTGAAGTGCTTGGATTTTCTCCCATTGAAAAAATTCAAGCTGATGCCACCAAAATCAATACTAATTTATTGAGTTCGATACTTACACTTCTTTCCTCTAAGCTGGCTCTCGAGCGCTTTCGTGAAAGCAAATTGCCCTCTTGTAATTTTTATGCCGGTTATAGCGTTGGTCAGTATATGGCACTGCACGCTGCCGGCTGTTTTGATTTTTATGAACTTGTGCAAGTGATTTCAGTTCGCTGCCGGCTTATGGATAGTTGTTTCCAGAACGTGCAGGGGTCGATGCTGGCCATTGCCGGCGTCATGCCGGCAAAAGTCGAGGAATTGGTTGGTGAGCTTAAGACTGACGGTTATCAACTTTGGATAAGCAATTTCAATTGCGCTGGGCAGTATTCACTTGCCGGGGAAAAGTCCGCAATTAAAGAAGCCATGTTGAGAGCACAATGTTTAAACCCCAAAAAGTTGATAGAGCTGCCAGTTGGGGGAGCCTGGCATTGCCCACTTCTTAAAGGCTCCATGAAAGCGTATGCCGACTTTCTTGCTGATCGCCCGTGGAAGTCTCCTACCGCATACGTAATAAACAATGTGGATGGTGAAATTTTGCCAAATTCCAGCGAGGCAATGAAACATGAGCTGGTTGAGCATCTTAGCCGCCCAGTTCAGTGGGAGCGCGGAATACGCACGATGATAGGGCGAGGCGTCAAT
>PNKB01000143.1 GCA_013997645.1 Cyanobacteria bacterium PR.3.49
CTCTTCCGATCTAAGTCAATCGGTCAATTGCATAGCTGTACCACCGCGACCGTCTGGATACAGCAGGGCCCGCAAGCTGACATCTGTGTCCATCGTGGTAGGTCCCGCGCTGAATGCACCGATTGACTTATTCACCATCTTGTCGCAAGTCGCGTGATCGCGCGACATCATCAATCCGAAGCCACCACCTGCAGCTTTGTATGCGCTCGCAGACCTGACATTGTCCAACCCCCCCGCAATCATGTTGACCACTTCAAGCACCGGGTCGGACGAATCCTTTATCTTGCGGATTGTCTTCTCGACCATCGGGTTGTCGGCAATCCTGCGCCCGGGCGAAAAATCCAATTGGCCCGCAGGCTCAGCGACCCGTCCCGCTTGCTCTACCGGTCCAGCTGTTTCGCCGGACGGCTTCATGACTTTGGCGGCTTGGGACAAAAGGTCAAGAGCGTTCCAGGGGCTGGAAGAGCTGTTGCCGCCCTGCTGCTCAGCTTCATCGGTTTCGACAGCGACGGACTCGCCCGGTTTTTGCGGAACCACCGGAGGTTCGTAAGTAGTATCAGCCACGGAGTATCCTAGAAACGAGGTAATCCGCACCAATATATTGATTCAATGTTGCCGCAAAGTTGCCGCCGGCGAACTTAGACTAAATGAGGCGCTCAAATGCAAACCGCGGAGGGTTTTGATCTTCAAGCTGAGAGTACTGAGTGAGCTGCTCGAACTGCCCTTCTTTCGAATCGTAATAGAAAACAGTTCCAGTCTCGATCTTGTATACCCAAGCATGCAAGTTTAGCTCACCACGCGATATTTTCGCCGCTACTGCAGGGTGTGTTCTCAGATTTTCCAATTGAACTAAAACGTTCTCTTGCACTGCAATGTTTTGCAAGTCTTCGCCAGGTAAGTTTTTGTAATTCTCAATCGCTATTCTCCTTGTGGCTTCTGCATGAGACAGCCACGAAGCGAGAAGGGGCAGGTTTTCCAGTTTTTCCGGGTGCAACAATGCATTCATCGCGCCGCAAAGCGAGTGACCGCATACGATAATGTCCTTCACTCCAAGACCATTGACGGCAAATTCAACTGTTGCACCCTCACCACCATTTGATGCTCCATAAGCAGGCACTATATTGCCTGCGTTGCGCAAAATGAAGAGTTCGCCGGGCTCCGTCTGCGTTATCAAATTGGGACTGATTCTCGAATCAGAGCACGTGATAAACAAGGCATCCGGTGACTGTCCTTTGGAGAGCCGATCAAAAAGTTCTTTTTGGGAAAGAAATATTTGAGTCTGAAATTGGTGAAGACCTTTTACTAGTTTTTTCACTGCTAAAGCTCCCGCACATACTCCTGGTAAGTTTTCTAGAGGGCAGGTTACAACATAGCCGTTAAAGTAACAACCGAAGCGACCGGCAGGTAAAACAGGTCGAGGCTCTCAGAATCAGGACGGAGCCCCAAAAGCAAATTTACCAAGGGTTATTAAGCAAACGTCAATTCGCTTGACATTGTAAGGCTTGTGAAAGGGACACCTAAGGTGTTTCTCGATTCTTTTAACCTCAGCGCATGACCTTTCGAATTCCGTCGATGATGCTCCAGGGATGCGGCGGACAACCAGGGATATAAACATCAACCGGCAGCAAATCGGCAATTCCATTTGCTTGCGCGTATCCACCCCTGTGCAATCCTCCAGAAATTGCGCACGTGCCGACAGCTATGACTTTCTTCGGCTCGGCCATCGCCTCATAGCAGGACTTGAGCGCTTCGTGCATGGCTTTCGGTACCGGCCCCGTAACAAGCAAAACATCAGCAAATCGAGGAGAGGCAACAACATGTATGCCAAATCTTTCCATGTCAAAAATACTGTTTGACGCTGCGCTCAACTCCAGATCGCAAGCACTGCATCCTGTGGACACCACGCGGCAGGCAATGGAACGGGCAAACGGAGTGCGACTCTCATTAATTACTTTATTCTCTTGAGTGTCCGCGGTCGAAAGCACGAGGTCTTTTCTGTTTTGGGTAGCAGTCATTGTATTCGTGTTGTTGCTAATGGTCTCTTCGGGACAAACCCTTACACACATTGCACAACCAATGCACTTACCAAGGTCCAGCTCCAAATTTGCATTCTCGGTGCCATCCCCAATGGAGATGGCTTCAGTCGGACAGATGTCTGCGCACTGGGAGCACTCACTGCCCACGCAGTTATCGGAGGTAAGCTTTGGCAATCCGATCACTCCATCGCCCAGAGGTGGGCAGTAGTCGCTGTTGGTGACTACGCCGTTTTTTAGAAGATAGCCTAGAAGTCTGAGCACTGTTGCACCTTAGAGATCGTGACCGCTGTACGACAAACTAAAACTCTTATTGCAGAGCGGAAAGTCCGAGACGAGATTGTTCCTTGCTGCGATCGCAAGTGCGGTCCAGTTGTTTATGCTGGGGTCTTTGATCGCATAACGCTTGCAATTGCCATGCCCGTCAGTAAAAACGAGATGAATCAATTCTCCTCTGTGACCTTCAACGATGCCGAGGCCGACCGCATTTGCTGGAAGCGTCGCAGGAATGCTTGTGCTGATCGGGCCCGCCGGCATGGTCTCGAGCAACATGTCTATAAAACTCAGGCTTTCGATAAGTTCGACCACTCGAATCTTCGCTCGACAAAAAACATCGCCGTTTGTCTCGATCGCCATTTGTGGTTTGAGCAGAGGATAAACTCCTGCAGCAAAATGATGACGAGCATCATAAGCTTGATTGGAAGCTCGTCCAGCCACTCCAACAAGACCAAAATCTCTAGCCAATCTTTCGGAAACTTTGCCAGTTTTCTCCATCCTGTCGAGAACAACTTGATTCGCAAGAAAAGATTTTATTACGGGTTCTAATTCCTTCTTTAGCGCTTTAGCAGCAGCCTGCAGTTTTGAAAGACGATGGTCAGGGTCTTGTATCACGCCGCCCGGACAGATAAAACCTCTGAAAAATCGATTGCCGGAGACTAAATCAGCCATACCCAAGCTGGCGCCGCGCAGTCGTCCAAGTGAGGAAGATATGGCGAGAAAACCAATGTCAGCCGCAAGTCCAGTCAGATCGCTGATGTGCATTGCGACTCTTTCAATCTCCAGCGCAAGAGATCTGAGATGTTGCGCTTTCTCAGGGACAGCCAAATCAGCAATATTCTCCAGTGCAACTGCGTGCGCAAGTGCATAAGCAGCAGCGCTGTCACTGGCCGCCGCCTCGACGAGAAATCGCTGTTTTTGCCAGTTCATTTCCGCCAGGCGTTTTTCAACACCCCTGTGAACATAGCCCAGACGAATTTCAAGGTTGAAAATTATTTCTCCAAGACAACTAAAATGAAAGTGACCGGGTTCGATTATGCCGGCATGAATCGGACCAACAGGTATTTCGTAAATACCATCGCCTTTCACTTCTAGAGAATGATATTGCCTGTGTCCATCTGGAGCCGAAACTTGTCCCTCTGGGTTTAACGGGCAGAGCTTCTCATCGTACGGCTCGTGCAACAGATTATGTTTCAATCTTGGATGATTGACGGGCTCAAGTCCAAACATGTCCCACATGGTGCGCTCCATCCAGTGAGCCTGCGTTATTCGAGGTGTCAGCGAACTGTATCTGTGTTCCGACAACTGCGACTCCCAGAGCGTTGCGGTATTCTCCGTGGTATCAAGGAGCAAGGTCACAATCTGGCTGCCATCAATGGATGTTATCAAACCAAGACGCTTGCCCGGCTGATTGAGCCATGACACGAGCGCGTCTTGTCTGAGTTCACAGTCAATCGGTGTTATGTCAATATTCATGGTTGGTTCAGGAAAAACATCGGCAGACAGGTGATACCGGCGAGCAAGGAAAAGATGCAGAGAAGCAAAGGAATAATGGTTGAGGCGAATGTCGGGTGGACGACCGTTTGATGCTTTGGCTTTCCCCAGAGAATTCGGCCCACATGAAGACTGACGGCAATGAAGCTCAGCGCCAGAGCAAAGAGCAGCACCCCGGCCGCAATGCCCTGTGTAAGATTTTCACATTGAGAGAGGATCATCCACTCTGCAACGAAGCCGCCGAAAGGGGGCATACCTGTGACAGCGGCAGCAGCAGCAGCAAATGTTATGCCCCAAGACGGGGATACTTGCAGTATGCCTCTTATGTGACTGAGATCTTTCGTGCCCGCACTTTGAATAATATTTCCGGACAAAAGAAACAGTGCAACTTTAGCGAGGCTGTGATTGAGTGCCTGGAAAAAAAATAGCGGGGCGGAACCCAATCCGATGGCAAACAACATTATTCCTACATTTTCGACACTCGAATAAGCCCACAGTCTCTTTATGCCAAACTGATGAATGAGAAAAAAGCTGGCGGCAAGTGCAGTCAAAGCGCCCCAGATGACAGGAAGAGAAGTGGCAAGTAATGCATGCTCGCTAACTTTGAGAATCGCTGTCACCTGACAAATTGCAAATAGAGCGCAATTGAGCAGTGCACCGGAGAGCAATGCCGAAGCCGGAGCCGGTGCCTCCGAGTGAGCATCAGGAAGCCAGGTATGCAGCGGAAAAACGCCCGCTTTTGTTCCAAATCCAAGCAGACAGAATATATAACCCAGCTGTAGCAATTTCGGCTGCAATTCCTTTGCATGCTCAACCAATAGCCTGATACTCATCGACCCGCCCGGAATTGCTCCATGTTGGCTGGAAGCAAAAATCAGAATGATGCCCAGTAGCGCAAAAGCGATGCCGACGGAGCAAACAATGAGATATTTCCAGGTGGCTTCAAGCGAATGTTTGTCCCGAGAAAAATAGACAAGAGCGGCGGAGAACAAAGTAGTTGCTTCAATCGATACCCATAAAAGACCAAGATTGTCCGTGAGAAAAACGAAACTCATGGCGGTTACGAATAATGCGCATGCAACGTAAAAGAGTTTTTCATGCTGTGGTTCTTCGCCCCTGCCGAGCAATTTTTCATTGGCAAAAAACCAGGCCGAATGAGTAATTGATGAGGCTGCAATGAAATTGGTCAATAGTAAAAAACATGCGCCGATTTTGTCGATGGAAAAGTCAACACTAAAAGTCAGAACGGACGTGTTGCTCAGAAGAGCCGGCCAGGAAAGAAAGGTCAAAATCACAAGCTGTAGCCATGTCAACATCGGAATGACGACTCTGAGCTGCTCGACTTTCAATTTCGTCAAAGACAAAACGACTGATGTCAGTGGAATGGCTGTTAGAGCGACTAGGAAATTCACTGAACAAGCCCTCTAGTATTCTTTGAGCTGAGTTAACTGGGCGACGTCGATGTGCTCAAAACTTTTTTGAATTTTGAACAGCAACAGTCCGGAGACCATAACGCCTACAAGCACATCAAGCAGAACACCCATTTCGACAATCAAGGGCATACCATTCGTTTGAGTGAGAGCAAAAATATAGATTCCATTTTCAATTACCAGAAATCCAAAAATCTGACTAATAGCCAACCTGCGGGTGAGCATTAGCAACAAGCCGGTAAAGACAAGTGAAATTCCGCCCGCTGCTCCAAACCATCCATTGACGGAACCTGCAGGAGAAGGAATTTCTTTTGTCAAAATAAAACTCAAAGCAAAGAGCAGTATGGCTGCATGCATTGCCAGAGGAGGCGTAACCATTGCGCCTAAATCTCTTTGCACGTGTAATTTATCGATCGCCCACGAAAAGAATTTGGGAATGGCAACAGATTTGAGAAGAGCGATTAGAATCGCAATAAAGATCGGCCCCATCTCCGAATGTTCGAGCGCGGATGTTGCTGTGGCAGCAGCAATGCAAAGTGTCGACAATGAATACAGCCATAGATTTACTCTTAAATGCAATGAACCGACCATAAGGCACGCAAGAAGAGCTGCAGTCAAAACGCAAATTTCTGTTGCTGTAATTGTCATTTGATTGCACCAATTCCTATTGCCGTAAAAGAGGCGATGAGACTTAAGCTCAGAATATAGGCGATAAATTCCGGCACTTTTCGCCATTGAAGTTTGACTGTCAGGCTCTCCAACAAGCCGACAAACATTGCCAGTCCCAACAGCCCGGCAATGTTCAGTCCTGCCTGTGCATATATATTGAACGTGCTAAATTGCGGAATTGCCCGCAAAAAACACTGTGAAGCAAGTCCGAACAAAATGCACATTTTTAAGGCATGAGCAAATTCTATGAGGGCAAGATTACGCCCGGAAGCTTCGAGAATCATCGCTTCGTGAATCATCGTCAATTCCAGGTGTGTCGTCGGATCATCAACAGGCATGCGCGACAATTCAACCAGGCTGGAGAAAAATATTGCCAGACCTGCTGCAATCCAGATCGCAGAGCTTACGAATGTCGAAACAGAAGAAAGCGAAAAAATTACCCGAAGATCGCTGCTGCCAAAAAAGATACCGAGCGCGACCAGGGCAAGCAAAACTGCCGGCTCGACTAGAAGCCCCAGAGTAGCCTCCCGACTCGCGCTAAAGGCACCGAATGCGGAGCCGGAGTCGAGTGAGCCCAGAAGAGTAAACATGCGAGCAAGAGCAAATAAATACACCAGCATGAAGATGTTTGCCTCTGGTGCCCATGGTTTAAAACAAAGCCAGGGAGTAAGCCAGGCAAGAACAAGAATGTCTGCAAAAACCACAATCGATGAAAGCCTGAAAACACCACACATGGTAAGGCTCAGAGTTTCACCCTTATGTGCCAATTTTACGAGATCGTAAAACGGCTGCCACAGGGGCGGTCCAATTCTGTTTTGCAGCCTCGCTTTTGTTTTTCGAATAGTGCCGAGCACCAGTACTGGAAGTAACGCCACGCTCAAGAGAAAGAATATCCAGTGGTATAGCGAAGTCACTGAGCCATCCCCAGAAAGAGCAGCAGACAAAGCGTTGCGCAAACATAAAGAAGATATAGATGAATACTGCCGGCCTGCAAGCGAGCAAGCAATCTAGCAAGCCCACCGATCAAAGCTAAGCCCGGCAAATAGACACGATTTTCCAGAATGGAAACAATTTGAGTTTGGACGGTGACCACTTCTGGAAAGTGCCTGCGATCCTGCCCTTCGAACCTGGCGGAATTCTCATACCTCAGAAACGGTCTAAAAATACGCGCTAAGGGCTGCGCGAATGAGTCCGCGCTGACTTGAGTTTTTGGTGAAAGAGTTCCGAAGCCACAATCCCAAGTTCTATAATTCGTGACCTTTGATGCCTTCAAAAACAGAAGATAAGTAAGAGCGCTAAGTGCTGCTAAAAGTACTGCAGTTGTTCCGGTCGGCAATACACTTGAGATGGTGTAATCGACTTTCAAACCAGCAGATGTTAGGGAGTCGGCGATCAGCCTCGAGGCAGCATCAGCATTTACACCGGAAACAACGCACAAGATAACCAGGCAAGCTTGGGCCAAAAGCATTCCCCAGCCAGCCTCTTCTGCATGATGCACTGCTTTACTGCGAGCGACGCCGAGAAAACCTACTCCCATGGCTTTCACAAAAACTGCGATCGCCAATGCGCCGACTGCAGACAGCAAACATATGACTGCCAGCGAAAGTCCTTTTTCAGTGAAAGTCGGACATTGAAGAACGTTCTTGAAGAGACTTTCGTAAATTAGGAACTTGCTTGAAAATCCGTTTAGAGGCGGAATCGAACATATTGCAAAACTGCCCGCAAAGAAAAACGCCATTGTCCAGGGCATGCGTTTTGCCAGACCACCCAAATGACGCAAATCTCTGGTGTGCGCCTGGGAATCAACAGCGCCAACCGATAGAAAAAGCAGGCATTTGAACAGTCCGTGATTCCATGAGTGGAAGATTGCAGCGATGATTGCCAGATCAGCGATTGTTGCCAGCGAAGCCTGGCGAGCATACAGAGACAGTGCAATTGCCATCACAATTAGTCCGACGTTTTCAATGCTCGAATACGCCAGCAATTTCTTCAAGTCATTTTGAACTAGAGCAAAAAGTACCCCCCAGAAGGTCGACACCACGGCTAAGGTAAAAGCAAGTGCGATGATCAATGTCGAGTTGAGTGCGCCAAAAACAAGAATGCGAATCAGAGCGTATACAGCGACTTTGATCATAAAGCCGCTCATGATCGCTGATACCGTTGCTGGTGCGGCCGGATGGGCATAAGGCAACCAGATGTGAAAGGGCCAAATGCCCGCCTTTATGCAGAGGCCAATGAGAATAAGCAAAGCAGGAAGATAAGTGACGGGATCATTGAATATCCAGTCATGAAAGCTCCAGCTTCGGCTAATCGCATGCATCCAGAGAAAGCCGCCAGCCAAAAGAGCACTGGACACTCTAGTTGCACCTAAATATATAAAGGCTGACTTCTGAACGGACTGGTGCGAATGATCAGTAGCCACCAATGCAATTGATGCAAGTGACATTAACTCCCAGGCGACAAGGAAGGTTATCGCATCGGCACTGGCGATTACCGCATACATCGAAGCAATGAAGACTAGAAAGCAGGCCCAATATTGTCCGGCATGGATCTTTGCCGCGATATGTGACAGGTAACCGGGCGAGAAAATACTGACTGCGCAAACAATGACACTGAGAAGAGTCAAGTAAAGTCTGGACAGGCTGTCAATCTTGAACGTAAGTGGAAAAATGCCCAGCCAAAAAGGCGTTTGCGACTGCCAACCGAGGTCATGTCCCCAACTCAAGATCAATAAAACAGTTGAAGCCAGCGCAGAAATCAGAGTCAGGGCGGCTGGAATGGCGGACTTTAGCTGCTTTCTGTGTCCCAATACCAGCGCTAGGCTGATTAAACTCAAAAGGAGAGCCAGAACTCCGAAGGTCGCCATTTCTTGAACCTGCCCAGTGCCAGTAGCCCTAGCTTTCACGAAGGTTTCAGAATTCATTATGATGTAAAGTAATTGCGAAATTATGCAATTGCTTGAATAGCGTTACAAATCGGCACAAACCAAACCGGCGCACCCTTTGCCTTACTTAATCCGGGCGGATTTGTAAGAAATGCAGGCCGGAAGCTTGAAACAGCAAGCTTATTAAAAGTTACCGCTGGCTATAATGCGGCTAAGAACTAGCAATAGCGACTGATTTCAGCTCGCCGAGGAAGAGGACAGTACATGAACATTCCACCGCCGGTAAGAGCTGACGACAAATATCGTGATTTGCTGAGAGAAGTTCACTCCAGAGAAGATATTCCAGAAACTTGGAAAGACACACCGATTGAGTCCTTCATGATGGCTCAGAATTTTGGTTGGCCGATTGCTGCAACGGGCAAAGTCGAGTTGCTGATTGCTACATGCATCGAATTTCGCTATTCACTGCCAATTCCTAAAATGTATGCATATGTCATAAGACGTGCCAGTGGGCGCGTGATTGGCTCCGAGTTCAGCGTTGGATACACGCTTTCACAGGGTGTTCGCTATTTGATTATCATCGGACACAATGATTGTGGAATGTCGAAGGTCTACGAGAAAGCACCACTAGTAGTGCAGGCTTTCATGGACCAGGGCTGGGAAAAAGAAGCTGCCGAAGAATACGTCAAAAAGCAGGTTACTCGTCATGCCATTAGTGATGAGTTGGAAGCCCTGCATGAAGAATATTTGCGCTTGCGCAGTGTGTTTCGCAAATTAGTTATCGCACCATTGTTTGTCTGCCTTCACGACAGCAAGCTCTATATTCCGAGCTGGTTGTCGCAGACGCAGGATGAACAAGCAACGAACGGTACAGTGCCAAACGAATTGATAAGAACTCTTCCATAGAATAGAGTACTATGGTTGGGTAAACCACCAATCCTGTTATGACCGAAAAACTAGTCAACTTCAAAGCGGAATTTTTTAAAGCCCTTGCGAATCCACTTAGAATTCGCATCCTCGATGAGTTGCGCGCTGAAGAATTAACGGTATCGGAAATCAGGGAAAGATTGGACGTCGAGCTTCCTAATGTATCGCAGCAGCTTTCTGTTCTGCGCGCAAAAAACCTGGTAGTAGGAAGGAAGCAGGGAAATAATATCTATTATTCTTGCAGCGATCCGACTGTTTTTCGCTTACTGGATGTGGCCAAAGAGATTTTCAATAATCATCTCGTTGATTTACAGAAGACATTGAAAGAGCTGTAATTTGATTTTCTTCCGGGTCAGAACAGTTGGCAGCAATGAGTAGATTTTTGTTTTCCAGCACGACTCTTCTGAGTTGCATATTGCTGCTCGCGTGCTGCAACAGAAATACTGCAACTGTGGTTGTGCCTGACAAAAACCCGGAACAGAGTATAGAAATACTGCAAAAAAATCTATCCGACCAACAGTCTGTTTTACCTGCAAATTCTCCAAAATTGGAGTTGCCACTGGAAAAAGTAATTTCATTCTGGGAGTTGCAAAATCGATACGATCTCGCGGAGAAATATCTCGTTCAACTGACCCAATGCGTTGACTCATACGGAAATTGGGAGAGGCTTTGCCTTGCTTATGCAGAGCAGAAAAAATTTGATCAAGCAATTGCTGCAATGAAACACAGTGTTGCTTTGATCGAAGCAAAAAACAATAGCGACAACACAGCCGCAGTGTACATTCGCTATGCGAAACTTCTAGAAAAAGCTGGACGCAGCGAAGAAGCAGCGCCACTGAGGGCGAAGGCCAAAGCATTAGCGCCCAACATCAAGAACTCAACTTTGCGGTGGCATTGACCAGCGGATCAAAGATGGCGTCACGTAGTCATTATCTCCAGATCCATTGCATGCGATTCGGAACGAAGTGTCCGCGAGCAGAAAGCTGCTCGTCCAGATTGGCATCATATGTGGTGCAATGCTTGAGTATTTCCACGCAAGCGCGATTGGCAATAAAACCTTCTTTGTTTAATGACCAGCAACGCAATGCGGTGGTGCAAACTTTATCGTCAATCAAATCGGCGCACAACACTTTCTTTGCTACCTGACGCGTCGTCAGCGGTGCTTCACCAATCAACTCATCCAGAGTCTCTCTATCGATAAGTTCACCAGCACAGAGAATTTGCCGGAAGGTAAACGGTTCTTGCAGTGGTACCACCGGTGGGTCCAGTTCGCCTAATGCCTGATATATCGAAACTTGCTTCATATAAGCGTTTTTCAAAGCTTCGGCAGCGTGAAAAGCTTTTACGGAATTGCCATCAATCATGCTTATCAACAGTTGCGCATTATCTAAAATCTCGTGCGTGATAAGACCTTGTTCTATGAAGATTTGTCCAATCTGCCTTCCGCGCAAAATATGGATTTCCAGGCATTCCATCAAATCACTTTCAGAAACGAATCCGGCCATCGAGAAAAGCTCGTGAAGTTTTGGTCCCTGATCCGCCTCTTCTCTATAAAGGTTGTATTGATAGAGCACCTGATCTATCGGCCAAAGTGTATTGCGAACAGCACGAATAGCGCTGATAGCAGAAAGCGTTCCAAGTTTTTCTTCCTGCACCAGCAGTGCGCAGGTCAACGCAGCCTTCATTACGAGACTCGGAACTTCCCGCTGAAAAACCAACACGCGCCCCATCTGCATGCCTGTTTCCAAAGATGTATTGAGTGCGCGACCGATCTGTTCGAGATTGATAATTCCAGCTTCCAACAGCAAATCAGTAATTTCATTCGACGCACTCGGCATATTGCCGGTTTTCTTGTGCTCGTCACCAAGACTGTCCAGCGCTTGTTGAAATGTCAGCTGCTGAGTTGCAGCAATTCGCAATGCTTTGATCGCAAGCTCCGTCGAAATCTCATTCTGATTGACCATCGTCTCGGCTTCCAGCGCGCGATCCATTTTGTATTGGCTTACATGACCTAGCATGACCAACACTTTGTGCAGTGCGGTGCTCAGTCGCGCAGAAGCGGCGTATCCCTGCTCGAGCGTTGGCAGGTCAATGAGGCGAGCGCCCGTCAAAAGCAAGGAGAGGACGTCGTTATTTCTGTTTTTAGTAGTGAGCATGTGAAACTCCCATCCGATGCAACGCCATCGGAAAAAATCTGACTTAAGTTATTTCCCATATGATTCCCGCAGCTTAGAGGGCTTTACCGGCGCTTTATAGCCGGTTACCCCATATAGTCGTAGCCCCAATCTTATAAATTGCCGATTCTGGACGGAAAAGCCGTATATACGGGCGCTTTCAGCCCTCAACTTTCACAAAAATCTCACAAATGGAACCCGATCGCCGGTTAAATTCGTTCATATAAAGCAACACCGCAACGTATGCCAATGCCACGAATTAAACACTTGGCAATACCAAATCTGCTATAAGAATTGGCACGTCTCAGTGGAAAAAGTAAATGTCAGAAGTGACTTCCAAGAAAGCGCCGCCAACCAGGATCCTTGTTGTGGAAGACAACAAGGTCAACGTCAAGGTTTTGCTGCTGCTGCTGGACCCATTCAAATTTGAGTGCGACACGGCTGAAAACGGTCGCGAGGCTGTCGAGGCAGTCAAGAACAACCATTACAACCTCATTCTCATGGACGTCCACATGCCGAAAATGGACGGGCTCGAGGCCACGCAGATTATTCGGCAGATGGAAAAGGTTTCCGGCGGGCACACGCCGATCATTGCGGTCACCGCGCTGACTACGAGCGCAGACAAGCAAAAATGCCTTGATGCGGGCATGGACGATCACGTTCCAAAGCCAATCGACAGGCAGCTTTTGTATGAAAAACTCAATCACTGGCTGAAGAGAAATCTGCAGTCCAAATCCAATGAGTCGATTGTTGAGATTACGCATTACGAAGGCGTGTGGCTTGACCCTGAAGACCTGAAGCGAATACTCGAACATTTCGGCGATGAAAATTTCCGCAAACTTTTGAGGAATTATTTGACCAGCGCTGAAAATTATGTCGGATCGCTTAAGAGCCTTTTCTCCGAGCACGATAAATTTCAGAGCCTGCGTATTTTGCAAGAGTTGAACTCGGCCAGCGCGGATGTTGGCGCGCGAACCATATGTAAGTTTTGCAGAGAATTGAGCGAGCACGTAAGTGGCGAAGAATGGATTGAAGCGGAAGAACGCTACGAAGATCTGAGAGAAACATTTCAGCAACTGTCGACATTTTTGGAAGGCAGGCTCTCTTCAAAATAGTTTTTTTCAGTGGCGCGCTTTGCCACCACTATTAACCTACTGACCCAAAATTGCCCGTTTCACGCCCGCGCTTGGACCTGACGCCGAATTACTCTGTGCCTACCAGGCAACAGGCAGAGAGGAAACGAGCATGGCAGCACAATTGGAACATTTTGAAGGGATCTCGGGAGCACCAGGAGCAGAGCAAAAACCGCTTGAGTTCACGATTACAAAGGAAGATATTGAGCGAATAAAACAAACGCCGACTTCCCAACTTCGCGATTTCGGCTTCAGCAATGCTGATGATTTGCTGGATAGCATAGGAATGAAGCAGGTTGGCAGCGAAAGGTATTTAGCCAAAATCAATCCTATTAAGCCGATTCTGCCGGGCGGCAAAGGCGGCGATAAGCATCCGGGCGGCGACACTCCAGGCAATCCCGGCGGCGACTGGCTGCCCGATCCCGAGGATATCCTCGATCTTTCCGACGAGGCTAAAGAAGCACTAAAAACCGCATTGGCAGTGGCATTTGTCATCGGAGTCGTGGGAATTTGCGTTTCGAATCCAGCCTTGCTGCCCGCCGCCGCGCGGGCGCTGAGCGTCCTGGGACCGGCACTGGCGCCGCGAGCTATGCAGTTTGCCCGGTAAAACGACCATTTGCCCGGCAAAAACGACCGCTTCCCCTAGTAACAGCTGCGAAACCTGAAAAAACCGGCCCGTCCAAAATTAGCCGCCTTGCGCTAAAATTAGACCTCGCCTCAGATTGCCCCGGTTTCGGAAGGTACCAACTGTGAGCAAGCGTCTATACGTCAGGGTTTCCGCCAGTTTTACTGCAGTGGCAGGGCTGGTCGCCACTAGCTTTGCCGGATTCGGCAGCGCCAGTCTGGTTCAGTTGAACTGCGCCTTGCCCGCCGGTGCGCAAGGCACGAGCAAGGCAAAAGTCTCGGTCTCTGCCCGTGGACGTAGCGCTTCCAGCCCGGTCCGCGCCGGTTCACGCCCCGGCTCCGGTTCTGGCTCTGCCGCCGCGGCCGTTCGCCCAAAAGCAGGCTCAGCAGCCAATTCCAGTGCCAAGTCACTGCCCGGAGACTCCGAGGACGAGTGGGGCTCGAAGACCTTGCGCATTCCATCAGTCGCCGCCGCAGATAATGCGCCCTTCATCTCGTGGCTTCCGCCCGAAGGCGTACAAACCAAAGTCGCCCTTCTCTGCCTCCACGGTTTCAGCCTGCATAAGGGCTGTTATGCGGCCTTTGGCAAAACAATCGCCAAAGACGGCATTGCCGTTTACGCGCTGGACATGCGCGGTTTTGGCGAACGCAAAACCAACGGCAAGCACACAGAGCTTGATTTCGACGGCAGCCTTGCGGACATCAAAGTGATGCTGCAGCAAATTCGCAAAACGCACCCCGGTATTCCAGTCGTGCTTTTAGGTGAATCAATGGGCGGCGCAGTTGCATTGCGTGCAGCCGCATACTATCCGGATTTGATCTCCGGTTTGATTTCTTCGGTGCCGGCGCGCGATCGTTTCGGCATGAGCGAGGAAGAGCGGAAAGTCGCAGGTAAAGCTGGTCTTCAGACGATCTTCGGCGGTTACAGCAAGCCGATGACGAATGTCGCCATGGCTGCGGTACACAAGATTTCGCAGAAAGAAGAGCTGCGCAGCGAGTGGACGAACGATCCTTTGATGCGCACAAGTTTTTCGCCGAAAGAGTTCGTGCAACTGGATGGATTTATGTCGAAAAACCTGGAAGCGGCAGGTTTGGTGAAAAACACGCCCGTGCTGTTTATTCAGGGCACAAACGACAAGCTCATCCGCCCTGCCGGAACCTGGAAACTTTTCGAGCGGCTCAGCACACCAAATCGCCAACTTGTTTTGAGCAAAAACTCGGAGCACCTGATTTTTGAAGAAGGTCAGTATAGATCGGATGATTTGAAATTCGTTCGCTCCTGGATCGACAAAAACATCGCACATCTAGACTCGACAATCGGAGTCGCAGAAGACAAACTGCCCGTGGTGGCATCGAAAGAAGAGTATACCGGCAAGGAAAACATCTTCAACGACGCAAAAAACATGACTCGCACCGATGCACCAGATAAGGTGGCGACTTCAATTGTGCCCGCCAATCTTCCACCTCCTCCGGCAGCAACCGAATTTCAAAATCGCATCGCTACCACTGCTCGGCCCAAGATTGCTTACTGGATCG
>PNKB01000144.1 GCA_013997645.1 Cyanobacteria bacterium PR.3.49
GGGCCGATGTCTGTTGTTGGGTCCAGTCCCGGTCCAAGTTTCAATTCTTTGACGTGTGCAACCAGAGCTTCGGTGAATTTCGCTGCTTTGTTTTTCGGCAGATAGACTCGCTCTGATGAAGTGCAAACCTGTCCGGCATTCGTCAATGCTGCATAAGCCAGAGCGCGCGCTGCGATTTCCGGATCGGCGTCATCGCAGATGACAAACGCGTCTTTGCCGCCTAATTCCAAATGGAGTTTTTTCATCATCGGTGCTGCGATTGATGCAATGCGCTGTCCGGTAGCAAGGCTGCCGGTGAATGCAATAACCGGTACATCTATGTGTTGGACAAGCGGTTCGGCAACCTCTTTTCCGAAACCGTTGATGATGTTGACCACGCCGGGCGGAAAATGATCCCAGCAATGCTCTGCAAGATACGCAGTGGAAAGTGGCGTCACTTCGCTGGGTTTGATGATCACAGTATTTCCTGCAGCCAGCGCCGGAGCGACTTTCCATGCCATCAGCAGAAGCGGATAATTCCAGGGAATAATGCATGCCACAACGCCATAAGGTTCTTTCAAAACCAAATTCAATTGCGAATACTCACCGGAGGGCAAAACGCGCCCACGCTCATGGCGTCCTAATTCAGCATAATAATCAAAAGTATTGACCAACCACTCAAACTCTTCTTCATTTTCCGGAACCGGCTTGCCTTCCTCGAGCGTAAGCAAATGCACGATTTTGTCCTTGTGCTCGCGCATTTTTGCAGCCGCCTCATGCATGAGGTGTGCGCGCACATTTGCCGGTGTTTTGCGCCACTCTCTGTAAGCTTCCTTGGCTGCTTTCACTACAGCATCCACATCCTTCGCCGTGCCACGTGGAACTGTGTCGATGACTTCCTCTGTGGCAGGATTTAGGACTTCGATTGTTTCTGTGCCACCACCTTTGGTGAACTTGCCATCGATGTAGTGAAGAGGCATAAATTGTTCCTTTTTTGCTAATCGCGTGTAATGATAGCATCGGCTGGACAATCGCAATTTTTCTGCTAATCTGGTATATTGACATTGTCGGCAATTGGCACTGTGTCGCCGAAATTTATTCTTACTTGAGGTATTACATCGATGATCGATCAAGCCACCCACTAATAGCTCAGGGCATTAAAAGTCTTTTGACTTTGGCGTCGCCTTAGTTTGGGTTGTTGCTTGATAGATTCGTATCATCGAATGCCGTTATTTGCGCGCCCACAGGTGATTGCCATCCTGAGCCATGCATTGGTTTCGGGAGGTAGATATATGTTTCGCGTGTCAAATCTTGAGAAATATTTTGGAGAGCAGTTGCTTTTCCATAATGCTTCATTTGTTGTAAGCCGCGGCGAAAAGGTCGGAATTGTCGGTCCCAACGGCAGCGGTAAGACTACTTTGCTGCGCACGATTGCCGGGCAGATAGAGTGGGATGATGGCTCAATTTCGTTGCCGGCAGGACTGTCCGTCGGCTATGTGGCGCAGAATTTGCTTCCTGATGACGACAGGTTATTGGGCGACTTTGTTGCGCCTAATTTCTTCAACGCGCATAGAAGAATGATGGATGCCGCTTCTGAGCTTGAGCATTGTCACTCCGCTCAATCGGCTGATTCAGCGCTGCTTTTGCAATACAATCTGGCAGTTGAGAGTTTTGAAAGCGCTGGTGGTTATCTGGCGGAAAACCGGTTTCATTCTGTGATACAAGAAATGGGTCTTGATTCTCTGTCCGCGCAACGCCGGTTGGCCACTTTAAGCGGCGGGCAACGAACTCGCGCGGCACTGGCTCGCGTGCTTCTGCAAGATGCCGAATTACTTTTGTTGGACGAGCCGACCAACAATCTTGATTTGCATTCGATTCAATGGCTCGAAGACTTCATCAGAAATTCTTCCGCCACGTTCATGATTGTTTCTCACGATCGTTTTTTTCTGGATAAGACTTGTACTCGCATATTGGAGTTAGATCCCCTTGCGAGCAGCATTGAGAGCTATTCAGGCAACTACACCTGGTACAAAATCAGGAAGGATGCCGAACGTGTCCGTGTCGAAAGGCAGTTTAAAGAGCAGCAGGAGAAAATCAAACAATTGACGAACGACGTGAGAGAAGTGAAAGAGCAAGCCTGTCGGACAGAAAACAGCACAGTCAATGATTATCTGCGCGGACGGTCCAAAAAGGTAGCAGCAAAAGCTAAAGCTCGCGAAGCGCGGCTGACGCGTATCCTTGAGAAGGAAAAGGTGGAAAAGCCTCGCGATCTCGAATCGATGCGTCTGAATATTGCCGGTCGCGCTCAGCACCGGTCGCCCATCTTACGCTTGGAAAATATTTCATATGCGCATGACGAGAATTTCGTCTTTCGCAATGTTTCGGCGGAGCTGATTGGATCTGCTCGCGTAATTCTTTCAGGAAAAAACGGCAGCGGAAAGTCCACGCTATTGAAATTAATTGTGCAGGATCTTGTGCCGACCTCCGGTGAGATTCTATTGAAGGAAGGCATCAATGTTTGTTACTTACCGCAGAATCAAGAATCACTGCCGGAAAACATTTCCATGATGGAATATTTCCAGAGCATTGATAATAGGCAGATGAGCGAATCAAGTTTGCGAACATTTTTGCATCGCTTTCAATTTTCGAAGAATGATGCATTTAAAAAGATTTCTTCACTCAGTCAAGGCGAGAAAGCAAAGCTGCTTTTGGCATCTTGCATGATTGAGAGTCCGGATCTTTTGATTATGGATGAACCCACAAATCACCTCGATATACCAACTATCGAGTCGCTGGAAAATGCGCTGGCTGGCTACACTGGAACCATGATTGTAGTTACCCACGATAGATATTTCGCCGACAAAATTGCGCCTCATGAAATTTGGCAACTCGAGAATTGTCAGCTGTCGCGAATTTGCGTATGAGAGAAGAGAGGTGCAAAACACCTCCCTTCTCTGATCATGCCGTGGGAAACCTTGTATTTTTTCCTGTTTTGGGCTGCTGGATTTTTAACGTCTGCTGAAACCACCTCGCCCGGCTTTCACCTGACTGATGCTGGCTGCATCGGGCTCACTTTGTTGTGGGTGCAAACCACCAATTTCGATGTCTACAGCCAAGCCTCCGCTGTAATAACTTTTTCGAGGCTGCAAGCAAATGGTCTTGCCGTCGAAACCCCGAAACATAGATTGGCCGTCGTTGGGATTGAGCAAGGTCAGTCCGGTAGCCAACCGCCCTTTTCGCACTGCACCTGCGATGAAGTCATCGCCACCATATTCGGACAGCTCGCACCAGTTGAGAGGATTTCCTGCAACCGGCTGACCGGCATGTTTTCCACCCGTATCCTTGCCAAGGCGTTTTACATTGTTTCTAAATATGATAATCGGGTTGATGCCGGAGTTGAGGTTTGTATCGACCGTCGTTGACACTTGCTCTTCAGATGTGAAGCCGCGTGGGAATGGATCGCGCGCGATTACCCGCCGAGAAATATTGCCATTGTTGTTGAATTCATATGCATAGATGGAATTCGGAGCGGATTGAAAAGTTTGGCTCAACATTTCTAAGACGGAAGCAAGCTTCGGTCGTAAGTGACCGTTGCGAAGCCAGTAATAGAGATGTTCTGAAAATTGTTGCGACGCTCCTTTGGCGGCGTCGAGTTTGCTTGGTCGCATAGTCGCACACGGGTCCGCGGGGTAGTCTCCGCGCACCGCCTGATACGCCATTGCTTGCCGATCATGGAAATTGCTCTTTTGCAAAAAATCTCTCCACGATTGCAAACCTGCAACAGCGCCGCCCCCAAATCTGAGCATCATGATTCCGGCAGGACCCGTGTCGTCCATCGTAAAAGGTTGCGCTGCTGCAGCAATTTCAATTTTGTCCGGCATTTCCAGACCAAACGGCATTACGTGGGTAAAACTATTGTTTCTCACAAATGTGGCTTTGACTCTCACAATCGAATTTATGTGCTTATCGTCACCGCTTTTGAAATCAGCGGTGCTTACGAGCGCGGAAGATTTGCCGACACCTGCAAATGTGAATTCCTGGTTTTGGAATGGAACGTTGACGAATGCTCTGTATTCCCCGTCGATCGACTGCCCTTTCTCGACGTGTTGAAATTGCGTTCCGTTCGGCAGCGCAATTGATGACCGACTCGGGCAAGCCAACCAGCCGTTTTCCAACTCGATAGATTCGAGCTTCAGGCTGGGCGGCAAATGTTGATCGAGAAAGGTCGAAACATCTTTTCTGATTTCGATTTTTTGCCCATGGCTGTCTTGCAGGTCGAGATCACCAGTCATGATTTGATCTTTCGAGCGAATATTTAGTTGTTGTTGTCTGGCATTGCCATTCTGTGAATGTCTTACAGCGGCGGCTAAAGACATGTTGAGATTATCGATTGTAGACTCAAGACACTTTCTGTCTGTCTCTGCCAAATCAATGATCGTGTCATTTTGAATTTCTTGACCCAGGACCGCCAGTTGACGGATCGTTCCTGTCAGCGTGTTGATGCCTGTGACGGGAAGCGGCTCTCCATCACGAGCGAGTGTGCCTTCACCATTGGGCGGAAAGTTGCTGAGTGACACATAGCCGAAAGCCGGATCTTCCACGATTACTCGCGACATGTCGTTTGCTGCAAGCAGCGCTGCCGCTTCGACAGCACTCCTTGCGCGATCTCGGTCTATTGCATAAAGACCTCCCTGCGAAGCGACTAACAAAAGCGGCACAATGATCAGGCACATGCAAGCGAGTATGAGAAGAAGGATGTTTCCCTTTTGATTTCGCTTGTTTAAATTTTGAATGGATATCTTGCTTGTGCGGTTTTTCATAGAATCTACCAGCAAATCCGATAATCAAATTCCGAGGGGCAAAGTGCCAGGGAGCGGTTACGAGAAAAACTTTTCCATGGCACTTGCCGAGTCGGGATACCCCCCAGAATTGGCTGTTTCAACCGAGTTGCGTCACTTTATAAGGCCCATCTGTTGGAGAACCTTGATGATCGGCGAACCATTCGGCAGTGTCGGCAGCTTTGGTAGCTGCGGCGTGCTTGGCGGTGCCGGCGTGCTGGGCGGTTGAGGCGTGCTCGGAGGTGCCGGTGTCGTCGGCGGTTTGGGTAGCCACGGCAACTGCGGCAGACCAGGCAGATTGGGCAAACCCGGGAACATCGGCGGCTGCTGTGGCGGCGGGTTTTGCGGCGGAGGGTTCTGTGGTGGTGGATTCTGAGGTGGTGGCTCCTGTGGTGGTGGATTTTGTGGAGGAGGATTCTGAGGTGGTGGATTCTGAGGCGGCGGATTTTGCGGCGGTGGCTCCGGCTCAGGCGTCGTTGCATTTAAGTTGTTAACCAGAGTTTGCATCTGTGGAGTCGTTCGACCGCCGACAGGGTGAACGCTAAACATGTAATCTGCCGGAAACCACGATCCCGCGGTCCAGTATGTGTAACCGGTCCACACATCTTTATTGGCATGCATATATTTCAAAACCGCATCCAATAGTGCCAATGCGTTGGAATCCTTTGGCACGCCAAATTCGCTCAAGAATGCTGTTTTTCCATTCTGCCTGCACCAAGCCGTAAAACTGCTCAATGTTGCGACGCCATCAGACGGTGACATAGTGTCAGTGTGCGTGCCTGACCCATCGTAGTCGAAATATTGGTGCATATCGTAAGACCAATTATTACCAGGATCGGTAATCTTGATCATCTCTGATGCGTTTACTTCGAGAAAGTTTTTCGGATGCATCCAGTGCGTGCTCGGCACCAGAATCAAGTTGGTTGCTCCGGTGTTGCGAATCGCATTAATGGCGGCTTGCGAAGAAGCGCACCACGACGCTGAAGTCATTCCTCCGCCAATGGGTTCGTTTTGCAGTCCAAAAATTACTTTCGGATTGTTCTTATATTTCTGCGCAACTCTCGCCCAGAAGTCCGCGAACATTGAGTTTGGCCACCCACCAGATACGCCCACGTGCTTGGTTTTGTACTCGCCGTAATTGTGCGGATCCAGAATTGTGGACATGCCTTTTGCCGTGATCATATTTACGCAATTGTCGATGCGAGCCAATTCGGCCGAATCGAGAGCGCCATTTTCGGTCGGTTGCAGGCGATCCCACGAGAAACACAAACGAATGCAATTCATTCCTTTGGAATGAAAGAAATCTATTTCTGATTGTTCCGGATAAACATAGTCCCAGTTGTATCGTCCGGGTACCCACTTTTGATTGAATTCTCCTCCCGATATATTTACGCCCTGGTATGCCATTCCACCGGTTGCCCATGCGGCGTTAGTGCAGAGCAGCAAGGTCATGCTGATCGACACCACCGAAGAAATAGGTGAGCGCACACCGCCCAGTAAGCCCGAGAGAAGCTTACGGGGACGTTTAGTCCCAATTGCCATTTACTTACATCTCCTTAAAAAGGTCGCACCACGCAGTGCCTTCCTAAGCGCATCCGTGTTTCACCGCCGCTCAGCCCACGAGGCGACGGTGACAAAGAAAGCTCTAGATGGTATGAGTGGCTGACTCACATCCGATTTGACCATCTTATGGTCAAGATGTGAGGACCGTGTGAAGACCCGCCAGTAAGTAATAGGTCATTGCTAGATTAATTACGCCCGAAAAAAATACCTCGGTAACGCTCGGGCTGAAAATTTCAGAATTTATCTTTTTTAGAACGTTCTCGCTCTTTTTCCTTTTCTTTTTGCTTTGCACGTTTTTCAGCCAGACGTTTTGCTTCTTCGTCCGAGCGTTTTTTTGCCAGAGCTTGATTCTTCTCTTCTTCTTTTTTCTCTAAATAATATGCATAGTTACCGGAATAGCTATAAAGCTCGCCATCGCGAATTTCAATAATGCGATTGGCAATCTTAGATATGAAGTAGCGGTCGTGCGAAATAACAATGACCGTGCCGTCATAATTTAAGAGCGCCTCTTCAATCATTTCCTTTGCAGGTATGTCGAGGTGATTGGTCGGCTCGTCGAGCACCAGGAAGTTGGCAGTCTTAAGCATCATCTTTGCCAGTGCCAGACGCGCCTTCTCTCCTCCGCTCAGGGAGCCGACTTTTTTAAAGACTTCGTCGCCGGGAAATAAGAAACAGCCGAGCAATGTTCTTATCTTGGTATCGGACCAATCGAAAACTTCATCGGCAATTGTCGATAGGACTGTTTTGGTGAGGTCGAGTGCTTCCGCCTGATTCTGTTCGAAGTAAGCAGGAATAATATTGTGGTCGCCTAGTGCGCAGGTGCCCTCCGTCGGTTTCTCTTCACCCATCAGCAGGCGCAAAAATGTCGATTTGCCTGAGCCGTTGGGTCCAAGAATGGCGATGCGGTCGCCTCGATCTATTTCTAGATTGGCACCAAGAAAAACAACCTTGTCGTCGTATGAGTGAGTAAGATTTCTCACAACAGCAATTTCTCTGCCGCTTCTTATCGCTTCAGGAAATCTGAATTTGAGCGTGTTTTCTTCATTCTCCGGCGCATCGATAATTTCGATTTTGTCCAGTTGTTTCTCTCTGCTCTTTGCCTGAGTGCTGCGAGTTGCACTGGCGCGAAAACGATCGACGAATGCCTGTTGTTTTTCCAATTCGCGCTGCTGGCGCTCGTAGGCGGCTTGCTGAGCCTCTCTGACTTGTGTGCGCGCTTCCACGTATGCTGAGTAATTTCCCAAGTAGCAAGTTGAAACGCCACGTTCGACTTCTACAATACTCGTGCAAAGTCTGTCGAGAAACTCGCGGTCGTGCGAAATAATCACCATGGGGATGGTCAGGCTTTTCAAGTATCCTTCCAGCCATTGAACAGTTTCTAAATCAATGTGGTTTGTCGGTTCGTCGAGAAGCAGAAGCTGCGGCTCTTGCAGCATAATTTTTCCAAGACCGATGCGCATCTGCCAGCCGCCGCTGTAAGTGCCTACGAGGCGATCTGCGTCTTCCAGGGTCATGCCGATTTCAGGAAGGATCTTTTCCGCCTTGTGCTCGAGCGCGTAGCCGTCTTTAGCTTCGAATTCGCGCTGCAACTTGTCCAGCTTGTTGAGCAGGCGGTTCATATTCTCCGGCGGCGCTGTCTCCATTTCGTGCTGCACCACATGCAGTGCGTGGCGAATTTCTTCGACATCTTTGAAGGCTCGAAGCAACTCATCGAGCACAGTGTTCTCCACATGCACGTCGAATTCCTGGCTGAGGCAGGCGACTTTCAGTCCGGCCGGTTTGATGACGTTGCCGGACGTCGGTTCGATTTCGCCCATAATAATTTTGAACTGAGTCGTCTTTCCGCTGCCGTTGGCACCGACAAGCCCAATTCTCTCGCCGCTTTTTACCTCCCAGGTTACATCGCTGAGCGCTTCTCCGGTCGGGTAGATTTTGCTTATTTTGTCCAGTCTTAGCATTGATGTCCGAGTTTCCCTGTGAGCTCTGTAGCCCGTAATTGATAACTATTAGAGCACTCTTACGCCCAAAAGGCTGTCAGACGACGAAAAAGCCTAATTTTTTGGCTATTATTTCTGAACACATTTGTGATATTTACGGAGACTTCGGCGCTTGGGAATCCTCGTCAGCTGCCAGACCATCAGCAAATCGTACAGTTCGCGACCGCTTTTCACCGATATCTCCTTCGGTATCGAGGACCGCGAACGGATTGGTCTTATCGGTCCAAATGGCGCCGGTAAATCAACTTTGCTTAAGATATTGTCAGCTCAGATTGAGCCGGACGGCGGTTCGGTCGTCGCCAGGCGCCAGCTTAGAATCTCTGTCCTGCAGCAAGAGCAGAGCTTTGAAGAGTCGGCCACAGTCGAGCAAATCGTTACGGCTGCCGCCGGAGAAGTTGATTTTGAGGAGCATGAGCGTGCCGCAGCCATCGACTCGACCCTTGCCGAAATAGGATTTCCCGACCGTAATGCCGCTGCCGGCACGCTTTCCGGCGGTTGGCGCAAACGTCTGGCCATTGCCTGTGTGCTTGCCCAGCAGCCTGAGTTACTTTTTATGGACGAGCCTACCAACCACCTCGACCTGGAAGGCATTCTCTGGCTCGAGGGGCTGCTTAAAAAGGCTGAATTCGCTTACTTGCTGGTCAGCCACGATCGCGCTTTCTTAGAATCGGTTGCCAATCGTGTAATTGAGCTCAACCCGACTTATCCTCAAGGGTTTCTGAGTGTCAAAGGCAATTACAGCCAATTTCTCGAAGCCAGAGATCAGCAGGTGGAAGCTCAGGTGCACCAGCAGCAGGCTCTGGCAAGCAAAGTCAGGCGGGAAATAGCCTGGCTGCAGCGCGGGGCTCGCGCCCGCCAGACGAAAGCGCGCGGTCGTATAAAAGACGCCGGTGAATTAATAGAACAACTTGCGGAAGTAAAACAGCGAAACGCGCTGACTGCGCCAGTGGAAATTGGCTTTGATGCTTCCGGCAGAAAGACAAAAGAGTTGCTTTCCTTGAAGGGCATCTCCAAATCGATTGGCGGGCGAAAGCTGCTTTCCGAATTCGACCTTGTTATTTCACCCGGCACCAAACTTGGCGTGGCAGGGCGAAACGGCACAGGTAAAACGACTTTGCTGCGCATTGTGGCGGGAGATTTAGAACCTGATTCCGGAAAGGTCAAACGCGCCGATGATCTAAAAGTGGTCTGGTTTGACCAAACCCGCGAGCAATTGGATCAGCAAAAGTCGCTCAAGGACTCGCTTAGCCATCAGGGTGAATCGGTCACTTATCGCGGAAGAAGCATGCATATCGTCAGTTGGGCTAAAAAGTTTCTCTTCCGTCCCGATCAATTGAACATGCCGATCAGTTATCTATCGGGTGGTGAGCAGGCCCGCATTCTTATCGCCAACTTGATGCTGAAATCGGCTGACATATTGATTCTTGACGAACCTACCAACGACCTCGATATTCCGTCTCTGGAGGTTTTGGAAGAGAGCCTGGAAGATTTTCCCGGTGCGGTGATACTTGTTACCCACGATCGTATGATGCTCGATTCCGTGTCAAAACACATTCTTGCTTTAGATGGAAAAGGCAAGGCGGAGTTTTTCGTTGATTACGAACAGTATGAGCAGGCCGCCGAAGAATTTGCATCAGAAGAAGAGCCGGCGCCGGTGAAGCAAGAGAAAGCAAAGGCGGCCGGCAAAGTGCGCTCCGGACTTTCGACTGCAGAGTCTCGTGAACTGGAGCGTTTGCCCGACAAAATCGAGAAGAAGGAAGCTGCGCTCAAAACGATTCAGGAAGATATGCATAAGCCGGAATTTTCAGCTAATTACGCAAAGCTTCAGGACTTGATGAAGCAAGAAGAGCAAACCAAGAAAGAATTGGAAAAGCTATTTCAGAGCTGGGAAGAATTGGAAGCAAAACGAACTTAACCATGAAAAAGATTCTTCAGCGAAGAATCCTTTTTGTGCTTTTGCAAGTTTTTAAAGATTCGAGAAGTCGTTTCAGTAATTCGAAATGAACAATTCCGATCCGATCTTGCTTTCTTTTTTCAGATTGCAGTTGTTCATTCCATATTGAAGCTGCCAATCTTGAATGTTTGCCCAACGATAAAGTTTGCGAATCTCTGGACAATCGTCATACGTGATTAGAAATTTGTGCTTCGGTAATTCCTTGAGAATACGAGCCAATCTCACATGATCGAAGTCGTGCAGGATGCCGCCGCGTCCATACAACCGTGATGCTTTGTAGTATGGAGGATCGAGGAAGATAAATACTCCTCTGCCCGGTTTTAAAATTACGTCTTCGAAGTCGAGATTCGTGATTTGCACATCTTTGAGCGCTTGTGGGAGCGGTGCCAGTCTTTGTATTGACGATGCGGTAAAACGGCGCAGACTGGCCGCGCTCGAGAATCCACCCGCACGAGTGGTGCCTGAGAATGTCACTCTGTTGAAAAAGAAAAACAAAAATGCGGCGCGAAATCTGTCAGCTGTTTTTTCTTCTCTTGCTTGCAAAAAGTATTTTTTGATTCTCTCCGGATCGTTGCCAAAATTGATGCGCAGAGTTTCCATCTCTCTCATCAGCCGAGCGCAAGTATCTTCATCCTGAACCGCGCGCCAGAATGCGTATAATTCGCTGAATTTGTCGTTTATCCAATATTTTTCAGCGAAATTGGAAGATTTTGCGTGAAAGAAAACGCTGCCCCCACCAACGAGTGGCTCTCGATACTCGCGGGCGGATTCCGGGAGAAGTCGAGCTATCTGTTCTATAGCTCTTTGTTTGCCGCCTGGATATCGAAGTGGCGAGCGAAACCGATTTTCGGCACGGGGATTGCTCCCTGCGGTGCCATCTTCGGCGATTAAGGCGGTGTTTGTTCCTGCCATCCGCGTAATCATACCTGTGCGATGGCATTTCTGGTTAGTCGCAAAGATATCTAATTCTCATGTTTTCATTTGGATATATCCAATTCGGGGTATTCTTGCATCTTTCATTCGGATTGTGTTTTTGCGTGCTTGTTGCGGGGCTGAGATGCGTGAAACTTGGAATAGAGCAACGCCGGTAGTAGAGCTGTCCACGCAGGATGCGACAGCTCTTTTCAATAAAAATCTATATGTAGTCGAGAGTATTGAGCCTACCAAAGGCGGTCTGGCCAACACAAATTTGCGTGTTCAATTCGAGAGGCTCGAACTGAAATTGCTGTTGCGGCTCTGGACGCGCGATCCCAAGGCTGCCGGAAAAGAATTTCGCCTCATGCAAATGATGGAAGGGGTTGTGCCTGTCCCCAAGATAAACCTCTTTTCGAGAAATAACCCTGTCAATGGTTATCCATTTATGTTTATGGAATGGATTGATGGTGTTCGTTTGGAAAGTATTCTCGGTGAACTCTATAAGAGTGACATTGAACATTTGGGTCAATCAATCGGAAAAACACTAGCCTCGATACATGCTTATCGCTTTGATCAAGCCGGCTTTTTCGATGAGGAGCTGGAGGTTGCGATTCCAATGGAGATGGGTGGTGCCGGGCTTCTTCGCTATACGGAAGAGTGTCTGGATAATCCTGTCGTAAGCGAACGCCTCGGCAGTGAATTGGCCGCAATAACACGCAATTTTGTAAAATCGGAAAATCATCTTCTGGATAAATGGACAGAATGCCCTTGCCTAACGCATTCCGATTTCAACTGCTCCAACATTCTTGTAAAAAAATCTGAATTCTGGGAGGTCGCCGCTGTATTGGATTGGGAGTTTGCATTTAGCGGAACTCCATTTTTCGATTTTGGCAATCTGCTGAGAAACCCATTTGGTGCGATTCCCGGCATGACTGATGCTGTCGAGCAAGGTTATCTCGATGGTGGAGGCACTTTGCCGCCCGAGTGGAAACGAATGAGTAAGCTCACAGATCTTACTGCTTGGCTTGATTTTTTAACGCGTGAAAACACTGGTCCTGAGTTGATTTCAGATGCACGCGCTCAAATTTCCAGAACCATCGCTGAATGGTAACGCGTTAACATCACCACCAAATTAATCTCCTGAAAAGTGGAACCTTTCACTGTTTGAGAAGTCTTTCTCAAAGAATTGCTATGGCAATGGATCAGCGGCATGTTCTGGCAAGCGCCAGGAAAAAGCGAATCGCCGTTGCTGGAAGGAGGATTCCAAATGTTTAGATCGAAGCTTCTATTGTTACTCCCGGCGATGGCGCTTACAGCATCAATACCGGTTTTTGCAGATACAGTGACACACTATGAGATCAGACGCACCACCAATGGTGTGACAGACTTCGTAGAGCCTCGCGTAGTTGAATACAAGAGATTCAGCTCCACGAGCGCTCCGGCGATTGTCGAAACCAGAACAATAACCAACAGCGTAGTTGCACCTGCACCAGTTGTAGTTCCGACTGCCAATTCAGTTAGATTCGTTGAATCACCGGTCCTTGAGAGCCACATCGCACCAGTGCGCGTGATTTCTCAACCTGTATTGATTCAACGCGTTGCTCCGCCTGTTGTTATGGAGCAATACACACCACCACCTGTTGTAGAAAGACGCTATGTGAGGATCAAACGGTTCTAGTTAGCGATGGTTCAACAAGTCCGTTGACGGGCCTCGTGCCCGGCGATGTGAGGAAGGAAGGTGCCCTGCCCCGGGAGCCTTCCTTTCCTTTTGCGCGCTTCTGTGTTCTTGGCAACCGTGGCAAATGAAAAACGCCGAAAACCCCCGTATTTCCACCATGCCGGGACCTATTTAAAGATGAAATCTTCCCGTCTCGGTGGGGGAAACCGGGGGGTAAACGATTGTCTATTGCCCAACTGGCCCCTATTCTGAAGTCATCCCTTGAGCACCGCCCTCGTGGCTGAAGACCATTCCCTATGACATACGAAAATTTTGGAAATTCTGGATACCCTCAGGTAGAGGCTGCCGGCAGCAGCGCTCATGAAGACGCCTATGAGCGAGCCAGCTGGAGAGCCACGTTTGGCGGCGATGTAGCATCGAGTTACCGTGAAGGGCAACAGATTCAGCAGGGCCATACTCAAGGCGGTCAATGGCGCGCCACTTACGGCGGTGACGTCGGTAATACATTCCGCGCCGGAGTGCAAAACGAGAACTCTGCACAATGGCGTAAAAGCTACGGCAGTGACGTTGGACAGACTTTCAGACCGGGCGTCATGAATGAGAATTCCGGTGAATGGCGGCATCGCTACGGCTCAGACGTCGGTCAGACTTTCCGCCCAGGCGTGATGAACGAGAATTCCGGCGATTGGCGCCAGCGCTACGGCAGTGACGTCGGGCAGACCTTCAGACCAGGCGTTCAAAACGACGGAACAGGACAATGGCGCCCGGGCTACGGCTCCGACGTCGGTCAAACATTCGTTCCGGGCAACGGCAATGGTACCGGTTATGTAGACAACAGTGGTCAATGGAGAGATACATACGGCGATGATGTCGGACAGACCTTTGTACCTGGAGTTCCGGGCGCCGGAATAGGATATGCCGACAGGTCCGGTTACCTTGATAAGACCGGACAATGGGTAAACGCCGGCGGCGTTGAAGTCGTTCAGAACGTCGATCCCAACAAAGCCAATTACATTGAGCCCTGGAGGTTCTATCACGACGACAGTCTGCGCATCGGTCAGAATAGCGCCGCGCAGAGCTACGAACAGTATGCTCAACTCGACAATTATCGTCGCACTGATGGTTATGCGTTAGACCCTAGCCAGTTTCAACAGTTCGATCAGATGAATCAATTCGATCGCGCCGGCTATCAAAATCAGCAAATGCTATACGACCGCTACGGTCGCCCGCTCTATCAGGGCAATGATTACAGCTACAATTTCGATGCTCGCGATGCATACATTCAGCAAATGATGCTGCGTCAGATTCTCGGAATGATTCACAATCACGGCGGACGCGTGAATATTTATCGCGGTGGATACGGCGATTTCGATCCCGGATACCATCACCAACACCGTCACAGCCATCGTCAGCAAGCTCCGAGATTTCAATTCCGCATCAACGTTTAGAATCAAGTAGAATAATGCCCCTGTGATTGCGTGCTTTCCAGGAGGCGTTTGTGGCGGCGATTGAGCGTTTTGACTATTTGATCATTGGCGGCGGCAAGGGCGGAAAGTCTTTGGCAATGGCGCTCGGACCGGCCGGCAAGAAAGTGGCAATGGTCGAGGAAGGGCAGATTGGCGGCACCTGCATCAATGTTGCGTGCATCCCGACCAAGACGATGGTTGCCAGTGCCAAACTTCTGCACCATGTCCAACATGGTGACAACTTCGGCTTGTCATTGAGTGGTGGCGGAGATCAACTCAAGAGCGTTGTAGAGCGCAAACGACGAGTCGTGAAGGGCATGGTCGACACGCACAAGCAGATGTTCGGCAATACCCCCAATCTCGATTTTATTCTGGGCACTGCCAGATTCGTCGATCATAAAGTTGTCGAAGTTACTTCCAGTGATGGCACAAAACGCCTTCTTACAGGCGATCGCATTGTCATCAACACAGGGTCGAAACCCATGCTCCCAAGTATTCCCGGCTTGGAAGAAACAGGCTTTTTAACCAATGCTTCGATTATGGAGCTGGAGCAGCAGCCCGAACACCTTGCCATCGTGGGCGGTGGCTATATCGCATTGGAGTTCGCACAAATTTTTCTGCGATTGGGAAGCAAGGTTACGGTTTTACTCAGAACCGATCGTTTTCTTCCTCGTGAAGATGAGGACATTGCAGGGGCTATAAAAGAAGTGCTGGAGGAGGAAGGGGTCCGATTTATTTCCGGCGTGGAAATTTCTTCAGC
>PNKB01000145.1 GCA_013997645.1 Cyanobacteria bacterium PR.3.49
AATGAGGTGCGCTCAGATCGATTTCTTCATGCTTTTGCAACAATGTTTCCGTACTGCTGGCGCTCTTTTCGACGGGATATGATTCGCCGGTCAAGAGTGATTGGTTGAGAAAGAAATCTCGAGACTGAAGTAAAAAACCGTCAGCAGGAATGAGATCTCCGGCTGACAGCACGACTATGTCACCAGGAACAACTTCTTTGCTGGGGACTTTGATTTGCTTTCCGTCTCGCAGCAAAGTACAGTTTACCGAGACGCTTTCTGATAGCTTTTCGACAGCTTTGTCGGCGCGAAACTGCTGGAGAAAATCCAGGGCAATACTTACAGCGACAATAGTGAAGATTATTGCAAATCCGACCAGTTCGCCCGTAAATGCAGAAACAAGCCCGGCACCCAGAAGAATTAGAACCAGAGGGTTTTTGAATCGCGAAAGCAGTTCCAGTGGCCAGTGCTTCTTGTGCGATTTTTCCGGTAAATTCTCACCGTACGTTTCTAAACGCTGCCGAGCTTGTTCTGTTGTCAGTCCGCATTGAGCGGACAACGGGGAAGTCGCATTCTGAAACGACGCAATTGGCGAACTTCCCCGATTGGTGCTAAGAGGCTTTTCTGAGAGTGTAGCCATTATCTTCCTGACCGCGAGTCTCATCCGGCTGCCATTCTTCTCTTTGGTCCTCTTCTTGCTCGACAAGCTCTGCGCCTTCTTCCAGGCGCCCGCAAACCACTACATCGGAAAGTCCAAAGAGCAGAAGCCCGGCGCTGGCTCCAACCGCGGCACCGGCGAGAATGGCGACAGCGAGGGTGGCGGGTGTCATCACAGCCATCAAAACATTGAATGTGATCAACCCGCCCAGAAAAGCACCGGAGATAGTGGATACAACTAAGCCTCTGTACACCGGTTTTTCAACTCGTTCTTTGAACGATTGTTTCGTCTGTTCTGGAATATTGTCTACAGTCATTTGAGCAAACATAACTTTCACCCCTCGATTCGCTTGTACCCCTCGCATTTTCATCGCCAAGCACGGCAGCGAAGTCCAACTGCTTAATGTTGGCACTCTCAAAGCCGAGCACCATCGTTCTCAAGGTTGAATGCTCGACCTGGCGCCGTGGCGATGCCTGAAAAGCGCACCGGTGCGATAAATGCACTTCCAACCCTGTATCCAATCGTTCTTAAGTATGAGTACGCAGCCGTAACAACGCTCCTTGAAGCGCCTTCCCGGGGAGGATATCGGTGCAGCTGGAGCACTGCATACTGAAGG
Organism: Cyanobacteria bacterium PR.3.49; assembly: GCA_013997645.1. Lineage (GTDB taxonomy): Bacteria > Cyanobacteriota > Vampirovibrionia > Obscuribacterales > Obscuribacteraceae > QKMZ01. The sequence goes on from PNKB01000145.1 coordinate 1,254, forward strand.
CAAATACTGCACGAGGTCGCTATGACGAACGGACTTGCCGACAAACCAGAGAAAGTAAAAGCCCCTGCTGCGGTGCTTGGCTTAGGAGAGCCCTTCTTTCTGTCTATTGATCGCGCATCTTTGCTGTCCGCAGAAGATGTGGCTGGCGCGCTGGAGACGGATCTGGTTGCGGGGTTGACAGCTGGCGAAGTAGAAAAGCGTCTGCAGCGATTCGGCCCCAATGAATTGACAAAGAAGGCGGCAGTCAATCCAGTCAGACTATTTTGTGCTCAATTTATGTCGACGGTGGTACTCCTGTTGCTTGCGGCTGCGCTTGCTTCTTTATTAGGGGGTGAACACTTGCAGGCGGCCGGCATCGCCACTGCAGTTTTGATCAATGCAATAGTAGGATTTATAACCGAGTATAAGGCGCAAGTTTCACTTGCCGCTCTGGAAAAACTTGCCGGGCCGCTAGCACGTGTTCGACGCGGCGGAAAAGATGCCGAGGTCCCTGCCACTGAGATCGTACCTGGAGATCTTCTAATTCTGGAGGAGGGATCTCGGGTGCCTGCAGACATTCGTCTGCTTACTGCCACTGCGCTCAGCCTGGACGAATCGATGCTTTCAGGCGAAAGTATTCCCGTCTATAAATCAAGCACAACAGAAGAGTCCAACGAGCAAGCAACAGTAGCTTATCAAGGCTCGTTGGTTTTGAAAGGACGGGCCAAGGCGATTGTGGTTGCCACCGGTAATAATACCAAGCTCGGACAGCTTGGACATTCACTTACGGACATCCAGTCTAAAGCAACACCATTGCAGGACGATTTGGAAAAGCTGGGCAGACAGCTCAGCATTCTTACAGTGTGCGTTTGTGCACTCCTTTTTGTGATAGGCATTTTGCACGGTGAAAGTTTCTGGGAAATGACTCAAGCTTCAATTGCTCTTGCCGTGGCTGCAATTCCAGAAGGTCTTCCTGTAGTGGCGACGCTTGCTCTTGCCTCGGGCACCAATCGTATGGTCAAACTGGGTGCATTGATAAGAAAGCTCAGCGCAGTCGAGACCCTTGGCTGCACGGAAATAATTTGCACTGACAAGACCGGAACCCTCACTCAAAATCAAATGACGGTGACGGATATTGTCGTCGACGGCAGGCATATAAATGTAACCGGGCTTGGATACATACCGAAGGGCGAGTTCACGGAAAACGAGAGCAAGATCACGATTGATAAATGTGCGCTTTTGAACCCTCTTTTAACTGCTGCAGTCCTCTGTAATGACGCCAAGCTCGAAGCGCACGACGATTCACAGTGGCATATCCATGGTGATCCTACCGAGGGTGCACTTCTCACACTCGCTTTGAAAGCCGGCATAGAGCAGCGCGCCAGCAAGGAGCGTATGCCCAGGCAGCATGAATTTTCATTCGACCTCAATAGAAAAAGGATGACCACAATTCACGGCTTGCTGAAACAGGATATTCAGGCATACACAAAAGGTGCACCGGAAACGGTTTTGTCGCTCTGTCGCTATTACCAGACGCAGCACGGCGTTGAGCCTCTGGAGCAGTCCAAAATCGATTGGTTTATGTCCATGAACCAGGAATTGGCCGGTAAAGGGCTGCGCGTTCTTGGATTTGCTACACGCAAATTGAGTTCCGGCAAAATCAGCGAGCACTCTGACGCGGAGTCCGACATGACGTTTCTGGGACTGATTGGCATGTCCGACAGACCTAAAGAGAGTGTGCGCGAAGCAATTGAAGAGTGCCGCCGCGCGGGCATTAAGGTAATCATGCTCACAGGCGACCAGCCGGCCACTGCGATGTCCGTCGCTAAGGATTTGAATATTTTGTCTGCTGATAGCGGCATGGAAAGTGTGGTCTCAGGCAAAGAATTGGAAAAAATGAGTGCGGAGCAATTGCAGGAAACACTCTCCAGTTGTGCTGTTTTGGCAAGGGTAAAGCCGGAAGCGAAGTTGTCGATTGTGAGAGCATTGCAAGCGTCGGGCAATGTTGTTGCAATGACCGGCGACGGCATCAATGATGCGCCGGCATTGCGGCAATCCGATATCGGGGTGGCGATGGGTCAGTCGGGCACATCACTCGCTCGCGAAGCCTCGGACATGGTGATTACCGATGACAATTTCACCACCATTGTGCATGCTGTCGAGCAGGGGCGGGTGATCTACGCGAACATCTCCTGCGCTATTGCATATTTGCTTACAGCCAGCCTGGCTTCTGTTTTTACAGTGGCCGCTGCGGTGATCTTTGATACGGGATTGCCGCTGTCTGCCTTGCAGTTACTGTGGCTCAATTTGATCATGCACATTTTCCCTGGGCTGGGTCTTGTTCTTCAGGATGCGCGCCCGGGCATAATGCGGGAGGCCCCCAGAGGCAGAAATCAATTTCTGCTCGGTAAAAAAGAATACGTGCAAATCTTCTTGCGCGGTCTGATTGTCGCTGGTTTTACTATCATTGCCGCCTCTCAGATGCATGGTTCGCCAGAAGAGAAAATGAGAACTGTCGTCCTCTGCACGATTTCGCTTTCACTTTTGCTTCAATCCTGGTCATGGCTGGCGGCCAGACGTCCAAAGGATGACTCCTCTTATTTCCTCAGCAAAGCTATGCATCTGAACACGGCAATGGGTATCCTCCTTCTTGTGGCAGCGGTATTCTTCCCCCCGCTGCAAGCCATTCTTGGCACAGTGGAGCTGAATCCTGATGAATGGTCCGCCGTGATTTTTTATGCTCTGGGAACCTACCTGGTAACGTCGTTTGTTCAGACCGAGTAAGCGGCAAAAACTGACGATTAGTCCGCCAGTATGATGCATGGCGGCTTTCGGCATGTTGAAATGAATCCAGCTGCAAAGCACAGCGTTCCAGTTCAAGAAGAGGTGAATTATGAAAGTCTTGCTCGCGATTGATGAGCCCAGCTATGCAAATGCGATTGCAGAATTTGTTGTTACTCATAAGTGGGAGCCGGACACCGAGTTTGAAGTCATGAGTGTGATTGAACCATTGAAGGTGGGCAGCATGATGGCTGTTTTGCCCGGACCATTGCTGGATGAGTGGATGCAGGAGCGGCAAGAAAATGCAGAAAGGCTTGTGGAAGACTTTGTGCGCCGCATCGACGGATTTGTTCCAAAGACCCAAATCAGCAAGAATATCGTCGAAGGTTTTGCCAATCATGAAATCATGAAAGAAATAACTGCCAAAAAGCCTGACCTGCTGGTTGTCGGCAGTCACGGAAGACATGGAATAGATCGGATTATTCTTGGCAGTGTCTCTCTTTTCCTGGTATCACATGCGCCTTGTTCGGTAGTTGTAATTAGACCGCCGGCAGAAGAACGCGAAAATAAAAAAGTTGCCTGAATTGAGAGCGCGAAGAATTTCGCACCGAGTGGGCCCGGAATCATAAATGATGACCAGAGGGTAATCATACTCAAGTAGCTGAGCGAAACGGGAGCGAAAACATAAAATGGAAACACGGAGACCTGAGGGATTTTGTATGAATATGCTCGATGAGAACGAACACCGATCGCTTATGGATCACTTTTTTAAAGGCAAGCAAGTGCACTCACCACAAATCAGTCATCACGGCGACATCATGGACCGGTGCATGTGCACGGAAAAGGGCAATTCCTTGGCCTCCTACTATCTCAACAGAGGCAAAAAGGAAAAGCTGGTTGCTTATGTCAGAGTTGCTCATGCCGAGCAGGTAGATGAAAAAGCTGATTTGATCAGGGATTATTGTGCCAACAATGGTTATCAGATCATCGAAATTTTCTCTGATGTTGGCGATCATCCGTCATTCGGTTTCAAGGCCGCGCTCGAGGCGCTCGATAATTGTGACGGACTGATCTCCCTTGATCTCAATCAATTTGTTGCCACTAAAGGCGATAGAATCCGTGAATTACGGCCGTTGATCCATCACTTTTTCTGCCACGGCGGCAAACATTTGATCACCATCGCCGAGGGAATCGACACTGGCACAGAGCTAGGTCAGCAAAACGCCATCGAGCTAGTCAATGAAACAAAGGTTGGTTTCGAGACATGAGATCCGCATTGCAATTTCCCAATGCCAGATTGTACATTCACAACTTGGTTGCGTTTGAACATATCACTGGTGCAGAGGCAATTGCCAGGGGCGCTCGAGAATTTGGTGTAATCTCAGAAGAAAGTCTTAGCAGTCCGGAATTAGTTAGTGCCTTAAAGGACTGTGACTGCTGTGCTGCAGCTCGGTGCGTTTTGCTGGATTACTTCAAAAGTTGCAGCAGTAGCTATGATGCCCAATCTGTTGAAAATTCTTGGAACACGGTATTAAAGCGACTCTACAAATATCGAGTCAAAGATATACAGGCAACCAACGACTGGAATGAGAATCCGGATTGCCGTCAGATGTGTTCTAACCTGGCGCCGGTAATTTTCGATTTGCTGTTACAAGAAGTGCGGCGTAATTCGTAGAATTGCATGAGGAGCGAAAATGAAGAGGTTTACACGCCGCTTTGAAGAGATTTCACTGGCCGATTTGCCCCTGGTTGGCGGCAAGAACGCGTCACTGGGTGAACTGACGAGGGAATTGGCTGCACAGGGAGTCAGCGTTCCGCGTGGCTTTGCGATTACAGTCGAAGCTTATGAGGAGATTCTTCGTAGCGGCTCTGTTCGCAAAGATTTGGACGAACTGCTGAGACGTGATTTCGACGGTGACATAAAGGACCTTAACCTGCGAGCACAAAAAGCCAGAGCAATCATTAAGAAAGCGGGCATTCCGCAGCCGGTGCGTGATGAAATAATTTCTGCTTATCGCGAACTTTCGGCCTTCTATGGCAGCCAAAATCTCGATGTCGCGGTACGCTCCAGCGCGACTGCAGAGGATTTGCCGGATGCCTCTTTTGCCGGACAACAGGAGTCTTTTCTCAATGTCCAGGGTGAAGAAGCTGTACTGGAATCCTGTCTCAATTGTTTTGCTTCTCTATTTACAGAGCGCGCTATCAGTTATCGCCAAGACAAGGGTTTCGATCAGCTGGTTGTCCGTTTGTCGGTCGGCGTTCAAAAAATGGTGCGCTCCGATCTGGCTTCTGCAGGCGTGATATTCACTATTGACACTGAAAGCGGATTTCAGAATTCCGTCTTAATTACGTCTGCGTATGGTCTTGGTGAGAATGTTGTCTCCGGACGAGTAGATCCTGATGAATTTTTGGTTTTCAAACCAACTCTTGCTTCCGGACACAAACCAATACTGAGAAGAAAAGTGGGAGCCAAGCAACATCGACTTGTCTATGCTTGCCACGGTACCAGAACGACCAATAATTTACGTGTGCCTGCCGAAGAACAAGAACGACTCAGCCTGTCGGATGAAGAAGTGGTGAAACTTGCTGAATGGGCACTCAAGATTGAAAGTCATTACAGATTGCTGCACGGCAAAGATATAGCAATGGACATCGAGTGGGCGAAAGATGGCAACGACGGGCAGCTCTATATAGTTCAAGCCAGACCGGAAACTGTCTACTCATCACGCGACGCGCAGAATATTTGTTCGTTCACTCTGGATGAAAGAAGTGAAATCCTTCTTGAAGGACGCGCGATAGGAGATCGAATTGGTGCTGGGCCTGTCCGCCTTATTCGTTCAAAAGAAGAGTTATCTTATTTTCAGCAGGGCGAAGTATTAGTTGCAGACATGACCGATCCGGATTGGGAACCGGTCATGAAGCGTGCCTCTGCAATAGTCACCAATCGCGGTGGCAGAACCTGCCATGCCGCAATCGTGAGCAGAGAGCTGGGTGTGCCGTGTGTGGTTGGCACACAAAATGCGACTGCTCTATTGTCGAGCGGCAGAGAAATTACAGTTTGTTGCGCTGAGGGAGCTCAAGGTAAGGTTTATGACGGGCAACTGGCATTTACTCGTGCCCAAATCAACGTGGATAAGGTTCCGCGCACCAGAACCCAGATCATGATCAATTTGGGCGATCCCGAACAAGCATTCGCACTTTCTCAATTACCCGTCGATGGAGTTGGTCTGGCTCGTGAAGAATTCATTATCGCCAATGAAGTGAAGGTTCATCCTCTGGCATTGACACGTTTTGACAGCTTGCAAGACGAGAATGCTAAAAATGCGATTACCGCTTTGACAAGAACTTATTCTGATAAGACTAGATATTTTGTTGATAAGTTGGCCGAAGGCGTCAGTACAATCGCCGCCGCTTTCTTTCCGCGTCCTGTCATTGTGCGCCTTTCAGACTTTAAAACAAACGAGTATGCCAATCTTTTAGGTGGACAGCAATTTGAGCCGAAAGAAGACAACCCGATGATTGGTTTTCGTGGTGCCAGCCGTTATTACAGTGACAATTATAAAGATGGCTTTGCGCTTGAATGTGAGGCCCTGAAAATGGTGCGCAACGATATGGGATTGACTAACTTGAAAGTCATGGTGCCATTCTGCCGTACCATTGAGGAAGCGCATCGCGTGCTGGATGAAATGTCGAAAAATGGACTGACGCGCGGAGATAACGGGCTGGAAGTCTATGTTATGTGTGAAATTCCGGCCAACGTAATTCTGGCTGATGAATTTGCTGCGCTATTCGACGGTTTTTCCATAGGTTCAAACGACTTGACTCAACTGGTTTTGGGGGTAGATCGTGATTCTGAGCTCGTCGCGACTATATTTGATGAGCGTAATCTTGCAGTCGAACGCATGATCCGTCTGGCAATATTAGAGGCCAAAAAAGCAGGACGAAAGATAGGAATTTGTGGACAGGCCCCTAGCGACTATCCCGAGTTTGCCAAGTTTTTAGTCGAAAAGGGCATCGATAGTCTCTCGCTTAATCCGGATGCCGTTTTAAAAACAATTGCGCTGGTCGCTGAAGCGGAAAGTTTGATCGATGCGGGCAAAGCGAAAACGCAGAACTCTGCTGTCCTTTCTCTGGCTCTTAATGCTTGAAGCTGGATGCCTGGTCATACTTTATGTTGATCGATTCGGCTCAATAGTCTTTTAGGTCGATGGCGTCATGCCTCGAGTCTACGATCATGGAGTACATCGGCGCAGTTGGATGTGCTTTTCAGACAATATTGAGGATTAGATATGAGGACGACACATATATTGGTTGCGCTGGACGGTTCTGAATACAGCCAGAACGCATCGCTTGCATCTTTCTGGATGGCCAAGGCGACGGACGCTGAACTTGATGCCGTCTCGGTCGTCGATCCTCGAATTGTCGATCTTTTTTTGTCACCGGAATTTGCAGAAGACTTGGGACTGAAGCCATCAATTGATGCTTCTGCGAAGATCATAAGGTCGCTGAAGCGAATTGCCAGCGTGGTACTCAAGTTGTGGAAGTCCGATTGCCAGAGGCATCTCGGAGCTGAAGGTAAAACACACCTTGCACTTGGTAATACTATCGAAGAAATCCTAAAGCACGGCAAAAATAGCGATTTGATCGTGGTCGGTCACCGGGGGGTTGGATATAAGGATCATCAGCCGTCCGCTTCGCACTTCAGAATTGGTTCTGTGGCGGAGCGGGTCGCCGTCGGGGCAAAGAAGTCTGTTCTCATTTCAGTAAATTCACCCGATTCCATTGAGACCATTCTGGTTGCATATGACGGCAGTGAGGCATCTAAAGGAGCTTTATTGCTCGCTGAACAGGTTGCAATCAAAACAGGCAAGCAATTGAAAGCAATTCATGTTGTTTCGTCGCAAGAAAAGCTCAAGCCGTCGACCAGCACTATCGAGCTCGGCGCCTCGCTGCTGCGCAACTACACTCTTGATGAAGAAAGTGAGGGTGCCGGTAAAACTGCTGTAGCCGTGAAACCCTCGACTGAAAGGTTGATGGATGCTGTCTTTTCGATAAAGGTCGGTCCTGTCGCCAAGACAATTCTTGATGAAGCGCAAGCACAGAATGCCCTTTTAATTCTGGGTGCTTATGGTTTCAGCGATCCGGAAGAAAATACTTTAGGAAGCACTACTACTCACGTCGTCCGCTCAACCAGATCAAGCGTCTTGGTCTATCGTTAATCGGCAAAAGTCATCGAACGAAACAATATTTCAGGAGATAGCGAATATGTCTAAACTTTCAATTTTGCTGGCACTGAGCGGCTCCGAGCAATCTCGCAATGCTGCCGAAGTGGCGTGGAAACTGGCAAAGAAGCTCGATGCAACAGTTACCGCCGAGCACGTCATCGACTCAAGAACGATCTGGGAATTGCTCAGAAATGACAAACCTGGATTCATCGGAAGCGGACCATATGTTGCTACTTACGAAACCACTATCTGCGCACTCAAGTCGCTTGGCGATAAGCTCGCGCTCGAGTACGAAGCAATTGCCAACGGACAGGGAGTGAAAGGCGAGTGTCTTATCAAAGAAGGCAATCCGGTTGAAATCCTCAGCCGTGATGCAAACGATCACAATTTGCTGGTGATAGGGCATTTTCCCTCTGGTGTTAGAGCCTCAGATCGTGATTTGTGCCACTATATCCGCTATTCCGTTGCTGAAGGAGTTTCCCATCAATCGGTCGTTCCAGTACTGATTGTTCAATCTAAGCCACTTTCCTGGGAATCGATGACAATTGTCTGTGAGATCGACCACATCAATTTCGCATACCTGCGCTCCTGCCTGAACCTGGCGAAATTGCTTGGTCTTAAGCCGCGGTTGGAATTTTGGGGAACAGGAACTCGTGAAGAAGGACCTCAAACCTTCAGGCAAAATTTGTTCGAATCGATGCCGGAGGCTAAGTCGATGGACATCGACATTGAATACTTTGGCGGTCATGCCGCCACGGAGCGAAAGGAATTGTTTCATGGACAGGATATGAGCAAGTCTGCTGAAATTCCATCGGAAACTCTTTTCGTTTTGCCCACCAGAGGAATTGCCAGAGACAGGATGACCGTTTTTGGCATGGAGCCGGAGGAATTTATCCGTTCCTTGACGCTTCCTTGCCTTTTGCTCTGGCCCGAAGATCACCATGCTTTTGATATCACCGATGAGGTGGAGCTGAAGCAACTGAGCGCGAGCACATAAATGATTCAGCCGAGGCAAACAAAATGAGCAAAATCGAAAAACGGGACGAATCGAAGACGAGCACAAAAAGCAACACTGTGGTTGTAGCCGTAGATGAAAGTGCTGCCGTGCCGTTGATAGTAGAGTTTGTCGTCAATCATAATTGGCCCGCGGACACGAATTTTCGAATCATCCACGCAGTCGCGCCGATAATGCTGGATCACCCGATGGCTAGCTATCCCTTGTTTCTTGAATCTGTTGAAAAAGATGTTCGAGAATACGCAGAAAAACTTCTAGAGCGAGTCAAGTCCGACATTCAAAAGAAAATCCCTGCGCACCAGATAACGACTGAGGTAATTGCCGGTCAGCCGGCAGAGGTCATAATTGACGAAGCCAAAACGACAAATGCGAATCTAATTGTGGTTGGATCGCATGGAAGAAGCGGTTTTACGCGGTTCTTGCTGGGCAGTGTTTCCGGTGCGGTTGCATCGCACGCGCCTTGCAACATAATGATTGTTCGTGTGCCCAGGCGTGAAGAGTCGCTACAACATCGGGAGTCTGCAGTTAAGGCACTGAGCACTGCGTCGACTTGAGAAATTGAAGAAATCACTTGAGAAAAAAATCTATTTTGCCGCCGGAGCGTTGGGAAGCATAAAAGAAAAAATACTTCCCTCTCCAACTGTGCTCTGGCACCAAATTTTTCCGCCGTGGCCTTCGACAATTTTTCTTGCAAGATAAAGTCCAAGTCCGGTACTTGCGTAGTATCTGCCGCTCGAGCCTGCCTGCCAGAAGCGTTGAAAGAGTTTGGACATGTTTTCGGCCGGTATGCCTTTTCCTGTATCTTTTACTGAAATTGTTGTAGTTTCGGCATCTTGCGCCATCAAAACTTTAACGGTGCCGCCTGCCGGAGTGAATTTGAGTGAATTATCAATGAGATTTTGAACCACTCTTCGAATTTCCTCTTGATCGCAGTCCAATTCTTTTGCATCAATCGGCAAAACTGCTTGCAGTTGGACACGTCTTTCCTGCGCCAGGGGCATGATTTCCGTGACAAGTTGAGTGATCACAGCTGCCAGGTTGCAAGCTCGCATCTGCATTTCTTTCATGCCGCTATCGAACCGATAGACATCAAGAAGTGTTTGCACCAGCCCGTAGAGTGTGACGTTGCTTTGTAAAACTGTCTCCAGAATTTCCTTTTGTTCGCTGTTTATCTCGCCGAAATCACCATCTAATATCAATTTGACGGCGCGATTGGTGGCAGATACCGGAGTTTTCAGATCATGAGTGAGAGTAGCTACGAAATCTTCTCTTTGTTGTTGTAACTGCACGCGGTCAGTTGCATTAGAAAACATTGCCACCAAACCGACCGTTGTCCCTTCCAGACCTTTTACCGGCCATATTGCACCGTCCCAATAGGTGTTCTCTGCTAATTTTTCCTGCGAAAAATTCAATGCTTCTGCAGAGAATTGGCTGGGGGTGCCTGTTTGCAAAACAGAATTAAAGGCATGTTGAGATAAAAACGGGGCCAGCTCAAATAACGGTCTGCCGATGATTTCTTTTGTATCAGAACAACTTAAGAGCTGCGCAAATTCTTCGTTGCATTCAAGGCAAATGAATTTGTCATCAAGACTGACAATACCAATTGGAGCACTTTCTAGAATGCTCTTGGTCACACGTTTTTCTGTCTCCAGCTCTTTGATTGCATCTCGATGCTGAATAATCGCCATCTCTTTAGAGCCGATATAACTTTCAATCGCCAGACCCATGTCGAAGAAGATCAGCTTCATGAGTGAAATCGCTACATCGATATTTGCTCCCTGGGCCGTAACATCGCTGGAGGCAAGCCGGGGCAACATCCACGAAACGGCTCGATTGTATGCACCGATGTACCATTTTGGATCCAGTTCGATTCTGTGGTGCGTTAAACCGACTCCCAGTCTGTTGTTCACGTAATCTTTGTCGTAGGAGCCATTTGCCAATCTCAAGAAGTACTGTTTTTGAGCGCTTTTGGCTCTATGCATGACCAGTTCGTTTGGAAAAAAGCTGCGAGTCTCTTCAAAATTGAGAAAGTGCTCGTACATAAAGTCCATCAATTCATCGACGTGCTTTTCGAGCAACTCGTCGACTTGCTTTATATGCTCGGGTGGCATGCTGTCAAATTCAAGCCACTGTTGCCGAAGCTCTATTTCACGTGAGCTCAACTCGGATACGTGCGATGAATTTTTTAGATCGTGCGGATTCATAAGAAGTGGAACGCTCTGAAGGTGTGTGCATTGCGAGATCGCGTCGAAGAAGTTCTGGATTGGTCGCCAAGAGGGCGTGTACCGGAGGCTGCGAGTATATATAATTGTTCTGGGTTTTTAAATCGTAAGTATTGCTGAAAGAAACAAATGACTGATCAGAAGATACGCATCCTCCTTGTTGAGGACCATGCATTAACTAGAGTTGGCATTAAGACTGTTCTCAAGCGTGAGGCGGATTTTGATGTGGCGGGTGAAGCGTCTAATGGAGAAGAGGCGGTCGCTCAGGCGGACGCTTTGAAACCGGACATAATTCTCATGGATGTCGGAATGCCGGTCCTGGATGGGATTCAAGCCTCTCGAAAAATTGTCGAGTCGGGCAATGAAGCAAAGATCATCATGCTTACCCAGCATGATAACGATCAGGACATTCTTGCTTCCCTTGCCGCAGGTGCTTCTGGCTATTGTCTGAAAGATGTGGAAGCTCCTCGACTTTACATGGCAATAAGGACTGTTCATTCCGGAGATGCGTGGCTGGACTCAGCAATTGCTGGAAAAGTTTTGAAGCTTTACTCCAAGGCACCCGTGTCAACTCCTGAAGGCAAGCCGCCTGAGAAGGCAAATTCTGCTGTTGTAGAAACGGAAAGTTCACAAAGTCAAGCAGCTGAGGCGACCTCTTTGCAACCAGAAAAAAGGAGTTTTGAGCCGGATCGCCCTTATGCGGAGCCTCTATCTCCACGTGAATTGGAAGTCTTGACGTTGATTGTCGATGGATTATCTAACCAGCAAATTTCCGATCGACTCTTTATTTCACTGCCGACTACAAAGACTCACGTTCGAAACATTCTCAACAAACTGGCTGTCGATGACAGAACGCAGGCCGCTGTTCATGCCATGCGGCGTGGAATTGTTTGAATTTGCAGCCCTGATTCTCGACCTCCAGTCTTGGTGTCACTGTTTCATTCTTCACTGCTGGGTGAGAGCCGGCGATGATGCATTTTTATGCTTCGCATGCTTGGCGTACAAAAGGACTACCGAGCAGGGTGAGTTAGGCAGATGTGTCGTGGCAGCACTTGCATGCAAAAATTTGCTGCCACCGGCCCTACCATAGGGCCCCATCAAAATCAGATCGGCGCCCCAGCTACACGCTTCGTCGACAATTTCCTGATTTATTGAGCCCTTTCTGATGCATCCAGTTACATTCAAGCTGGCAAACCGGCTAGACAATCTCTTAGTTAGCCTCTTGCAAGTGGATTCGATCAGCGTTGAGGCTTCCTCTTGTGTTTCCTCGCTGTTGTTGCGGCCGATTGTTTGCACCGGCTCGATGACATGCAAGGCTTTTATGCTGGCTGTGTTCGTGAATTGCAAACCGGAGATAAATTCTTCGGTAACTTCCATTAAATGCCCGTCTTTGACCGCTACTAACACTTTCGAAATCACGCAAGCACTCCTCCATGTTCATCTTCTGCGAAGATAAACCGTCCTTGAAAAATCAGATGATTGCATCAAGGTGTTTATTGTTTCTTACTCGTACATGAATATCACCACTTGTGATTACTCCGATGAACAACATGATCAATCCCCCCCAGATTGCCGGTATCCAACCACTAAACGTGAGTATTGAAGGCATGAAGTCGGCAACCAATCTGAGGGCACAAGCCGGTAGAAGCCAGAATCCGAAAAGCCAGGCCGGAATAAGTAAAATCAATGCCATGCCTAAAGTGCCGATTGCAAGAAGTGCGCTTATGCTAATTGCAGAGATTTCAACGCACCACCCCAAAATCGAAAAGAGGATGCCCGCTAGTATTGCGTGTGCGAAATTGCCGTGGAAATTTGCGCCGGGAATCAGCGGAAACAAGAAAAAGAAGGCACTGGCGGTAAGCGCTAAGCGCATCAGGTGACGTGTCATTTCTTTGTTCCTTCATTGACTTAATAGATTCGCCTCGATTACTCGTGCTACGTTTTCCTCGCGCGTGCAATCGCATGCTACAAATCTAACTGCTTTTATGAGGCCTGCGTATCATCCGAAAGTTCGATACTTTCAGCTATTCAACCAGTAAAGTGCTTGCGCGCGGGCAATCATTCCATAGAAATTGGCACGCATCTTTTTACAATGCACCCTTCGAATGATGTTAATGTTCTGCGCTGGGCGAAAAATGATTGTGTGGGCTCAGCCTGCAAGAAAGTTTTTGTAAGGAGAAATACCATGTTCAAGACAGGATTCGCGCGTCCGGGAGCACTGCAAATGCTAGTTGCAACTGTTGCAATCGCCCTATGCTCCACTTTTCCACCTGTCATTGCGGCTTTCAAACCCAGCCATGAGTGGCTTCTTGTGTTGACCGGCATACCTGCCTTTCTGATGATTTTCGCAGGGTTAATGATGTTCATCGTTTATGGTATTGGCTTTCTGCGGTATTGTGCAGACAAAGGATATAGCAAATGGCTTGGTCTGGTCCTTCTTTTGGGTGCCGTACCCGGATTTCTTGTTCTTCTCATGCTTCCCGATCTGAAGCATGCAGTGCAAGAAATGAACAGCGATAGAAATCTTCGTCACGCGCATTAACGTGCTATGCGACAAAGAAATAGTCGATTTCCAACTGAGGACATGCCGGTGATACGTAAAATCTTTATTCCCCTTGTGGACGAATACTTTGTCGAGGCGGTCGAAGAATTTGTAGCAACCCTTAAGCCTGTGG
>PNKB01000146.1 GCA_013997645.1 Cyanobacteria bacterium PR.3.49
CGTGGATCAAAAGCGCATTCATATCGCCTCTGGGTTTGTCCTGTTTCCTCAGCATGCCACCACTGACGCTGGCTACCGCTGCAATTTTGTCGTTCAGGCGGGCTGCTGCTTCCTGCGCCATCATGGCTCCGTTCGAGAATCCCACCAGGAAAATCCGATCTTTGTCGACATTCAACTTGGACGGAATAATCTCAGTCAATTGCCGGATAAAGTCGACGTCGTCGGAGCGATAAAGCTGATTTTTACCGACATTCCACCAGCGCAAGTGACTGCCGACCCAGCCGGTCGCATTGGGAAAGACAGCAATAAATCCCTCTTTGTCGGCTTTCTCTTTGAATTGCGACATGCGGGCGATTTCTTCTTTGTCTTGCATGAATCCGTGCAGCATAACCACCATCGGCATGGGACGGTTCGGGTCATATTGAGGCGGGACATGCACTGTCACCTCTCGTTGCTTATCTTGCAGATTGAGCGTGTAATTAGTGTCGCCTTTCCTGTCGCCGATTTTGGCGCTGAATTCATGGGCGTCATTCACATACTTATGAATATCTTTGAGTGAAACGCCATTGTCTTCGAAAAACCACTCGTCATTGGATGTGGACATTAGAGACTTGTATCTATCGCTCAGAAAGGTCGCGAACTGCTGCGGGCTGGCACCCTCAACTTTTGTTGAAGGCGTTTTGTCTGCTTTGGCGATTTCATTGCTGTCGATATATCCGTCTTTATCCAGGTCGAACTTACCGAAAAGCTCGGCAATTTTCGCGCGTTCGCTTTCGCTGGAAGCATCTTGGAGGAAGCTTTTCGCTTCTCGGGCTGGGGGCGATGCAAGACGATACTCTTGAAGAGTGTCGCTCGCGATGCTATTGCCTGCCTGATCGCCACTTCGCAATGCTACCGCTTCGGCAGATTGGCTCTGTCGTTCAATGATCGCCATAATTACTCGAAGAGTTGAGGATCCCGGTTGAGAGGTTGATTTGATATATACGTTCCGCTGGTAAATTGGACAGGGGCGGCATTTGTGAGCAGAAGTCTCGAATTTAACCCCGGGTCGGAGATTTTTCTCGACCGGTCGCCCGACAACCTCGCTAGTCGGGGTTATTCGCTTCTTGCGCACGGCCGGAGTGCTATGATCGGCAGGTGGCGAATCAGGATCAAATAGAAGTAACTCGACCGACTTATTTCGGGCTCTTCAGCGTGGCGATGGCCACTCTGATGTACGAGATTCTTTTGACTCGCATTTTCAGCGTCACCATGTGGTACCACTTTGCTTTCATGGCCATCTCGATTGCCATGTTCGGTATGACGGTCGGCGCCATTATCGTCTATCTCTTCCCAAACTATTTTCGCTCAGAGAAAACCCATCAGCAAATGGCATTAAGCTCGCTGCTTTTTGCTATCGGCATTGTGGGCAGTTTTGTTTTCCACTTATTCGTCCCTTTTATTGCCGCCGGTGCGCATTGGGCAGAAGCTCTCCTCCATGTTGTCGGCACGTATGTCGTCATCTCGATTCCCTTTATTTTTAGCGGCATCGCCGTATGTCTGGCTTTGACAAAATTCACTCAGAAAGTCTCGAAACTTTATGCTTTCGACCTTTGTGGAGCCGCTGCCGGATGCGTTCTTCTGGGTGCGCTGTTGAACTTTGCCGATGGTCCTTCGGCTGTTTTCTTTATTGCCGGCTTCGCTTCATTGGCAGCATTTCTCTTTGCTCTGGGCGGCAAATCCGGCAGCGCCGAATCTTCCAAAACTTCCAAACCTTTCGGCGGCATCGGACTGGCATCGCTGATTTGCGCGATTGGCCTCATCGCTTTTGCATCGGTGAATTCTTACATGGCCGACCAGCAGAAGCCCATTCTGCGTCTTAGATGGGTGCACGGATATATAGAAGCTTTGCCGCTTTTCGAGAAGTGGAATTCTTTCTCGCGTGTCAAAATCGCCGGCGATCCCAACGATATGCATCGCCCATATGCCTGGGGTTTGACCAGCAAGTGGCCGCAAGATAAAAAGGCCAGCGAGATGGAATTGATGATCGACGCGGGGGCCAACACCTGGCTTACCAAGTTCGACGGCGATGCCAGCAAGGTCGAGTATTTAAAACACGATCTTACGAACATAGTTCACTATATTCGTCCCAATTCGCGCATGCTCATTGTTGGAGTGGGCGGCGGCCGCGATGTTTTGTCTGCTTTGATCTTCAAGCAAAAATGGATCGAAGGCATTGAGATAAACAACAATATTATTTATGCGGTCAACAAATATTTCGGAGACTACACTGGGCATCTCGATCGCTATCCCAACGTAAAATTCGCCAATGATGAGGCGCGCAGCTATATTGCTCGCTCCAAAGACAAATTCGACATCATTCAGATTTCGCTGATCGACACGTTTGCTGCCACTGCTGCTGGTGCATTTGTTCTGACCGAACACTCGCTGTATACAATCGAAGCCTGGCGCAGCTTTTTGAATCATCTGGAGCCGGACGGCGTCCTCACCATATCCAGATGGTATTTCAAAAACAGACCGGTGGAAATGTACCGGCTTGTCAGCCTGGCAGCCGCCGCTCTCAAAGATCAAGGGGTGGAGAACCCGCGCAAGAATATCGTCATTGTGGCAGCCATGGGTGGTGCTTCCGGCGGACGCGGCATGGACGGCATCGGCACGATGCTGGTCAGCAAAAAACCATTCTCTGAAAAGGACTTGGAAATAGTTTCTAATTTCGCCAAAGAAAATCTTTTCGAAATTGTGCTCAGCCCCAAGACGTCCATCGACGAAAATTTCGCAAAAATTACTGAAGCAAAAGATCTGGCGCCGCTTTTAGACACCTTTCCGGTCAATATCTCGCCGCCTAACGACGACAGTCCTTACTTCTTTCATATGCTTCGTTTTCGCGATATGTTCAACGCCAATATGTGGGCGAACGGCACTATGAGCCACAACCCGATGGCTGTGAGCGTGCTTGGTCTTTTGACCATTACCGTAATAATACTGACCTCTTTGTGCATCGTCGTGCCGCTATTGTTGCGCATGAAATCCGCTCCACTGCGCGGCTCGGCTCCGCTTCTCTGGTATTTCGGCATGATCGGTTTTGGCTTCATGTTCGTCGAGATTTCGCAGATGCAGCGCCTGATCGTTTTCCTTGGACACCCTGTCTATGGGCTTTCCGTTGTCCTATTTACCTTGCTTCTGGCGAGCGGATTAGGCAGCTTCATCACCAGTAATCTGTCGCTCAGCGAAAAGATGACCAGCTTCAATTCGCCTGTGATGAGGTTTGGCGCTCTTCTTATAGTGCCAATCATCTTCGGCTCTGTGACACCGATGCTGATCAGCAATTTCTCTGCTGCTGAGACTGCGGTGCGAATTGCCATTGCGGTCGCTCTGCTTTTCCCGCTTGGACTCTATATGGGCATGGCATTTCCTATCGGTATGCTCATGGCCGGAGGCGAACAGAAAGAATTGACGCCATGGCTGTGGGGCATCAACGGAGCGACTTCAGTGTGTGCTTCCGTCTTAGCTGTCGCTATTGCTTTGAATTTCGGCATCACCGCTACCTTCTGGTGCGGCGCTGCTTGCTATCTTCTTGCCTTTCTCTTTTTGCTGTGGGATTGCACCGCAAAAGCGAAGCAGCGTGCAGTCAGCTAGATAAAATCTTGCCGACTACGTAGTTACCGCATTTCTGTGTCACGAAAATTCAACAAAAATTCTCTTTAATAGGCGTATGGCGAGAACGACCAACCGGCTAGTCCGGCTCTCAGGTTTTTAAGGCGGTATACAATTTGGCAATTTCCGGAACTGGATCTTCAGTAGATCAATTCATGGCCACCGTTGATGGCGATGGCAATATTCGTTATGTCTACAAAAACGCCATCTGTGAGTACACAGGTGGAAATGTGCGCACCAAGATGACAGACGGTTCTATAGTCATATCGAATTCTCTGGGTCAGGCGCTGAGCTTCGAGTCGCAAGACGGCATGCGTCTTTTGTATGAGTATGTCGGGGCGCCGCCAAAACTGGCTTGCGTGTATATGCCTGACGATACCAGGCTGTGCATGGACCGCGACAAAAAGTGGTGTCACATCACGAATGGCGGCACCATCCTGCGCGATGTCGATGGCGAGCCGTTTGTCGCACCGGATGGAAAGCTCTGGTTGCGCGGAAAAGACGGGATCTTTCGCATCTTTCCGATTGATGTCGCACTCTCCACCCCAAAGCCTATGCCCAAGGCTCAGTTGTTCAGCGCCGCTCCTCAGATGGGCGTGCGCGTTTAGTCTAATTCCCTTGCCAATTTGAATTTTGAAACTCTTTGACAGGCAAAATCAAAGAGCGGCGTTGGCTCACCGATTCCAACTCCGCCCTGCGATTTTTTTCTTCCCAGAAAGCCCGATCAGAGGAGAGAGAGTTTTGATCGGTCTTTCATCTTTGATATTAGGTTTTGTATGTTTCAGAAGTGTGGCAGTCGGCACCGGACAAAAACCGCTTTCCGTCGCCAACCTCAAGACGCGCGCAAAGGTGATCTGCTGCCGAAAAAGGAGAAATTCAGCAGCAGATATGAAGATTGAAATCGGCTTAGCTTCGCACATTCGGCCGCACGCATTGAAAGTTA
The DNA here is from genome assembly GCA_013997645.1 of Cyanobacteria bacterium PR.3.49. GTDB lineage: Bacteria > Cyanobacteriota > Vampirovibrionia > Obscuribacterales > Obscuribacteraceae > QKMZ01. The sequence goes on from PNKB01000146.1 coordinate 4,598, forward strand.
AAATGCGCAGTTCTTAAAAACGCGTGGTGGTTGCGCGTTTCTAAAGAGTGCTGGACGGCACCGTTTCTAAGTTTTAGTTATCTGGTTAGATACCCTGATGTAGCCTAGCTGTCAGTCGAGGCCGAGCACTTGCCGCGGAAGAATTTTACTGCTTCGTAGAGCGCACCCAGTCCGACCATACCGTAGACAACTTTGGTCATTGTGGTTCCGTCGCCCAATAGGGTTGTGACTAGGTTGTAGTTGAACATCCCTACTAAGCCCCAGTTGATTCCACCGATGAGCAAAAGAACAAATGCAATTAGCTCAAGATTCTTCATTGTTATCACCTTAAGCATCAAATCCGCAAAGCCCAAACACACACTGTTGAGCTGATTTGCATGCTTACGTACCAGTCTAGTAGTAAATACGCCAAGATGTCAAGGTGATCGACCCTAGAAATCCCTGAGCCTGTGCGGAAATCGTCGAGGCAGTATCGAGTGTGATGGCACCGAAGACAAGTTGGAAGACCTTTGGAATACTAGATAGGCTCCTGGATGAGCTTCGTTGCAACCGTTTTGAAACCCGAAAATACGCTGTCCTGACATTTGAATTTTTCAGCCAGTTGTACGTTTTCGGGTTTGCTGGTAGATTGTCACGCTGCCTCGAATGGAAAATTGTCTTTTTAAGCAATCCCCAAATGCTCGTCTCTGTTAGCCATATACTTTTACTATCGGCCCTCGGATAAATTTTCACTCCGGTCGACAGACTTGCAATGCAGGCGCCATTCTTCTTTTAGGTGTTATGATTCGTGCCCATATACCCGCCTTCGAGCTTGGCAATATGAATTTCAAACCGTCTAGAATTCACTATCTAGCCCTCAGTCTGTCGATTTTATGCGCCGGCATTTCGTTTGCCCCGAATGCGTTTGCCAAGTCAGACGCGGCCAGCGGTGGAAAGACCGCTGAGAGCGCTCACAACCAATCGAAAGTGAATTGGAGCGATTGGAGCGAGGCAATTTTCCAGCGTGCCAAGAAGGAAGGAAAGCTGGTTCTTCTCGATCTGGAAGCGGTCTGGTGCCACTGGTGCCATGTCATGGATGAGAAGACCTATGCCGACCCTAACGTCATTCGTTTGATGAATAAGCACATAATTGCCGTGAAAGTCGATCAAGATTCGCGCCCGGATCTTTCCAACAAGTACGAGAAGTACGGTTGGCCGGCAACGATCATCTTCAATTCCGACGGCAAAGAATTGGCAAAGCGATCGGGCTATCTGGATGCCGATGAGTTCAAAACACTGATCAAAGAGCTTGCTGCCAATCCCGATAAGCCAGAGCCGGAAGCGGTTGCAGAATCAATTACCTACTCCTGCAACAATGTTCTTTCTGCCGAGCAAAGGAAGGATTTGGTCTTCAAACATGTGGACGGCTATGATGCGGAGCATGGTGGATGGGGCATCGGCGGGCATAAATTTCTCGATTGGAACAGCCTGGAATATTCGCTTCAGCTGGCCAAACAAGGCGATAAAGAAGCTCTGGAGCGCGTGAGAAAAACTCTTGATGCGCATCACAAGCTGCTCGATCCGGTTTTTGGTGGAGTCTATCAATATTCGACAAACGGGGATTGGGACCATCCGCACTTTGAGAAAATCATGGAAACGCAGGCAGAATGCCTGAGGCTTTACGCGGTTGCGGGAATGGTTTTGCAAGATTCGAAGTATATCGACAGTGCAAAATCGATCGAAAAATACTTGCGCAATTTCATGCTCAGTCCGGACGGTGCATTTTATACCAGTCAGGATGCTGATTTGAAACCGGGTGAGCACTCGGCGGACTACTTTAATCTAAACGATAAAGAGCGGCGCGAGAAAGGCATACCGCGCATCGACAAGCATATCTACTCGCGCGAAAATGGCTGGGCCATCAACGCCGTCACATTTCTCTATATGGCGACCGGCGAAAGCCAATATTTGAAAGAAGCCGAGAAAGCAACCGAATGGATCATTGCCAACCGTTCTCTGGACGGCGGTGGTTTCCGGCATGACGAGAACGACAGAGGTGGGCCCTTCTTGGGCGATACTCTTGCGATGGGACGAGCATTTCTTTCCCTCTATGGCGCCACCGGCGATGCGAAGTGGCTGAAGCTGGCAACCAAGGCTGCGGATTTCATGGGGGCGCATTTTGAAAACTTGCCTGCCGTTGCGGACAAGACTATCGATGGGAAAGCTGCAGCATCTGCCGGTTTTCTGACAGCCGAAGCGAAGTCGAATACTATTGCCGTGCCGGAACCGCTTTTGGAAGAGAATCAGTCAATTTGCCGCTTTGCTAATTTGCTCTATCAGTACACTGGTGAGGCCAAGTACAAGCAGATGGCTGAGACTGCAATGCGTTACCTTTCCACTCCTGAGATTGTCGCTAAACGCAGAATTCTTGTCGCCGGAACTTTGATTGCCGATCACGAAATTTCGCATGTTCCGGCGCATATCACTGTGGTTGGAAAAAAATCCGACCCGCAAGCTCGACAGCTTTTCTTTGCAGCCGTCCAGTCGCCGATTATTTATCGTCGCATAGACTGGCTCGACAAGAGCGAAGGCACCGTCCCCAACCTGGATGTCGATTTCCCCGACCTGGGCAAGCCCGCCGCATTTGTTTGCGCCGGTAATCGCTGTTCCTCACCGGCCTATCAGCCTGATGATTTGAACAAGTTGATAGAGAGGATGGTCAAGTGAAAGCAATTGCAAGAAATTTACTGGCTTTGCTCACGGCGTTCGCCGCACAGTGTCTGCCTGCACATGCCGCAGTCGATTTGCAGCATACTCTTTTCTCCGAAGATCTGAAGCTGTACGTCGACAACGATCTCGTGCACTACAAAAAATGGAAAGGGCACACCGACAGACTGGAGCAATACCTGAAGTCGCTTGCTCAGATCACTCAAGATGAGTATGAGAAGCTCTCCAAAGAAGATAAGAAGGCTCTCTGGGTCAACGCATACAATGCCTTCACAGTAAAGGTTGTCCTCGATCACTATCCAATAAACGGCACAGAGGCCTTTTATCCGAAAAACAGTTTTCGGCAGATTCCCGATGCCTGGGATGACTATTTTTTTGTTGTTGCAGGCAGGCGTGTCAGTCTCAACGACATCGAGCACAATATCGGCAGGCGGCTGCACGACCCGCGTATACACTTTGCCGTTGTTTGCGCTGCTAAGGGCTGCGCAAAAATCAACAAAGAGGCATATACAGGAAAAACTATCGAATCCGCTCTGGAAGCTCAGACCGACAAGTTTATTCTCAATCCGGACAATGTTTCTTTCGATCACAAAGAAAAAACGGTCCGCGTCTCAAAGCTCTTTTCCTGGTTTCCCCTCGATTTTCTAAATGCAGTCGGCTTTAAAACAATGCCTTTCCCTCCGCCCAAGGACGACGAAGTGGTGCTTCGCTACATCGTGTCGAGGAGCCCGAAAGAGGTGCAGGAAAAATTCAAGAGTGATGATGACTATCGCGCTTACAAAGTCATTTACCGAGATTATGACTGGTCGCTCAACGACGCCGACTGAATTGCACTTACAGGTTGCAAAAAGATTTTTCGGCGAAAAGTCTTTTTCTAAGCGCGACTACTGAAATCGAAACTACGGCGACTCGGCCGAAACCGGGCTGCTTGCCTTCGCATCGCCCTGTCCAAGTGCTTCGGCAATGAAATTGGCGGCAATAGCCTGGCGCAAACTGATACCGATTTTGGGAGCCGGATCAGGCAGAAGATTGCTGAAGGCACTGTCTGAGTTGTAGTCGAAGTGACCGACAAGGTGCAGCACACGCCCTTTCTTGTGGCGGAATGTGGCGGCAAGATATCCCTTACCTGTAGTGTCGTCGGTTTTTAGTTGTACGCTGGCGGCCAGAATTTCAACCAACTCCGGCCGGATAACGCGCATGAGCTGGCACTTCTTGTCCAGTTTCCAATGTGCCCTTGAAACGGTTCCCATAGTAAGACCCGGATCTTCGGTGCGAATGTAGGCATCGACAACCCTGGTTTCTCTGGTGTTGTCGCCGTTCCATTCTATATAACCGGGGATTGCTTTTTGTAGGCAGCCTTCCAATGCCCAATCGGTGGTCAGTAAGTAACCACCTTCACTGACGAATTTGTTGATGGTCTCAAGCGCGTCGTGGGGAACGTTTCCGGCACAATCGACAATCAAAATTTTGCTCTTGCTCAGGTCGAATTTGCTCAAACGATCTGGTGGCACTTTGGTGCAGCCCATCCCGAATGTTCTTAAAGCATGGCCGGAATCATCCCATTTGCCTTTCACTTCTATGATTGTCTGCCGCTGCGATTCGAGCGTCCCTTTTAGTTCGGGATGATTTTTCTCCAGCCAAGCCTTGAATACTTTCGATTCAACAATCGCTTCTTTTGCCGGTGGGTAATGCACGGCAGAAGGCTCCTGCACCGGAGTTCCGAATCTTGGTGCGCCGGCGGCACCGGGATACTGGTTTTGCTGAGAGTTGAGGTCGTATCGGCTGACATTGCCTTCCAGGACATTGCCTTTCTTTTTCGGCAATGGGATGCCGTGACCGGCGCCGTGGTCTTTAACCTGGGCGTTGAATCCTTCTTCCTGATTGTTTCCGCCGCCGCCGTCGCTTTCTTGCCATGCCGGGACGGTTTTGGGGCGCCTGGGAGCGTGAAACTCATTGACGGCCTCATCATCCACCCAATCGGATGCAAAAACGCTGCTTGATGCCGAGAGCGCAAGCAGGAAGGAAAGCACAAATTTTCTTCTCGACCGCATCCTTCTTAAGTGTCGATCCTTGTGAGGTCTATTACTGGCTAGTATAATCCGTTCTCTTTCACGGAAAAAATACAAAATGGCTTACTGGCTTTTCAAAACCGAACCCGATTGCTACAGCTTTGCCGATCTGGAAAAGGATGGGCGCACCGTATGGGACGGCGTGGCCAACAACCTGGCGCTAAAATATATGCGCGAAGTGCACAAAGGTGATCTTGCACTGGTCTATCACACCGGCGATGAAAGGGCCGCTGTCGGTATCTGCGAGGTGGTTTCCGAGCCTTATGTCGATCCGAAATTGAACGATCCGAAAATGGTTGTCTTCGATGTGAAGCCGAAGAAAAAATTGACCAAGCCGGTGACGCTGGCTCAAGTCAAAGCGGAGAAAGCGTTAGCAGACTTTCTACTCGTCAAAAATTCACGCTTGAGTGTGATGCCCGTGACAGATCAGCAGTGGAAATATTTTTCCACCTGATGCGAGCAATAAACTATGCTCAGGCGCGCTTGCGCTTGGGCTCTTCGATGGATGCCGGAGTTTCGTTGACACTGTTGCGAATTGAAGCGAGTGCATGAAGGCTCGGCCAAATAACTTCCTTCATTTCCTCAAGTTCGTACTCGCCGATCTCGCGACTGTCATAACGCCTGCATACATCCTCCCAGAGCTGAAACAGCTTCTTGGGACAGCAAAGCTCTCGCGCTTTTTGCTGGAATTCTAGTAAATCGAATGTTTCTACAGTTTCCATAGTTGGGGTTAACCCTTCCTCCACGCAAGCTCTGATAGAGAGCCCTATTTAAGAGCATGAAATTTATTCGTTTTCCTGTCAAGTTAGAGTTTAATCTTTGCACCCGTTTTCTACTCAACGCATATGCGTTAGGCACCATCACCGGTGCCCGAATTCAGGGCTGAAATCAGTTACTCTGTCTTGATTTTGGAGATCGCCGCATTAGAGAAAAGGAAAATTTCTTGGAGAAAAATTTTTTCTGGGGAAAATTTGTGATCACTCAAATTTCGAATCCTTTTCGCTTGGCCTCGAAACTGATTGATGCAAATCCTCCTTTCCAAATACCTGCTCTCTTTTCCGGCGGTGAACAATTGCTGCTTTTTCAATTGCTCGCGAAATTTCTGCTTTCGCTTTTTATTTTTTGCTCTTCTCTTATTGTGCAAGAGACGCGAAGGTGGTTCTGTTGTTCCCCAAAAACCCGGCGGGTCCGGTAAATACCGAACCCGCCCCTTTCCGTTAGTCGTGAAAGTTTTTACTGGTAGTCGTGATTGAATTTTTGCGCCGGCATTACAACTTTCATCGCATTCGATATCAGTTGGCGCAGTCCGCGACGCAAATCTTTTTTGCCGCCCTTCGATTTTGCGAGGCATTCCAGTTCGTTGAGATCCAGTCTTTGAAAACCACGTTGACTTTCACGCTTCTCGCTTTGCATCGTTATGACCTCGGGGGGAATCTGTTCTCCAGATGTGAACAGCTTACGGATCATTCGTGGAATAGTTGTGGAATTTTCACCGGTCCAAAAACTTGTTTGGTCGCGCGAATATTAAATGGAAATTGCCAGAGCCGATGTCCGGCTCCGGCAAAAAGACCCCTAAAAACCCCAGCGGACTCAATTTCTTGAGTCCGCCCCTTCGAAGAAAAGCTTTGCTATCTGTCGTGCAGTGTTACTTCGCTGCTGCCTTTTTGGTCAGCTTGGCGGTCAACTGCTCAGTCATACGCCTTAATAGCGACGGCTTTTGACTGGCGAGTCTGGTTTCGACTTGTTGTTGCAGACCGAGCTCTTTCAGGTTCAATCTTTGAAAACTCTTTTGGGGGGAACGGTCTGGGTGTTTCATTTCTAACAAGCCTTATTGGACTCAACGAAGGCAGTGTAATTTTTTTTTGTGGCAAAATTGTGGAAACCAAGTCACAAACCAAAAATTCTTTGATACCCCAAAATGCGTGGATAAAAGGCTGGAAACGCAAAAAGGTTGGTACTCTGCTTGGAATGACAACGGCTCAGACCCTGATTTTGGCGCAAAATTTTTTTGGAGAAACAGTATGAGTAATGAGGTAATGCGACTGTTGGCTGATGCGGGCGCTCTGGTAACCAATAGCCACATCGTATATACGTCCGGGCGCCATGGTTCGGCTTACATAAATAAGGATGCGCTGTATGTGCACACTGAGGCTACATCCAGAGTTGGTGAGCTTATGGCGGCTGCTTACGACGCCGACCAGGTGGATGTCGTAGCCGGTCCGACGATAGGCGGCGTTGTTCTTTCACAGTGGGTGGCCTACCACCTGACCAAACGCCGCAAAAGCGGCGAAACCCTGGCCGTGTATGCCGAGGAAGAAGGTGCCGAGCGCAATCGTTTATTCAAACGCGGATATGACGCCCATATAAGAGGCAAAAACGTGGTTATTGTCGAGGATGTCGTCACCACAGGCGGCAGCGTCGCCAAAGTAGTAGAAGCGGTGAAAGCTCTGGACGGCAAAATCCTGGGCGCGAGCATTTTGTGCAATCGAGGCGGCGTCGGTGAGGAGGCCATCGGCAAGGTCAAGCTCAATGCTCTGACCGCCGTCAGCCTGGATTCCTATCCTGAGGACGATTGCCCCCTCTGCCGCGACGGGGTTCCTGTCAATACAAAAGTCGGCAAAGGAAAGGCCTATCTAGCCGCCCGGGCTTAATCCGGTTTCAAAGAACTCTCGGAAAAAATATTTTTCCCTGCTCCGCCTAATAAGTCGGGGGGCTTTCGTTATCCCCAATGTCAGGGCTGAAGAATCAGTCGAAATCAATCGGAGTGAGATAAAGAGATGAACGCACAAGCTATCCCGTTAACCGCAGGTCATGGTGGCAGTACGTCGAACTACGCAAACGCCGAAGGCGCGCGCCAGTTGGTTACGCAAAACATTCAAAAGAGAGCCAGCATGCGCAATACGGGCACCAAGCAACCGGCAGCCACTGCAACTCCGGCAGCCAAAACCACTTCTACCGCTTTAAAGCCAATCGAAACCAAGTGCGACGTTGGACCAATCGCCTGTGTGATGTCCTTCTTGAACGCCTTGCTCGAAGTTCTCGGTGTCGTGCGCGCATAAGACTTAACCCCGCAGCAGCCAAAAAAGCCGGTCTCCTCAGCCACCATCTCTGCTGAGGGGACCGTCTTGATTTTGAGAACTAAGAGCCAATGCCGGTGATGCTTTTGATCATCTCCGGCAATTGCGTCGGATTGAACGGTTTTTGCAAAATACCTTGCGCACCTGCATCCCTCAGTTCTTTTTCTCTCTCCTGCAAAGATTTTGTCGAGACGAAAATGACCGGGATCTTCTCTGTTGAAGAATTGCCGCGCAATGCTTTCAATGTATCCAGACCGTTCATCGGGTTCATAACGAAGTCGAGCAGGATTACATCCGGCTTTTCGCTCTCGGCAAGACGCACACCGGCCTCGCCGCCGTCGGCTTCAATGACAGTCCAGCCGCCGATCATAGTAAGGGCCAAATTGGCAATCTGCCGATTGTCCTCTTCGTCATCGATGATCAAAACTTTGATGGTCATACTGCTGCCGGGTTCTCCTGTTGCCGTGTTTTTTCGATAGTCTTCATTCCGGGGGCGGCTCCAGTTTATATCCCACCCCGTGGACGGTGGCCAAAACACTGGGTTGTCCTTCCACATCCAGTTTTTTCCTTAGCCGCTTGATATAAGTGCGGATTGTTTCAGGCGATGCCTCCGACTCTGAAGCCCAGACTCGATCCAAAATCGCCTCGGCGCTGAAAACCTGGTTGGGGTGGCGCATCAGAAATTCGAGCAGGGCGAATTCTTTGGGCAGAAGAGAAATCTCGTCGCCGGAGCGCTTCACCTTGAAGCTGTTGGGCTCAAGAGCCAGATTGCCCACTTTCAAAATGGAGCCGGCAAAGGCGCTGGGCCGTCTAAGCAGCGCCCTGACGCGCGCCGACAATTCTTTCAATTCGAAAGGCTTGGTCAGATAATCATCGGCGCCGGCATCGAGACCCTGCGATTTCTCATCGACGTGCTTTTTCGATGTGAGCATGAGAATGGGCGTCGTGCCGCCCGTGTTTCGGTAATCCCGGCAGACCTCGACCCCGGAAAGCCCCGGCAGCACCCAGTCGAGAATAATAATGTCGTATTTGTAGAACTTCAGGCGGTCCAGCCCGTCCTCGCCCGTATCGACGGTTTCAACCGTATAGTTCTCGTTTTTGAGCCAACCGCCGATTAACTCGGAAAAGTCGGGTTCGTCCTCAATTACAAGAATCTTGGCCATCGCCGCATCAAATCCGTAAAATGTCCCAGACGCTCACGGAGCTTCGCCGGTATTGTCTTTGCCGAACTGACTCCCTAGCGTCTCATGCCACGCAGGCAGATCTTTCCAACGCGTTCTTACGCGACTCTCACCTTGCCGCAAAGTCCAGCTCCGCCCGGCTGGGCGCCCCACCCAACCGCCCGCAAGGTTGATTGCGACCGGCTGGGTGGGAGATTCCCCATTGGCCGTGGCAAGAATTAATCGTAGGCTGAAATTGCATATATAGAACCGCGACTATATAGGCCTCTCTCCCTTGTACGCGGCAACGAATCTCGAAGCAGCTGGCGTAATGGTCGAATCAAGATTCCAACAGGAGATGAACGAGCTTAACCGCTCGAAACAAGCGCCTGCCGACACGGCGGAAGCTTTGCGCGAGCAGATCCGTCAGCACGAATTCGCCGACCAGCACCGCGGATTGCTGGACCGGGCCACGACAAATGTTCTCAACCGCGGCGATGAAAGCTCCCTTTCTTCCTTGAAGGCCCTGGAGCAGCGTGCCGCACAGGGCAATTTGCAAGCGGGTGAAATCTCGTCTGCCATTCAGGCTGACCGCGATGCTATGAAATGGCAGGGCGAAGTCAGCATGTACGGAACCGGCTTCATGAAGGCGGCGACATTGTTCTTGCCGGGCAAGGGCAAAATTCCCTGGATGGCAGCGGGTGCTGTTCACTCGGTCGATCAGATCAAAGTAGCGCCGGACATCTCGGGCACCCAAATGATTGCCGACGGTCTGCTCGGCTTCGGCAAGGGCGCCGGCTTAAAAATTACTATGGACAAGGTGGGCGCAACCTCGTGGCGGACCTGGGAAAAGGGTCTTGTCATTGGTGGCGCCGGCGGTGCTATGGAAACCAGCCTGCATCGCGAAAATTGGGTGACTGCACAGGGCAGTCCCGACATTCTGGGCGGTTTGGGCCGCACTACAAAGTCTGCTTTCCTGGGCGCCGGCACCGGTGCTGTCACGTTCCATGTCGGTCACAAAGTTTTCCAGGGCATCTCCACCAAGTTCACCAACGGCGCTCTGGAAAAGAGCCCGCTTGCTTCGAACATGGGCGTAGGCTTCAGCTTCGGTGTGACCGGCGGATTCACCGGCGAAGCGTTGAATCAGATACAAAGACAAGAATTCGATCCGGTGCAACTGGCAGTCCGGTCTCTCATGCAGGGCGGCGTCGACATGTTCGCCGGCGGTGCAGGCTACAAAGCCGGTCAGCTCTACATGCCGAAAGAAGCGATTGGTACGCACCCGGTCTTCAACGAAAGTCAGCAAGGTCCGACTCTTGTGGAACAGGCAAAAACCTGGGGCACGGGAGTGAAAACCTGGGGAGAAAATTTCCTCAAGCCTAAAGAACCGCAATCTGATTCGACTTTTGCCGGCAAGTCCAGAAAGTTTGATAAGAAAGACGG
>PNKB01000147.1 GCA_013997645.1 Cyanobacteria bacterium PR.3.49
ACGCACCGACTACTACGGTTACGGTATGCCCAATGCAGAGGCCGCAGTGCGTGCGGCTGCAGGACGGTAATTCACAAACGGAAAGAGAACTTCTATCTCGTCACACCCGCATAGAACATAGTCTGCTTGCTGGCTCCGGAAGCTGATTCCAGATGCAAAATCAAACTCGAGAAATTGGGCTGGTCGGGCGCATCTTCGTTGCCAGGATAAAAATTCGCCTGTTTGAGATTTTGCACTATCTGTCCCATGGTGGCATCCGGCACGATTACATTCGTCACGGCATTGCCCTTGAGATAGGCGTCGACGAAAATTCTCACGATGGCATTGGCAGCGGCGTTTGTCTCTTCCGGTGTGGGCGGCGGTTGTTTGTGCGTGACCACTATGGCGACCTGATCGCTGTTGCCCAGTGAAAGAGGCTTGTAGCGCCGCATGCCCAGGGCAATCCAGTTGTGGTAGAAAAGCTCTTCGAACTTAGTAGTTGTGCCTCCGCTTCCGGGCTTGTAGGATACTGTCGCTTTCACAATCGGTTTGAGCGTCGAACCTTTTTGATCCAGATAGCCTTTCATTTTTTCTGTTTCAATCGAGATAATCCAATCATAGGTTCGGTCGAGCCCCTCAGCGAGGACCGGCGGCAAAAGCAAGATTGCCAGAGAGAAAGCCGCAGACGAAACAACCGCTGCCGATTGCCATCGCTTATTCTTACTCATTCATGAAAAACTCATTGGTATTTGGATTGCGGCCCAGGTTTTCCCAGTGCGAGGAGCTGATCATATTGACTGTAAAAGGAGCGTTCAGGCCAGGAACTTTCTTTTCTCCCAGATTGATCAAAATCAGAGGCGATACTTCAACTGTTGCCAAAAGCTCGAGCTCGTATTGAAAAGGACCGTTAGGCGAGTCTGGAAGCCAGGCTGCCGGAATATGCTTGGGTTCTTCCACGACATGTTTTACATCGGCATTAGATGGTTTTGTCACCACCAGTGCAAGGCGCAAATGCTTTGCATTGACGCCGCCGATTTTTTTCAGCAGCTCTTGCAAATTTTTATCTTCTTCAAGTTGCTCGAAAGCCTTGCTGAGAGTTTCTGCACGCGCGAAATTTACCGAATAACTCGTCACTAAATGATGCGCCAAGCCATAACGTACAGGTATAACGCCAAGGTCCAGCAAAGGTATGACAATAAAGAGCACAAGAACTGTCAGCGAAGCCGCGAATTCAGCCGCCTGCGCCCCGGTATTCTTTCGATAGAATTGCCCGTTTGCAGATGGAGATTTTGTTGTTATGCTGGAGGTCCTGAAGTGCATTGAGATCGATTTCTGCGTATTTGCTTTTCCCAGAATATCACGCGCATTCGGTTAAATTAAATGCCAAGACGGCCGACACCTGGAAGAAAGCGCAATCGCGGCAACTTGCTTGTTTTGACGGCAATTGTCGGGGGAATGCTTTTTCTTGTCATGGCTATTGGTTTGCTTGTCTGCGCTTTTTTCTTCGCGCAAAAACGCGTCCAGCAGCAAGCCGATCGAATGGCGGTTGCGATGGCAAAACGCTTGAATGAGGAAGATCGAATCGGGCAGATAAACAACATGGTTGAACGCTCGCGAGAACTGGTTTTTGTATCCAGGCAAAACATGAGCGACGCCAATGAAAGGCTCGAGCACATCGAACCGCTTGCCAGACAGCTCCTGGAAGAAGCGCGCAGCGGTGCCGTGATGGTTGAAACTGAAAGGTCTGATATTGCCCGCCGAATTTCCCAGGATGTGATGGCGGAATCCGAAGCACAGTCTAAAGAAATCGCCTCCGTGCTGCAGGTTAATCTTCCTTTTATGCGCACCTTCCCGGCCAAGCTCTATAGCCTGGAGCTTGGCTATATAGATGAAGTCGACAGCAATGCCTTGCTGCCGGAGGGAATAGCGGAGTTGAAAAACGCCGATCTTTCACGCAATCTTGCTCGCCGGCAGAGCAGTCTCTATGCCGCCAATACAGATGCTCCACTGGGCGGATCCGACAGCGATCTGGTTTTTAAATTTGCTTCCGTGGCCGCACCTGTGAAAAAAACAGTCGCACCTTCGCGTTTAAACTCCGCCGATGTCTTTCGACCGTTGGTAAAACTTTTCGATAAGAAAAATAAGATCGGAGGGACGAGCAATCAGCTGCCCACGGCAGTTAAGTTAGAGTTGGTGTCCGGTGTTTCCGGACGTGCCGATGGAGAGGTGGAAAGGACCTTCAAAGTTACGAGTGCTGCCACTACAAGTGGTGCATTGCCGCCGCCTTGATGTGAGTTTGATATAGGAAAAATATGGAATCAAAAATATTTGACGAACTTGTGAACAAGGCGCAATCGGGTGATGCAATCGCACAGTGCACGCTTGCTTTGTTGTATATACAGGGGCGGGTGGTTGAAAAAGATCCCCTTCAGGCCGCACATTGGTACAAACTCGCGGCCGAGCAAAACAACTCAGCGGCCCAGTACAATCTTGCCGATTTGTATTTGCGAGGCAGCGGTGTAGAGCGCAATGTAGAAAAAGCGATTGAGCTTTTCAGCAGTGCTTTCGAAAATGGAGATTTTGATGCTGCCTTCTGTGTGGGACTTATATATGATCGTGGTGACGGCGTGCCTCAAGATTTGGAGAAAGCATTTCACTGGTATAAATTAGCGGCCGAAAACGGCTCGGCACGTGCGCAATACGATCTTGCCGTCATGCACCGCGAAGGGCGGGGCACCACTCAAGATGCCGAGCGTGCCGATTTCTGGTTTAGGCAAGCTGCCGACAACGGCGTAATAATGGCGCAGCGCGAGCTGCGTCCTGATTAATCGCCCTACTCTCGAATTAGTTGCCAGTCGGAACGCTTGGCGCCTTGGGCTGTGCAAAGTCAGCAGCCGCTCGTCCTGTTGGCTTATCGGAAGCGGCTTGGGCAGCCTTCTTCGTATCGACGGCAGGTTTTCCGAGCTTGGCCAGAATCTGCTTTCTCACCTCATCGTCCTTGAAGGGCTCGATTGGCTGACCTTTGGCCTTTCGGACTTCATTCTTCGCTTCGGCTATAGCCGCCAGAAGTTGTATGTCAAAACCATCGGTAGGCTCTCTGTTGAACCGTTTGAAGGTGGGATCGATCCACCACGGTCCCAGTCCCTTTTTGTACTCTTCATCAGCCAGCTTTACTTCGATATTCGGCAAAATGCCTTTTTTGTGAATGTAATTGCCGCCGGCGGTCAAATACTTCGCGATGCTGTAATTCATGCCGGAGCCGTCATCAAGCTTTTGAATCGCTTGCACGAGCCCTTTTCCGAATGACTTGGTCCCTACCAAAACAGATCGATCGTTTTCTTTCAGTGCTCCGGCAAGAATTTCCGAAGCAGAAGCGGAAGAACCGTTGATCAAAGTGACGATCGGTTTTTCGAACGAGGGCTGACCTCTGGAAATTGTGCTTGCTTTGTTGTCCGCACCATCCAATGTGCTGACTATTACTCCGCCCTTTAAGAACAGATTGGCGATCTGAACAGCGTTGTCGAGCAAGCCGCCGGGATTGTTTCTCAAATCAAGAACGATGGAGTCTGCGCTGTCGACTTTAGTGAGCGCTTCTTTCACCTCTTCGGTCGCTTTGGAAGAAATGAAGCTGTCCAGGCGAATATAGCCGACATTGCCGGGCAGTATGACCGCTTTGGTCACAGCTTTGACTGGAATTTCCGCTCTTACTAGTGGAATCGGAACGCGTTTGCTGTCTCGCAGCATCGTCAGCGTCACCTTCGTGTTGATCGGTCCGCGAATTTTTTTGACGACTGAATCAAGCGGCTGACCGGCGACCATTTCGCCGTCCACTTCCAATATTTCATCACCCGGCAATACGCCAGCAGTGGCAGCCGGGCTGCCGGCAATCGGAGCAATCACGACGATTTTTTTCAATTCGCTCATGCCGAGCTGAATGCCTACGCCGTACAAATGTGCTTTGATTTGATTGGTCTCGTCGGCGAATGCATCCGGATTTAAAAAACGAGTGTAAGGATCGCCAAGACTGGCGAGCATCGATTCGATCGCTTTGTATGCGTCATCTTTTGTTTTGATCTTGGTATCGTAATGGTGTTCCCATCTCGACCAATCTTGTCCGCCGTATGTTTTGTCGAAAAACTGAGCGTTGATGATATTCCAGCATCTGCGGTAGAGAAATACCGGTGACACCATACTTGATGGCAGCGACTGAGCGATGAGCTGATGATGCATCTCATTGCGCAAGGCTATCGTGCCATGCGGTTTTGCACCTGCTAGGTCTTTTGCTCCGGCATCTTGTACTACAACAGGCAATAGCAGTGTCAGTGCCGTCGCCGTGCCAAAGAGCGTTCTAAAAATTGATTTCATCCGTTGAGCCACCTTAATCTCCAACACACGGAGTTGAAAGCCTCGAGCCCGATGCCTCTTAACATCTTGATGCCGCAGCCTTCAAGTATAGAAGGTGCATGGCTTTCTTGTACGTTTAACGAGCGCTTCAGCACAGAGAAATTTACGCTATGGCATGGTTCTTGAAACAGACTTCCCCGAATAGCCTAGTCGTAGGCGATCAGTCAAAAGTTCCTGGATAATTAGTTATATTGCTTACTTGTCGGCGGGTTCGGCCGAAACCCCGGCTCTGTCAGACTTTACCGATTTTGCTTTGGCTGTTTCGTCAGCCGAGCCGCCCTCTGCCGGCGGATCGGTTTTTTCGCTCGCCCCGGCTTGAGTTGCTGTCTTGCTCTGGCTGCCTAGATGTTTGTCGAAGAATTCTATGACGGTGAGAATCGTGGGCACGCTTATGAATATGTGTTGGTCCGACTCGATCGGCTTCAGCTCGACAGGAGCGCCGGTTTTCTTCCACGCCTCGTAAAGCTCCTGACTCTGCGCAAACGGCACAACCGGGTCCTTTTCGG
Source organism: Cyanobacteria bacterium PR.3.49 (assembly GCA_013997645.1). Lineage (GTDB taxonomy): Bacteria > Cyanobacteriota > Vampirovibrionia > Obscuribacterales > Obscuribacteraceae > QKMZ01. Next base: position 4,890 of record PNKB01000147.1, read on the forward strand.
CATGCATTATCAAAGCAGGCACCTTGAAGCCGGGCTTCAAGTAAGTGACGGGACTGGCTGCCTTGGCGAGTTCGGGCTTTTCTTTGGCCGTGCCGCCCAGGAATAAAGTAAATGGAGCTTTGGGCGAATCAAAGTCGAGCTGGTCGCTTTCACCGGCTTGCTCATGCTGTGATTGCAAATTGCCCAGACCGCACCAGTCAACAATCGAATGTACTTCGCTGCTCTGCCCTGTCACGCCAACATTGCCTTCCATCGCCTTATTTCCGTTGGTGGCAGCCAGAAGTGCCGCCAGATGCCCGCCTGCGGAAATTCCGAAAATGCCGATCCGGTCTCTGTCGATGCCGTATTCATCGGCGTGCTTGCGAATCCAGCGAATGGCCGCTTTGCAGTCATGCAGTTGGGTGGGAAATTTGTGGTCCGGGGCAAGCCGGTAATTGATGCCCGCGACGGCGTAGCCGCGGTTCAGAAATGGCATCATCGGGCTCGGTTGCTTGTCGCCTTCTCGCCAGGCTCCTCCGTGAATCCAAACAAGCACCGGCAATTTGGTGTGTTCGCCGGCAGGAAAATAGAGGTCGAGCATGTGCTTTGGATCTTCTTCGCCGTCTACATAGCTGACGTTTTCCAAAACTCTTGGCTTTGCATCCTTGTCTTGCGGCTGTTTCTCGGCAATGGCGGTGCTACCACAGGCGGTGAGCGAAGCGGCTGCAACTGCGATAAGAAATGATGAAAAGGCTGTTCGCAAGCTCATTTGAAATTCTTTGCCTCAAGACGGCTAATAGTCTACCACTGGAAGGCGAGGTCCAATTCCTCAGGAGTCAAGCTGCGCCACTGACCGGGCTGAATTTGCAGCGATGCTAAATCCAAATTGCCAATGGCAACTCTCACCAGCCTCAGAGTCGGATGTCCGACTGCCGCTGTCATGCGCCGGACCTGACGATTTTTTCCTTCAGTGATGGTCACTTTCAGAAAGGCGGTGGGAATGTTTTGGCGAAAACGAATCGGCTTGGAGCGCTCTGGTAGGGGTGGCGCTTCTTTGACAAGTGACACTTTGGCCGGCAGTGTCCAGTGCCCTTTGATATCGACTCCGGCTTCCAGCTTCTCAATAGCCGGAGCGGATGGGATATTTTCCACTTGAGCCAAATATGTGCGCGGATGCTCGTTTTTCGGATCGAGCAGGCGCGAGTTGAGGCGTGGATCATCGCTCAATAGCAGCAAGCCCTCGCTGTCCGCATCTAGTCTTCCAATCGGGTAAACGTCTTTGGGAAAGCCGAATTGTGCGAGTGTGCCTTTGTCCGATCCGGGCTCGGGAGTAAACTGGCAAAGCACATCGAAAGGCTTATAGAAAGCCAGATAAGACCGCCCGTTTTGGGGAACGAATTTGACCCTGAGCCGTCCGGTCAAACGTACCACTCCAGCTCTTTTGCCAGGTCGGCCATGGACTGCTGGCGATCCTGGGCATGCTTTTTCAGACTTTTCTGAATCAATTTGCGCAAGCCTTGCGAGATAACCACTCCGGGAGCGGCTTTGTCGAAATCCATCGGATCGGACGTGATGTGCTTTTGCATCGTGTCGATTTCATTGGTTCCGCAGATGGGCAGTGATCCCGTCAGTGTGTGGAACATGAGGCAGCCCATCGAATATACATCGGAGCGGCCGTCCAGCTTTCCGCCCATAATCTGCTCTGGGCTCATGTACGCAGGCGTTCCCAAAACCTGCCCTTCCATCGTCAATTTCTTGGCCCCGGAGCGAGCTTCGTCGAGCCGCTTGGCCAGACCGAAGTCAATTAATTTCACTTGTTCGGCGCCGGTGTCGCTGACAGTCAAGACGACATTGTCCGGCTTTAAATCGCGGTGCAGAATGTCGCGCGCATGCGCATGAGCCAAGGCATCGGCTATTTGAATGAACATGCGCACGGCTCTGGAGGCGTCCAGCCGCCCTTCCTGGGCAATCAAGTGCCTGAGATTGGTGCCGCGAATATAGTCCATGACGAGGAATGGGAAGCCCTGCTCGGACAAACCGAAATCGAAAATGACGACGATATTCGGGTGATTGAGCGCGCTCAGCGCTTGCGCTTCTCTTTGAAAGCGCAAAAACGCGTCGGAATTGGCTCCGCATGCTTCGTACAGTACTTTGATGGCGACGGGACGCTCCACCATGCGCTGCTTGGCGAGATAAACCATGCCCAGAGCGCCGCGGCCTATTTCTTGAATGACCTCATAACGCCCTGCCAGTACGGCTCCCATAAGGCTCAGCTGAGACAAGCGAATACTCCTTACCCCGGTGTGCCGTGGGTGTTCGCGCGCGTCTTACTTCCGAGTGTTAAGACTAGCACGCCGTCTCGAGTGTGCACAGATCTAAAGACCTGATGTTACAGCTTACTTTTTCTTCTTTTCTTCTTTCGGCTTGATTTTTATCTTCTCGCCTTCTGCTGTGGCGGTTTTCAACTTCAAATCCGCCAGTGAGCTGTCCAGGTCCTGCTCGAGCAAAAGCGGATCGCTAAGAGTCGCGCTTGAGATGGAGGCCGGACCTCCGGCGCTTGCCGACTCGAGCTTCGATGATTTTGATGCGGGGCGATAGGAGACCCAAAGAGAGAAAACCAGGATCACAAGCGCGATTGCGCCCCAGAGCAGAGACCAGACAATGGCAGGAACGCCGGTCATAGACTCCATATTGCGGGCGTCACTGTGCTGCGCTCCCATGACTGAAGCGAGGAAAAGTGTCTGTATATCCAGTACTGAGTTGAGCGTGGTTTGCACGGCCAGCATCAGCAAAAACATATGGCAGGCAGCATCACTGGCTTTGCGCGAAACCCAGAGTATGGCCGCACCGATCAGCAGCATCGAAACAAAGCTAAAGATGCCGCCTCCGCCATAAAATACGGTGAGAGCCAGAATAATCGTGCCGATCGTCTGAAGCATAAAACGCGCATCATCCGGGCGTTTCCCCCACCAGATCAGCAAACCACCGAAGATTGCCGTACCGAGGTAGCCGGCCATAGAGATCAGTGGTTTGATGCCGCCGGCGGTCAAAGTGAGCCCCGACTCATCAGGGGCAATGGAAATCATCTGCACGTTGCCGCCGGTAAAACGCGCCATCAGTGCGTGGCAGGCTTCGTGTATGGTTGTTACAAACAATTTGAACGGATAGAGAAAAATGTTGGCATAAGGCATCTGCCAGCAAATCAGGCTGATGATAAGGATGACCAGCATGATTTGCACGGTCCGCTCATTTTTGACCGCATGCAAAAGGTCCGATGCTACTAATCTGGCGTGTGCTGCCGCCGTTTTCTTGATCATTATCCAGATCGGAATTACTTGCTGCTACCCTTCTCAAATTTTACATCTTGGCGAACTAAATAAATAGATTCTGCCCATTTCAAGAGTGCGATCTCGAATCTCGTTTGGATAATCGCTGGTAGCGCATGTGGTGTCACTTTATGCGGTGTTTGCAGGCTGACTTGATTGCCAAGAAAGGTGCCGGCACATTAGTAAATCAAAGTATTTACATGAAATGTGATAGGCTGATTTTTACAAGTGGAGGAACGAGTGTGAACCAACATAATCGCGGCCAACTGGAACCTTTGTCCGAGCTGTCTCCTTCGGGGAAAACTCAGTTTCTCGAGATTGATCCTAAAGTGGCGGCCTATACCACCTACATTCCGATTCCACCGCTCAATTTAATTCTTGCCGGTGTCTGGTTCGCCATGGAGCCCAACAACACATACGCGAAGTTTCACGCCACGCAAAGTTTGATATTCAGCGGCGGTTTCTTCGTCTTCATGCTGACCTGCAATTTTCTCGCCTTCATCATCAGCATGATTCCCTTGATTGGACCGCTGGTCGGTGGATTGTTGTATTGTGCATTGTCGCTGGTCACGCTGGCATACTTGATCTTTTCGGTGAAGTGCATGATCGACGTGCATCACGGTCGTCCTGTCAAACTTCCCTATGTCAGCGATCTGGCGGAAAAGTATTCTCGAGGCATTTAGCATGCACAATTTAAACAAGCTCAAAAAGCTCGTTGACGAAAACAAGGTCAATGTCCTGGGCGGCGATGTTCAGCAGGGCGAATGGCAGTTTGAAGGCAACACGCTCTGGGGGCCTTTTGAGCAGATTGAACTGAATGGTGAAGTGAAATCAGTCACCATGCAGACGGAAGAGGGTGCGAAAAACATCGCCCACACGCTTGGCTGGGGGCTTGCCGGAGGCTTGGTCCTGGGTCCTGCAGGAGCAATTGCCGGCATGGTTTTCGGCGGCAATCGAAAACAAGTTTGCGCTATGGTCGAGCTCAAAGACGGCAGAAAGTTTCTCGCCACAATGGATTCGAAAATTTATCAACAGATGCTGGCCCTCACTTTACAGAAATGAAAAGGTCCTAAATAAGTGTCGGCTGCCAGGAGCGCGAAAACCCTTTATCTTTTCCGGCACGCAAAGTCCAGCTGGGATGATCCCGCTCTGACCGACTTCGATCGCCCCCTCAATAAAAGAGGTGAGAAAGCCGCTCCCTTGATGGGAAAAGTGATGAGGGCTCGCGATGTTTGTCCGTCCATTATTATTTGCTCTCCTGCCAAACGCACTCGTCAAACCGCCAAGCTGGCACTGAAGAAAGCAGGATTGGACGAAGCCGAAATCGTTTTCAAAAATGATCTTTATCTTGCCACCACCGGCGGTTTGCTGGAAATTATCCATAAAACCGACGATCTTTTGAGTACGGCTATGCTGATCGGGCATAATCCAGGCCTTAGTGAATTGGTCTATTTATTGACCGGGGTAGAGGAGGCTTTTCCTACTGCCGCACTCGCCTGCCTGCGCCTGAACGTGGCGCACTGGAAAGATGTACGCACCGGCTGCGGCAAGATGGAATGGATTGTCCGCCCCCGCCAAGTCGTCCGATAGGATCACGCGTGGGACAAGACAGGGCTCAAACTATCAAAAATATATGTTCTGGCTAAGAAGTGGTTCATTATTGCCTATCTGTTGATGCGGTTCAAAAAAGTTAACTACGATTGGCTGGAAGGCTGATCTATTCTAGTGTTTGAAATTGTCATGATGAGGCATCCAGTTTTGCTGGCTAACCTAGTAAACGGCTTGTGCGCGCTTGCAACAGGTGCGACGCGCAAGAAAGAAGACTCGCTCGGCGAAAAGCTGTCACAGGGGCGGGTCAGTTTTGATGACGCTCTCTCCCATATCTACCCCCACACGACTCCGCGCCCCCAAACCAAGCCGGACGCCCAGGGTGTAGTTTTGGAAAGTGTGACGATATATGAGGCTTACAGAGGTCTGGCCCAGACCCAACCGCCGGCGCCGTCTCAACAATTTGCAACGTCGCCCCAGCCTTCATCCCCCGCTCAGCCTGCTGTTACATTCGCCCCATCGATTGCCGATTTTATAGATTCGATTGAATTCGAGACCTCCCCCAAAAATCTGCCGGTTCAAGGGCAAATTGGCGGCAGTTTGTCTCAAGCCGAGGTTACTGAGGAAGAAATTCAGTCACAGGTCGTTACTTACGATAATCTGCCAGCACTTTCTCCCGCCCAGGTTTCGGCTCACGAATCATATTTAGAACAGTATCCGGTTCAAAATTCGGACTTGCCTGATCAATATTCGGACCAGTATTCAGATCTATATTCAGGTCAAGTTTCGACTCAAACAATCGAAGATTCGTTTGAGCGTTCATATGACCTTAGTTTCGAGCCTACTTATGAACCTACTTATGAACGTGCCCCAGAACCGGCATTTACATATGATCGCTCCTACGATCCAACGCCTTCCTGCAGCACGTTCGACAACCTTTCTGAAATTCAAGCTGAATTAGCTCAGCAGATTCTCGGCAATTACGCAGAGACAGTGGCGCCGGTTCGCCGTGACGTTCTAGCTAACATCACAACAGCCTCTTGCGATTTCTTGTCCGGTCGCGGTAAAGCCGCACAGCCTGCCGCAGCCGCCCCAAGCAGCATGTCCACTTCCATGACGGCTCTGGTGGACAGAATATTCAGCATCCTCGAGCCATACGTGCACGAACTCAATCAAACTTTCCGTGCCACCGATCTGTCGATTACATTCACGCCACCATCAGTGGTGAATGAAAACGTCGGCTACGATGCGTTGCGACGCCCGTCGCTCGTCTTGTCCAGCTACCGCTGCAGAATTTCAACCAGCCGCCTGGCCTTGGTCATCAGAGGACGAGAAGATCATGTGGATTTCTTCCTTTTGCCTGTTGAGAGCGTGATGGGTTTGAGTAAAGTCGAGGATGAACACCAGCCGATCATGACCTTTTCCGCTTATGCTCAATCGGGCGTCGTTCATTGGGAAGTGGAGCAAAAACCGCTAACAGAAGAGCGCATGGAGCGCTACATTCTCATGACCTTTGAGCATCTGATGGACCTTACTCGCGAAGAGTTGCTCAAGCGCCCTGCATTCGCCGCCGTTTAATGGCAGTTTCTTGCTTGCATTAAATTAGGGTTTACCCCCTGTCGACTGCTACTGCGCGGCTCTATGATCGAACTAATTGGATTTTAGAGTCGAATTTTATGCGCAACAAGAAATTAGTCACGGCGGCTGTATTTTTTAGTGCTTCGCTGCTCTTGCAAAATCTGGCTCTTGCCGCGTTAGGAAGTGAAGAGCGTTTGTCGATGCAAATGATTCTGCGCCTGCTCAGTGGCGGTGATCGCTCGAATGACTGGCAAAAGCGGCAGGAGGCTGAACGTCTGCTCAATGACCATAAGTCCGAGGCGACCACACTCCTTACCAATGCACTCGACAGCTCGGATCCTGATGTGCAAAAGAATGCGGCAGAAATTCTCTCGCGCATCACGAGCAATTGGGAATTTGTCGTCTCGGATCACTCTCTTGCGACCATACTGGGCATTCTCAAATCGTCGCACTCGTCTATCGTCAAATGCCACCTGGTGCGCACCGTTGGTCACATAGGACCACGAAATGACAAACTCCAGCCCTTGCTTTTGGATATTGTGAAAAACGATCCGGATGCCTCTGTGCGTTCAGCTGGTGCAGATGCTATTGCCAGTTTCATGAGAGAGGAAAAACCGGCGGCTGCTTCTGAGGCCGTGAAGATTATGTGTGCTTGCTTGAAATCCGATATCAGTCCTCATGTGCGCCGCTCTATTGCTCAAGCGATGGGCAACTTGCCGGGACCGTCCGATGAAGTGATAGCGGCCCTTTCTAATGCTATGGATGACAATTACAAACAAGTTCGTACCACTGCCAGCTCTGCTTTGGCGCGCTTTGGATCGCGCTCGAAAGGAGCAATGCCGCTGCTCTTCAAAATGTTTGAAGAGGAAAAAGACTGGCCGGCACGGCAGCAAACATTGAATGCAATGGTGCAAATCGATAAGAAGAATCCGAAGGTGCTGGCTGCGATTATTCTCGCCCTGGACGAACAACATCTTGCTTCCACTGCCATGATCTATCTGCAGCAACTAGGAGGAGATGCCGCACCAGCAGTGCCTCGGTTGATTAAGATTTTAGAGGCGGACAGCAATATTCATCTGCGTGCACAATCGGCAACTACGCTGGGTGCGATTGGTCCGGCAGCACAAAAGGCATTGCCTGCCCTGAACAAATACGCCTCTTCTGATGATGCTAATTTGAGAAATTCCATAGATAATGCTATTCGCAGAATTGGCGTGACAAGACAGCAAGATATCGACAACAATACCGGAGGATCTGTTCTTTAGCAGATTGCTTGCGGACTGAGCTCGCGGACATAGCATGAATTTTGATGAAAACACAATTGTCTCGCTGATTGTTGTAATCGGCTGGATTTTTTCGCTCTGCTTTCACGAATTCGGACATGGTGCGGTGGCATACATCGGCGGTGACAAAACGATCAAAGAGAAAGGTTATCTGTCTTTCAACCCGTTTGCATACACCAATGTTGGATTATCAATAGTACTGCCGGCGGTGATGGTTCTGATGGGCGGAATCGGCTTGCCCGGCGCTTCGGTTTCGGTCGATCGTGCACGTTTGCGCAGTCGCATCTGGGAAAGCCTTGTCTCTCTTGCTGGACCTCTTTTCACCCTTGTCTTCACTGTGGGCTTGGTATTCTACATTTTCAGCAATCCTCCAATTCCGCGTGCATGGCTGGCTGGATTGACCTATCTCACAGTGCTAGAAATTGTTGTAATGATGTTCAATCTCCTGCCGGTGCCTGGGCTGGACGGCTACGGAGTGATAGAGCCGTTCTTGCCAGCGACATTACAAAAGCAATTCGGCAGTTTTAGCCGCTATGCTTATCTTATTTTGATTGCGGTGTTATGGATGGTGCCCTTTGCCAATCAATTGCTCTGGGGTACGGCATACGGCATCGCCTTTGCCATCGGGCTTGAGCCTAATTTGCTTATTTATGGGCAGTCGAGCTTTATCAAGGGAGCAATGCCGCTCTCTTTAACCTGCATCGGGCTGGCGATTGTCGTGCACTTGATAAAGCGCAGAATAGAAACTGAAAAAGTGCAACAAAATGCCGGCTCTGACGTTTCTGATTCTGATGCTAAAATGCGTCCATGAAAAGCGCAAATGCATTGTTGATACTAATCGGCCTTCTGGTCCTCGGCTATTTCGGGCTGATTGCAAGCAGACCTTCGCTGCGCAACATGAATCCGATGGAAGTCATGCAAGCACTTCTCGGTGACACGAAAGACTCCCTGCGCAAAGAAAAGTTCGTTACTTTCAAAGCTCCGGATTTGCACTACAAAGTCTCGTTTCCAGGCGAGCCAAGCGAATTGAATTTCTTCAATGCCTGGCTGCACGACTCGATTGTCCCCTTGCCCTGTTATTTCATGGCCGACAACGATCTTGGTTTTTTCATCAACGAAACACAGATCAGCAATGCCGATGCACCGGGAAGAACCGCCCTTCCAGCTGTAGATCGTCCACTTATGGGTCAGGCTGCCGGCAACAACGAATCGGTCGCCCAGAGCGGTCAGCAGGATGTTTTGATGCAGATACAAGACTTTCTCGGCACGCAAAGTGAAACCATGGTAAAGAATGCGGGCGCTACTCTCTTTGCCAAGATGCCGGCTTCATCCGGCGGCGGCAGATATTGGGGGCGGGCCATCGAAGGCAGCACCAAGAAGCCCGGGGTGCGATATCGCCTGCAGGTTTTTTATGACGAACCCAACAAGCGCCTCTTTGCAATTTCGGTGGTCGGAAAACCGGACGAGATACAGTCTTTGCGAGCAAATCAATTTCTCGGTTCGCTGCAGATTCTTCCCTAGTTAAACGCGCGCAAGGCAGTTTTGATCAGGGATTACCCTGTGCTTTTTCGCTGTGGGCGGTGATAATCTCAAGGAAATGGCGGTGCTTCAGACTTATCCACACAACGGATAAGTGTGAGGAGGTTTTGCACGTGATCACAAATAATTCAATCGAGCCGAAAGTGTCTTCCACACTGGCTTCAGGCCAAGCACAATTTTCATCCAGGCGCTGGCTGGCATACTTTCAGGAAAATAAAAAATCCTGTCCGACTATTGTCATTCCTCAGTCTGTGAGAGTTTCAGAATCGCTGAGAGCCCCTTTGATCCGCTCTCTGCAGCGTTTTCAGATAGGCGAAACCGGCGAAGGCAAGCATTTGAAGAAATTCGCCGCGATAATGAAAGATCCTGAGTATGAGCGATGCATAGACATGTTCATCAAAGAGGAACAGCACCATGCAAGAGTGCTGGCTCAGATCATTGCCGGCATGGATGGCAACCTTCTGACCTGGCACTGGAGCGATCTGGTTTTTATCGGACTGCGTCGATTGCTTCATTTGAAGACTGAAATTTTTGTCTTGCTGATCGCAGAAGTAATCGGTAAATGCTTTTACAGAACCTGCTCGGCTCAGCTTGAGGACCCGCTTCTCAGCGATGCCTTTTCACTGATCGTCCTGGACGAGTTGGGCCATCTTGAGTTTCACTGCGGCTTCTTGAGGATGCAATTCGAAAATTCGCCGCTATGGCTCAGGCAAATCGTCCTGTTTTGCTGGTCGGTTTTGTTTTACTCGGCTTGCTGCGTTTTTATTGCCGACCATAAAGAAGCACTGATCGCATTGA
>PNKB01000148.1 GCA_013997645.1 Cyanobacteria bacterium PR.3.49
AGATGGTGAACCATTAGCTGGTTGCAAAAGTCTCCAATCCTCTGCAGTAACGCCGGCCATCACTTGCATGAAATCGTCGATGTTTCCCCCATCGCGATTGAGTTCTGCAAGTTTCGAAACAAGCGTCTTGTCGCCATTCAAAAGCATGTCGCGCCAAACTACTTCCTGAGTATCGTCCCCACGATCCTTGAAAGCACGCTCGAGTTGGTCATAGTACATGACCTGACGACGTTGTTCGAATGGCAATTGACCCCAGGTTTCCGGCGCATGTGCAGCAGCCAATTCCTTGCCTGCGAGGTAATCTGCGCGATGTACTTCATCAATGCCTTTGATTGCAGCATCAATGGCATCCCAATTTGCACCCTTGTATCCACCATTGAAGAGGCTGCCGATTGATTCCAGGCCCTGGTAAGAATTTTGGCGAATGAGTGAAGCGAGACTGATTTTGCCATCCTGCAGCAAATCTTTGGCGGCTTGAAATCTTTCGTCAGCAGGAATTCCGGCTCCCCAACCAGGTTGGAACAAAGCCGTGTAGTCTGCAACAAATTGCGGATTTGCATTCAGGAGGCTGCGAGTTAGAAAATCATTGGGTTTAACTCCACCGATAAGGAAGTCGAAACGCTCTAGGTTCAAGTCGCCCATGTGGCTGCTTAACGGATTTTCTTTCAAGAGTCTCAAATATTCTATTGCAGCATCGCGGCGAAACTCAGGTTTGAACGCGTCGGAGCCGGCACCAAAAACATCCTTAATTAGAAACCTGTCAGCGGCACCCAAAATATTGCTATCTACAGCATTCTCAAAAGTACCGAACTGCGCACCGTACTGTGCCGCAAAATCGGTTTTGAGCGTCTCAATCTCCGTGCTCGGCAGAGTCGACATCAGCATCATCAAATAGCCGGCATCTTTCTGCTCAAAAGCATAAGCTGCCTGAGCGGCGTAGTCGCCTTTCAGAACGAGCTCGGCTTTGCGATAGTCACCGGGAATTTTTTCTTGAATTTCCGAACGCAAAGTATGTCCGAAAATTTGTTCATAAGCAGCATCAACGCGCTGTACATCTTGAAGATTGAGCTGAGAAAGAATATCCAATACTCGGCGAGAATCCGGAGCATGCCCATTTTCATTGCTTAGAGCTGCATTCAATTCTTGCACTGTCGTGGTCAGTGCATCGCCGGTCCAATTCGTATTCGATTCGGAATCGAAGAGCGTGACTTCGCAAAGATGCTCATCTGCGCTGGCTGTGTCTGCAGCAGGTACACCATCAGAAAGGTCAGCGTCTTCATGAAGCGCAGCAGCAGCATCAGTTTCCGCTTTGCACGGTACTTCACGAACTTCAGAATTTAGTAAGTCTGTTTCAGCCATGAATAGGCTCCTGGGGAAGGGGAGCTAGAAGCTTTTTATATTGCAAGGGGATCGCTTTGCTGAAGGTGGGGAACTTCGGCTCGCCACATTAAGGTATCAAGGGGGCATGACATTCGTTTGACAGATTTGTCATTCCTGGAAAACCCAGTCAGTTGGCAAAAACCGACAGATTAAATTCGTCGGCAATAAAAAACTCCCGGGGAGACGGGAGTTTTTTTCCTTGCGCGAAACTATATAAGAGGACTGCGAATTTATGCTGCCGGAACTGCAACTTGCGAAGCGATCAAGAAAGCTTTGACCTTTTCGTCTTTGCAGTTGGCAATCACATCGTCGAAATTAGCTGCGGTGATAAAGTTGTGTCCAACTTTCAAACCACCCATATCGCCATTTCCATTGTTCTCAATTTTGAAAGAAGCTTGGAATGCTCTGGTCAATGCACGAACTTGAGCGACGTCATATTTTTGTCCGGAGGCGGCAAGAATTCTTTCTGCAGATTGCCACGGACCTTCGCCAAGGCGTACAGTCGCCATCTCGATCATCGATTTGCTGGGCAGCGGAGCGGCTTGCTCAACTACTTGTGCAACGGGCTCGACTTTGGCTTCCAAAGCTTCGGCGGTTTCGCTTACGATTGGCGGAGCGACAGCGGCGCGAAGAACATTGGCGGCGCGAGTCATGGCAGCATGATTGTTGACTGCGGCCAAACGAACGGCTTCGAATGCATTGGGCATCGCGGTTCTCAACAATGCTTCCTCTTCTGCCTTTGCGCGAGCAATGCGGGCGACTACTTGTTGCGCAACGGAGTCACCATTTCTTGCCGATGCTTCCAGCACTTCCTGACTGACTTCACCGGAGGCGACTTTCTTTTCCAGTTGAGCCAATCTTGTAGCGTCATCAACAATCTCTTCGGGAGCTATGGCTGCCGGAATAACAAGGTCGTCGGTAACAGCTTCTTCTGGAGCGAACGCTGCCGGTGCGCGTCTGCCACGGTCTGCGGGTGGTGTGGCGTCGAAAACTTGAGTGGTTTCGTCAACGTTTTCTACCAGTTCATCGCCCGCGCTCGCCGTGCTTGAAACAACAGTTGATTCATCAACTTGATTTGCACGTGCACGCGCTATCGCTGCGTCCCATGCCTGAAAATCAATGGGTCCATTCGAATCATGGGGACGAAGATTTCTCGTTCTGACGAGAATTCCTGCAATAGTTAGAGTGTCACTATCTGCCGCTTGTAAAAACACATCCATTTCCGATGGTTCAATAAGTCTCATCCAGCTTCCGAGCTGCACAGTCGGGTGGGCTTTAACTGCGGCGTGAATCAAGGCAATGCGATCTTCCGGCGCGGCGGCTTTAATCATATTTCCCAGGTCGACGAATCCGGTCGGGATATCAAACTGGCGACCATCCGCCGTTATTGACGTAGTTGGCTCTTGCACAGGAGCAGCATCCACAACTTCCCTTTCGATTACTTCAGTCGCAGGAGCTTGGTCAATCACTTCAGTTGCGCGAGTTTGATCCAGGACCTCGCTTGCAGGAGTCTGTTCGAGCACTTCGGTTGCTTGAGTTCCTTCAAGAACTTCTGTGGCAGGAGCGGGTTCAATAACCTGTTGAGCCGGCACATGCTCGACAACTTCTCTTGCTGCTGTTCGTTCGATCAATTCTTGTGCGGTCTCCGCTTCGATGGCGGAAGCACGAACGAGGGACTCATCTGTTTCAGCGGCAATAACTTCGACAGCATCATTAGTCTGAGCTGCGACTATTTCACCGGCATCATCAGTTTGAGCAACGAGTACATCACCATTCGTTTCAACGGTTTCAGCAACAACTCTCTCACCAACGTTGTCAGCTTGTGCCACCACAGTTGTTTCGACTCTCACGGCTGCTTCCACCCCATCTTCGGCCGCTTGCGTCACCACTCTGCTGGCATCATCAGCACCAGTGACCACTGCTTCTCCCATTTCTCTTCCGGCAACTCTAACTCCTGTAACTCCTGCTTTTCCGAAAGCAACAGGAGTGCTGATTGCCATTTCAACCGCACCGAGGAAGCCGATTTTGGCCAAATTTTCCGGACTAGAGTCGAAAGCACCGCCTTGCAGCTCGGCCATAATTGCCACTCTAGTTCCTGCACCAACAGTCGACATTGCAGCAACATATCCGCCAAGGCTTGCTCCGCCGGTTGCAGGAGTCAACAGTATGGCAGCGCCTACGCCCATAGCAGTAACGGTCATGTCGGCAATGAAGTTGGCGTACTCTTCATTGGAGTCCATATGCTCCTGGTAGATTTTTGCGTAGTGCTCAGCGATTTTCTCTTGAGCTTCGAGAGGCAGCTTCTCCATTTCATCATTGAAGCGACGCAGAAGATTTTCATTAACTTGAAGAATGCGCTGGTGCGAAAGCGATGTGCCGTCGAAAGTACCGAGATCTTCGTATCGAGCCATCTTTTGAAAGAACGAACCGAAAGCATCAACTTCCGCGAGACTTAAATAGCCTCTGTATCTGTCGATATCTTTCTCAGGAACATCAGCCAGGAATTTGTCATCAAGGTTGCCTTTGTAATCTGAGGAATAGGTTCTCTTCAAATCAAAACGCTGTTGGGGTGTCAGTTTGGACAACTCTGCGCGGAAATCGGAATACTGACTGTCCGGATTCACACCAAGAACATGCAATTGCAAACGATCGACAAGTTGCACTTCACCTTTATTTCCAATCACTCTTTCCCAAACATCTTTCTCTTCTTCGGACATTTCTTCGTTCTTGCTCAAGCCGGTGAGCGCTTCTGCAAACAAATCGCGTTCTGCTCCGAATTGAGCTTTGTATGCTGCGGCTAATTCTTCTCTCTTTTCTGCAGGCAGTTTGGAGTACTCTGACATGAGGGTTGCGATGTCACCGCCTTCAACTGCAAACTCGCGGAAGCGTCCTGCCAGATCCAGCTTTCCGCCGTTAGCAACAGCGTTGTCCACAATTGCTTGTTGTTCCGGAGTCAATTTCAGAGCTGCACGCTCTTCGGCAGAAAGTTTGGCTACATCTTCATATCTGCCAGCCAGCCAATCACCAGGCAAAACGCGAGCCATGATCAATTTGGTGTTGAAGGGAACCTCACCTTCGGTGAGCAAACGATCGAAAGTACTCGGCATCGAAACAGAGCCGAGACCAACGCCGCCCATCTCAAAAGTGCCGGCACCAATGGCGATGGCACGCGAATCGGATGGCAGTGCTCTTTGGAAGATGTCGTAGAGAAGCTGATCTTGCGGATTGATCTCGCCGTCGTATTGACCTTGCATGCGCAAGCGCATTTGCTCGCCAACTTGTTTCATTCTGGCGAGCAGCTCGGGATCTTTCATCAGCTCTTCGACTTGAGTGATATCTCTCAGCTCTCTGCGAGCTTGTCCCTGGAAATCAGTGTTTGCCGGTTCTGCTTCCAACTGTCCGTTCAAGAACTGTTCAAGCTTGACTTGTGTTTCTGTTTTTTCTTTGCCGGCTGTTGACAGTTGAAGATTGACGAGTGCTTCAGCGTTCGGCTCAGTGACGTATTTTGCAGCGAATTCATCAACTTGAGCCTTGAAGGTCGGGTCGGAATTGTAGCGTGCAATCTCTTCTGAATTCAAACTCGAGATGCGGGCGGCGATTTGTCTGTCTGCATGATATGTTCCGGAGTCGGCGAGATCGCTCATGAATTGGTCGAGTGAGCGTCTGACTTGAAGAGAATCGGTATAGCCTTCAGGCTTGGTGTCGGTCGTCTTCACTTCGACATTCAACTTGGCATTGACCAAGTTCATCACTGCGGTGCGAAGCGCCTCATCGTCGATCATCGCTGCAATTTGACGATCGAATTCTTGCTTGTACGCTGGGTCTTTCAAAAGACCGTATTCATGAGCACTCATGTTTTCGACTGCTGCCAGCGCATCATGATTGTAAAAGCCTGAGCCTATACCGAAGAGCCCGCCTTCGCTATAGGATTCAGCAATATCGGAAATCAGTGTTTTCTCGCCATGAAGAAGTCTGTCTTGCAAGGCTGCTCTTTGTGCGGGAGAAACATTTTCGAATGCCTTGATCAAGTCATTGTACTTGCTTACAGCCTCTCGCTCGATTGGTGAGGCCGGTGCCCGTCCGCTCTCAACAATGTCGCGTCCCAGTCTGAATGCCTGACGATCTTGCTCCGGTGCGATTTCGAAATTGAAATTGGAATTTTCGATGTTGTCGTAAATTCCAACAACGTCTTCGGTCAAGATCGCGTCCAGCGCCACTCCACCCTTGTTAAGAGCAGCTGCTACTTCTTGATCCAGAACGTTGATTACATTGCCGTTTTCATCTACCCCAATACCACGAAATATTTCTGCCGCCGCGGCCATAAATCCTTGATCGTCCAAAAGGTTGCTACGCGCCTCGATATCTTTCCCATCAACACCAGAAAGGACATTGATCAACATATCCTTTTCACCACCGGCCATCGCAATACGAGCCATGTTGGCGATTTCCGTGGGACCGATCTTGTCCGAGCCAGTCAGTAGAATATCGAGCACGTCTTTGTTTGCTTGCGACATCAGCGACGGATCAAGCGCCTTGACAGCATCTGCAAAGGTAGTGCCGAAGGCTGCTTGGTAATCTCTGTTGAGTGTTTCAATCTGAGCGCTTGTCTTTCCTGCGGCAATTGCACGAAGCAGATTCACACCCTTCTCAGGATCAGCAGCGATAATCGCCATTGCCACACGAGCGTCACCGGCGGTGCCGGTTGCTGCTTTCTCATTCATCAGCACTTCAACTGCTGCGTATTCCGGCGACCCTTCGGTCAAATGATATTTCGCATCTTCCCAGAATTTGGTTTCGCCCTGGTCGTAATTGGCGATCAAATCCTGTCTGCCCTGGACGGTCATGCCGCTGATGACGTTGATGAGCTTGTCGGAATCAGGCGAAGTCCAGTAGTCGGTGAGAGCTTCACGAACCAGTTCAGCGTTCTGTTGAATTTGAGCCTCAGCTTCGGTATCAACGATTCGAACTTCATGCAGGCCGGAAGTATCTTCAGCCGCATGTTTGGGATCAAAGGTGCAAGCAAGGGCTTCAGCAGCCACATGTTCTGAAGTCGATGACTTATCGCACTCTCTTTCTACTGGTTTATCGGTAGTTTCAGGCATGGCAAAGAAGGCTCCAGGGCGCGGGGAGCAGAATCTGAATTTGAAGGGCTCGGGGAGATGCTCTTATATTCGCTCAGTCAACGTGATTTTCTCGTTATCTCGAAAACAGTTGCCGGCGAGGCAGGCGGTCAGGGGAACCAGGAGGGTGACCTGGTTCTCAGTTCATGGGGGCTTCGGGGATATGGATAGAGTATTATGCAGAACACATAAGAAACACGTGAAACTTTCACACGTGCCGCAAAAGTTTCCCCAGCGGGCTTTTTGCAATGAAAGAGTCTGGCGAAACTCGGGTCGGATTAGTGGGTCGACATTGAGATCAAAAGCGCCCGAACTTTATCGTCCTTGCAGTTGGCGATGATGTTGTTGTATGTTTGCTCGGACTTGTTGACGAAACCGTATTTGACCTTCAGACCGCTCATGTCGGAGCTGTTGTTGTCAGCCTTGTAGGCAGCTTGAATGGCTTTGGTCAGTGCTCTCACTTCATCCACGCTATGTTTCTTTCCGTCCAGAGCAAGGATTCTCTCAGCCGTTTGCCAGGGGCCTTCGCCTCTGCGAACAGTTGCTGCTTCAATTAATTTGGCCGACGGTTTGTAAACAGTTTCGGCCGGTGGTGCAACTACCGGTTTAACTTCAGGGCCGATTATAGCTTCTCGGGTCTGATCGGCAGCCAAAAGGGCGGCTGCAGGGATGCCCAATTTTGCAAGAGCGGCTGCATCGGTGATGCCACCGATCGGCGTCGCCCGTCTCAACGCTTCCGCTTCTCTAGCAGCCGCTTGCTCTGCAGCGAGTTTCTCAGCAGCTGCACGGTCGGCGGCAAGCTTTTCTGCGGCGGCCTTCTCGGCGGCAGCTCTCTCCGCGGCCGCTCTCGCTGCTGCTTTTTCTGCGGCCAGCTTTTCAGCAGCTTCGCGCTCAGCTGTCAGTTGCGCAGGAGTTCTAACTTCCGCCTTCAAGACTTTCCCGGTGGCCGTATCAGTGACGCGGAAGAGGTCGGAGATATCGTCGCCGACATTTTCAGGCTTGATCGGTCTTACAACCGGCAACACTTCATCGACAGCTTTGAGGGGTGCTATTTCTGTTCCGACCACGCGCTCGGCGGTGATTGCTTCAGGTGCCGCTTTGGCGACAACAACTTCAGTCGATTGAAGCGCTGGCACTGGTTTAACTTCCGCAGCAATAACTTGAGTGGTTCTTGTATCAGCAACTATTGCCGGAACTGGCTTAATTTCGGCAGCGACAACTCTGGCATCGGCAACTATTGCTTGCTTGGGAAGAACAGCCAATTCTTGTCCTACCCGCTGCTCGACTACGGCAGCGCCACGACCGAAAAGCAACGGGGAAGCCAGAAGCATTCCGTCGATCATGCCCTTTTTGAACTGATCGACTTTATCAGAGTCAGTCATGCGTCCTTCGCCGCGAATGTCGCTGATGATCGCTGCGCGGGCGGTGCCGCCGGTGACGGCCGCTGCTGTGATTAAAGCGCCTGCTTCGGTCAAAGACAGAGCGCCTAAGCTGGTACCGCCGGTGAATGGTGCCGACGCAAGTGCAGCGGCGATAACAGTGACTTCAATTGCAATCTCTGCAGCTTTAGCCGCCTTATCGCGTGCATCGAGATTCTGCTTTACAGCTTCGGCGTAATAATTATCCAGAGCCTGGCGAACATTAGGCGGCAACTTATCTCTTGCAGTCGAGTACTCGGCGAGAATTTCCTTGTTCAGCTGCAAGGAACGAGAAACTGTTTCTCTGGTGCCATCCGGTGTTACACCGCTGGTATCAAAATTGGCCATGCGTGTGAGATAGTCGGACAAAGGATCTGTTTTTGCAGCAGTAAGAAGATCTGAATACTTCGTTCTGTCGCCGACTTCAACCTTCGGCAAAAATGCAGCAGCCAGATCGACGCCGTACTTTTCGCTAAACTCTGTTTTCAATTTCTGGCGCTGAGCGAAGTCCATTTGCGCCAGACGTGCTTCAAAATCTTTGTAACTTCCGGTTCCATCGAGAGTAAGCGCGCGCATTTCGTCAGCCATAGTCGGCTTGAAGTCTTGCCTGGCAAGAGTGGCAAGAAGCTTTTGACGCGGCTCGTCAAGCCCATCTATGCTAGTGGCACCAGCTATGAATGCTTCTTTGAAGTCTTTGCCGTACTTCTCTTTAAACTTGTCATAAAACTCTTTGCGCTGAGCATCATTCAATTGCGCAATCTTTTGCGTAAACTCTTGATGCCTGCCGCCATCGCCAATCAAATATGATTGCGCTTCGTCCGCCAAATCCGGCGTGCCGCCTTGCTTAACTACATTGCGCGCAATCTGTTGCATTTCAGGGCTGAGTGAAGAGATCAGGCGCTCGCGCTCTGTGTCCGGCTGGACTCTGGCGATATCGCCATAACGCCCCTTGAAACCATCGCCAAATACTCCGCCGCCTACAGCTATCTTGACGCCGATGCCGATTTGTTCGCCCTTGAGCAAATTTCTATAACCCATGCCGGCGTCCATGTTGAGCATGGCGGTTAGATTGATGTCTTCGCGGCTGACACTGGCCAGAACGCTGCCACCTTGATCGCGACGCCCTTGAATCTCGGCAACGCGGGCTCGCAGCTCAGGATTTTCCAGCATCAACTTTTCAACGGAAGCCATTCTCGCGCCCGGATCGTCGAGTTTGCCGTCCATAACTTTCTTCGAATAAACATCGAGTGCGGTTGGCTCTGGCGGCTTGCCGGTTGCTGCAATTTGCTTGAGATATGACTGAGCCAGAACGGTTGCCGCACCATCGCGATGATCGCCGCTGGGCATTTCCAGAAGTGCACCGACTTGCCCCTGCAATTCGGGATTGGCTTTCAGAGCAGCGGCATCAGCAGGGCTAATTGCGGCCAGCGAGTTAGCAATGGCCAGGCGAGCTTCCGGCGTTGCCTCAGGATTGTCTCTGACTACTTCGGAAAAGCTTCTTTTGATCCCCTGCGACTCGATGAATGATCTGGCATTGGCTTTCTTATCGAGCATTTCAAAGAGGCGTGTTTGCTCTTCCGGCGAAGCGTACGTCGCGATCGACTGCTTGAGCGCTTTCATGTAATCGCTTTCTTGCCCCGGCTTGGTCGGGCGCAGCATATTCCAATCTTCCAGCTTCATGTTCTCGACGGTTGAGCTGAGCTTTTCCATCGAGTGACTGCCATTCGACCAGAAATCGAGCATGCCGGGCTTGGCGTGCAACTCGCCCATTTGCGAGATCAGACCTTTGCGGCCGTTCAGCAATTGATCGGTCCACATTGCTTGTTCGCGAGCGTCGCCACTTTCTTTGAACTTTGCGTCCAGTTTTTGGAAGAAAGCGAGCGATTCTTTTTGCTCCGCTGTCAGTTTTGCCGGATCGGCATTCTCGGAAGCCAATTTGCGACCGGCGAGGAATTGGTCCTTCTCGCGCTGCGTTGCGCGCTGCAGTGCCAGACTGATATTTTCCGGGTTTTCGAAAAAGCGTCCGAGAGTCTTTGTGTTTCCATCAATGATAGTGGAGAGTGAAATGCGCCCTTCAGTGAGCAGGTCATTCGCTACCTTCGATTGCGTGTCGCCGACTCCGCGCCTTCTTTCGAATGCTTCGCCGAAAGTCTTCATAAATTCCGGATCGTTCTGCAGTGCTCTGCGTGCGGCAATTGCTTGAGGGGTGTCGCCGCCTACAACATCGGAAAGTTGCTGTAGCGCCTGGTCAGTATTGCGAATGCCTCTTTCTTTATTGAAGCCGTCGACGATCAATTTTGCTGCCGCTTGAATGTCCTCGGCACTGCGCGGATGACCTTTACTGAAGAAGGTAGACATCAAAGCTTTGTCGCGCTCGGACATCATCGATCTGGCAATAGCCTGGTCGAAAGTTCCGTATTCTTTGCCGTAGCGAGTGTCCCAATCCTTCTTCACTTGCGCCAGATCGTCAGGGCTGAGCGTGCCGACGGCAGCGCGCAAGATGCGACCGGCTTTGTCCTGATTTTCCCCAGGGGTGCCGCTGCCGGAATTGGCTATCTCGATGGCCGTGGCGATATTGCCGACAATATTGGTTTTGCCGTCTTTGCGATCGAGGAGCGCTTCTATCTCCCGGAACTCTGCAGGATTCAGCTTTTCGCGCAATTCGCGTCGCAGCTGACCGGCAGGCTGGCCAGGTTGGTCATAGGAACTTTCGAGCCGACGCATGTCGTTGGCTGTCATCGGACCAATGATATTTTTTACAACATCAGGCTTAGCCCAAGTGATAAGACCTGTTTCCAGTGCTTTTCTGACTTCGCCTGCAGCAGTGTTCACGGCGCCGTCAGACAATGCCTTGTCCACGACCGTCAATTCGGGAAGGTCTCTGGCGGTACTGGGCGTTTCGATTTTTTCGTGCCGCACCGACATGTCTGCTTCTTCAGACGCAGCGGTGCGCTCGACCGTTTCTGGTCTAGCTACGACTGGTTTATCTACAGCATCTACAGCCACTAGTAAGGCTCCAAAGCGGGGAGCAAGATCGAAAAAGTGCGTGTCGGGGAGGCCTTTACATCTTCCAGGAAAGAGTGTGAAGTCAGCGTGAACGGCGACTGCCTATAAAGAATAAGTACCCTAAAAAGCTGGTTTCTAAAATGAAATGCTTGTCTGGCTTGTGATTTCGGATGGTGCAGGCTCGCATGAGCGAGAACCGGCACTCGCGCAGGACAAATTATGCGCATCTACTCGAGACCAGTTTTAATCTTGCGCAGAGTTTCTCTGCGCCGGGACTCACTGAAAAATAGTTTTGGCTGCCCAATCGCAAATCGTATGAACGATACGTGGGCAGAAGAGTCCTGCCAATATTAATAACGCGCCGGCAGCAATGCTAATAATCTCCTGCTTTTTCTCTTTCTTTTCGACGGCAGCCGAGACTATCATTGCCACACCTAAAGCCAGAGCCAAAATCTCCAGTACTTTGCCGACAAAATTGTCTATCACCGACAAATTATGACGGTTATTGGCAGTGGCGGTTTCAGACCGGCGCTGCATAGCCAAAATCGGCATGTGCTGACGGATTTCTTCCTCCGCCTCACGCTGTTGAATAGCGGCAGCGGCACGCCGCCCTATCGCACCGGATTTGGTGGCATGCTCAGCCCCTAAAACGGGGTCGCAAACGCAAACGACACCGACGAGTGCCGGAGTCAGAATAAGCATCGATTTCAGGATCGAAGTTGTTGGCATGTCGTAGTAAGTGAGCTATCACCCTGCAAAAGGCAAGGTGAGTGCACCATATCTCAACCGGCAGCGACTGTCAAGAAATTTCGGCTTCAGCGCCCGCTGGATTGGTCGGCAGCAGCGCGAATGGTGGCGTCCGTTCCGGCGATTGTTTCGTCAACAGCTCCGTCCGACGGTTTGATTATGCTGGCATGAATCGCTCTGGACAAAACACGAATCAACTCATTGGCGCGACGGTCGTTGTGAGGTCTTTCGACCTGAACTGCCACGAGATAACGTTTGCCGTCCTTCGTATGGACAAGCCCGACGTCCCCGACCATCTTGCCGATATCGCCCGTCTTGTGAAATATGCGATCGCCCGGGTTAAGACCTTGAGGAAGCAAAGTTTTGATGCGCGTGCGATGCATGATCGAATACATCCATTCCCGGCTGGTTTGCGAAACCAATTCACCGCGCTCAATGCGTCCCATCAGATAGCAAAGATCGAAAGGACTGGTTGTATTGGTGCCCTCTAAATCGGCAAGCAAATTGTTGAGCCGTGTATTTTTTAGGCCCCATCCGGCGTACTGCTTGTTGAGTTTTTCCAAACCGCCCAATCTGTCAATGAGCAAATTGGTGGCAGTATTGTCGGAGATGATAATCATCAATTCGGCAGCTTCTTTGACGGTTATTTTCGAATCAACCGGACGCCATTGCAAATAGCCCGAGCCGCCTGTAATCAAATCTTTGCTGATGGTCAACTTTTCAGTAAGGCTGACCGCTTTGCGATCCAGGGCCGCCAGCAAACTGACGAGCACCGGCACCTTGATCATGCTGGCAGCCATAAAAGGCTCTCGCGCGTTTATCTCTGCATATCGCCCGGTGCCTGGTTCTACAACGAACAAACCTGTGCGCAATTTTTTCTTGTCGCTCGATTTCTTCAGATCTTCTTCAAGCGATGAGAGCCGGCAGGTAAGAGGAAAAGGGATTATTTCCTTGACGGCTGAAGCCTGAGGAACAGCATCACTCTTGCCGTGAGGAATCAAGCTGGAAGTTACGATCGACACAGTAGAGGCCAAAAACATATACAAAAGCAATCGTTGCCCCGGTGGCAATTTTTTTTGCTTCTGCTTAACTTTGGTCCCTGCTTGCTTGGGCGCCTTGGGGTGCGAGGCTACAGCTGCTCCGTTACTCATGAGGCTTGCGACCACTTGCTCCGTTTTTTTGGTATCACTGAATGCGCTTCAAATCTGATACCACTATTTTAACGACAAGTTATCAATTTTGACCAGAAGCGTTGGCAGTTTCTTGCCGGGAATTTCTGGGAGCGAAAAGGTAGAGCATCAACAAAACCAAGGTGGCCAGGCTGACAGCGAATTTAGTTTCTGCGGATATATCCGTGCGGGGCGAGATGAAGCCCTCAATCAAACCTGCCACCAGCAGCAGGGGCACACATCCACCGAACAGTCCGGCAGCATCTCTCGCCACCATGCGAAAAGCGTCGATGCGCCTGTATCTTCCAGGAAATAGCAGCGCACGTCCGAGCAACAGTCCGGCACCGCCGCTGATAAATATAGCCGTCAGTTCGAGCACACCGTGACCGGCAATAAACGCCAGCGGTTTTTCGAGCATACCGTAGACTTTGCAAAGACCAAGCACAGTACCGATGTGCAAACCATTATTGAAAAGAACAAAAACTGTGCCAAAACCGTATGTGATACCAAGCACGAAGGACAGAATACAGACTCGAATATTATTGGTAGCAATCATGCTGGATGCACTTTGGCTATACCCCTGGACCGAATCGGTCCACATTCTCTTGTTTTCAATCATGGCCCACATCTCTTCGTTAATGAGAGGGTGCCCTTTCATTACCTCGAGCTGCGCGAAATGAGGGTCTTTAATTGTCGAGTAGTAAGCCAAAAGCCCTGGACCGACAAAAAGAATGAAAGCAGTGACTATATAGAGAATTTTTTCGCGAACAAGGCGAGGAAAGGTCTGCCAGAGGAAGTGTCCGAGATCGGACCAGCGGTTTCTTCTGGTTTGGTAGACTTGGTTGTGCGCCCGGACGACCAGATTGTTCAGATGGATCTGGACTTCCTGGCCGAGCTTCAACGACCGAGCCCTTGACAGATCCGCTGATGTCATCCTGTAGAGCCGGCCCAGTTCTTGAAGTTCTTGACGGTCCAACTGGTGCATACCGAGCTTATCGATCTGCTTCAGAAGGGTCTCCAACCTCTCCCATGCCGGTTTTCTGGTCTTAAGCCAACGTTCGACGTTCATTCAAATAACGCATAATATTGCCTATCATATCGAGTCGCATCGAATTACATCGAACTATCCTAGCGGTCGAAAAATCAATGCAGAACCCCGACTACTCTATCTCTACCCCGGAAAATGTTGACCTACACCTCGAGCTGGCCGGGCTTGGCAATCGCATTCTGGCAGGTTTAGTCGACCAAACTATCTGCGTCGTGCTCATCGTCATCATGGGTTTAGCCGCCTGGGGCGTATTCACGCTCGTATCCATGGGGTCTATGCCGTCACATGTAAAGAGCATCGCATACGGCTTCATTATCATGGTCCTCATTTTCGGCTCTTTCATTATCCATTTCGGCTTTCATATGTTTTTCGAAGGGACCTGGCAGGGACAAACGCCGGGCAAGCGCGTCGCCCACATTCGGGTAATTGAGCAAAACGGACAACCGGTGACATGGCCTGCTGTGATCATCCGCAATTTGGTCAGAGTCATCGACACAGGCGTGGTTTTGGTCGGAGTGCTCTCCATCATCATCGACGCCAAAGAACGCCGCTTCGGGGATCTGGCGGCAGGCACAGTGGTTGTTCGCGAACGCAGCTCGGATCTTTTGACATCATCCAAAGACGATGTGAATTTAGAAAACATCAAAGCAATCGATGCGGACATGCTGGATATCGGCAGAATTTCACCGCAGGAATACGAAATCTTGGTCAGCTTTTTAAAACGCCGCCAGACGATGGCTAAAAAGCAAAGGCCTATCGTTGCTGCAAAATTGATGAATCACTTTCAGGAAAAACTTTCGGACAACAGTCAGAAAAATGCCGAAGAATATTTAGAAGGCTTGTATCAAGCCTATCGTACGCGCGCTCTTACATAGCGCACCTGGGCGAAACTTTTTTCAGACAGACGGCCTTAATTCTTCGATAGCTCGTCTGCAATTTTTTGATGTTGTGCAGCTTTATCAGGCTGTCCTTTCGTCATCAAATATTGGCTGTACTCTCTGTGAGCATTGACATCATTAGGTGCTAATTCACAGACTTTCGCCCAGTCAGCG
>PNKB01000149.1 GCA_013997645.1 Cyanobacteria bacterium PR.3.49
GTTGCTTCATTCGGGTGCCGACGTTTTCACCTGGAAAGCAATCATGCAAAAGGCCGCCGGCGAACAAAAACAGAATCAAAACCAGAACCAATTTCACTATCAGGACAATGATTTGTCCTATTTGGAAACCGCATACGAGCACCTGAATATCATCGATCGCTATTGTCGTGGTGCCGCATGCCGACACTCGCTCTTAGTGGCGCATTTCGGTCAGACATACGACAAAGACAACTGCGGCGCTTGCGATATCTGCCTTGGTGAAACCATAGAAGTGGACGGGGCGCCGGTCATTGCCCAGAAAATACTTTCCTGCGTGGCACGGCTGAAAGAGCGCTACGGCATCGGTTATATTGCAGCGGTATTGCGCGGTGAAAATTCACAGGAGATTCGCAATCGCGGCGATCAGAATATAAGCACCTATGGTCTGCTCAAAGAGCATCATGTAAATGATTTGCGCGACTGGATGTATCAATTGATCAGCCAGGAAGTTCTGGTGCAGGAAAATGTTGATCTAGGATATGGTCGCGCTGTGCCGATCTTGAAATTGAACGGCGGATCTTGGCAGGTGATGCGCGGGCAACGCACCAACATACGATTATTGAAACCGGCCGAAAGAAAAAAAGGCGAACGCGCGAAACTCTCGAAGGCGGAAACAGGGTCGTGGGATGGTGTCGATCGCGACTTGTTCGAGATCATGCGAGATCTGCGCAGAGACCTGGCTGACCAGAGGCGTGTGCCACCATATATCATTTTCAATGACGCAACGCTTCGCGAATTGGCGCGTATTCGCCCATCCACCCTGGAGAGGATGCGAATGGTCAGCGGTATCGGCGATTCGAAGCTGCGTGACCTCGGCCAGACATTCCTGGATGTGATTCTTGCGCATTGCCAGGACTCTGGCGCCTCTCTTGATTGTTAGAACAGCACCATTGCTACGAAGTTGTTGTTGGTTTTTTCAAACGCACAAGAGTCAATTGCTGGGTATTCGACTTGGAGTAATGCACCAGTATCGGACTCGACTGTTTTAGCAAATTGCCGATTGCCGTGTCGTAAACCACATTCTTGCTGCCGGCTATCGTGAAGCAGGCACGCTGATTCTTCTTGTCCACGGCGCCGGAAACATCTTTGCTCTCTGCAGTTACTTCGTTGTAGTACGTACCGCGAATAATTCCTTTCTTGTCGACAGCCAACTGCAGCAGCTGCGAGCTGTTGCTCTGGTCACCGGAAACGAGAGCGTACACTCCCAGTGGTTTCATGTTATTGACGTCTTTTTTCTGCTGCTCGTCGGATACCGGTGCTGTCTGTGCCGGTGGTGCCGTTGCTGCAAGCGCTTGTGCTTGAGAGTAATAAGCATCGGTCGACTCCAGAGGTTGCGATCCGTAATAGACGCTGTCGCCGTTGTATGTAATGTTATTTCCGTAGTCGTAATAGACCGGCTCACTGGCAACGTCCATGCCCCACCAGGCGCCGAGGTCACCCCATCCGGTCCAGCCCCATGCCCAATCATCACCCCAATATCTATTCCAGTAGTTCCAGCGATGATTGCCCCACCAGCCACGATCAAAATAATTCCAATGGTTGAAATTACCATTGACGTTATTCCAGTGATCGGCAAGGGCGCGCGGTGACATACCGTAGGTACCGGCCCTTCCGGCCCAGCTCGTTGCCGGATTGTCCATAATGTGGCCGAAACCACCATCACCGGCTAGTCTGTCACCATCAGCAAAGTTGCGTACCCCATCTTCACCATCTTTGATACCAGCATTATTGCCACCAAATGCGGAGTCGCCGGGATGATCAAAATTGTCGTTGAAGCGATCGAAGGCATCACCTCTGCCCATATCACCGCGACCGAAGTCACCGCGGCCGAAATCGCCCCGATCAAATCCGCCCATGCCGCCCCGGTCAAATCCGCCGCCGAACCCGCGTCCGCCGCCGCCGCCAAATCCGCCTCTAGCCTGTGCAGGTTCGAGGCAAACCATCGGCAGTATCAGAGCCAAAGCCATGAAAATTGTAATTCGTCTTTTTACTTTCATTTGAGCACCATCAAGTCGCAGATTACATTGCTGTCAGAATCAGGTTGAACCTAAGTGCCAACCCGCTTTGCCGTTAAGACCGCAGTGTCTGGAATTTGCCGTCCCATAATTCGTCGTGAAGTCGACTGCCAGGAGAAGGTGCTGTCGTCGAGTCTGTTGATCAAGTATCGGGCCGACCCGGTGGATCCGTCAGAGCGAACAGACCAGCCTTCGGCCATCCAATCTTGGCCGGAGTTAATCCATCTGGATTCGCCGTAGCCGCCATTGTAATCGAACTGCCAGGAGCGAATCCTCTTCAACAGAGGATCGTAGAAAATGAATTGAGTCTGAGATGTCTTTTGACCATCCTTTGTTGTTGCATCAAATGTGCATCGGATTATCTTCTTGTCGGCAACCCAATCTGCCTTGATCCGCAAATCGCCCTTTGGTCCTTCAACTTTCCAGTCTCCGACCAACCATGACAGATCGCTGATGGCGGGCCGAGCCGATGCTGCAGCATCAAACTTCGGGGCTTCGGTGACGCTTACCATTTTCCATCCATCACGTTTCACATGGATGGCGGTATAGGTTCCAAAACTGGCAGGATTATTAGAACTGCCAATATGCGATACACCATGCTCTACTGCAAGATTGTCGGCGGGAAATTGAAGCGAATCAATCTTGATCTCGATGGGCTGATTGCCAAATCTTTTGAAGAATGAGGTCATCTGCTCTGCGATCGCATTGCGCCCCACATATACACGCCCCTGCTGGTCGGTAAAAACAGCGTCATCGGCCCACATTGCAGAAAGCGAATTGACATCACCGTTTGCAAATGCCTTCGAGTAATCCGCAGCTTGGGCGCGAATGACTTGCTCGTCAGCATCGTGGTTGACTGCTTTTGAAGTCGACTTTTTCGATTCTTTTTTTGCGGCGATTAACTCACCGCTAAAAGCAGGAAGCGTGCCGAAAATGCATAAAGCGGAAAGTAAGAAAGTCTGCGACAGCAAAGCCACACTTTTAAATTGCAGCATTAAATTTCAACTTGCTCCATCAGTCCCATCAAACTGAAGTTACCCGTTTTGGTCGAACTTTATACATCCTTCCTTTTGCTATTTGCGTAAGTTTCCCGGCGAATGACTTTGCAGGTATTCATATAACGACACTCTCAGGTCAATGCCATTCATTGAAGCCACTGATTTAAACGGAGCGACACGTACAAACTGGCTAACCAAATGTCCTTCTCTGACTGGTTGTCCCTGATATGTAAAAACGCGATTGCTGCTCGAGTTGATTAATTGCTTCTGTGCAGAAAGCGCATAGTGATTGAGCGATTCCTGCTGAAAAGTATCGATCGGTTGATTGTTCCACGCGCTTGACTCGCTGACGACATAGTGGGTGCGAGTCATAAGTTGCGCCGGTGTCGAACTTTCGCAGACCTGGTCCACCGAGACAAAACGCACTCTCTTCCCGCCTGACATTCCATCTCTTTCGGCAGGCAACAAGTTGACGTGCCAGTAATTTCCCTGCGCATCCTGCTGGTGCCCCCAGGTTGCCTGCAGACGATTCTCCGTCCACTCGTTTTGGCTGCTGCTTCTTCCTGTGCGCAAGTCAATGACATTGGTCGTCATGTCACCGTCCTTTTGCCACACACCGGCCATCCAGGCAGGGATCATGAACCATTGAATCACGTAGTGCTGCACAGGCTGCGGAGCCTGCACACTTCGCTCGGCAGTTATGCGGGCAACACCAAAGGACGGTATGTAAGACTGAGCAAAAGCAGTTTGCGCGGAGAGCCTAGGCGCTACGGAAGACGCAATCGCTGCCTTTTGAGCAGCCATACCGGAAATTACTGTCGGTTGACTGTGAGGCGGCGCCGGTTTCGGTGCCGTTTGTGCAGGCAGACTGGCTTTCAATTGCCGCTCAAGATGAGGCTTGAGCACCTCATGCGCTTGAGGAAGCTCCTGCTGATGAGAAATGCCGGCGAAAAGTTTAAAACCGGATGAAGTGTTTACAGTGCCGGACTTAACTGAATCGGCCCCAGCAGTCGTGGTGGTATCCGCATTCGAATACGAGCCATCCGCAGGCATAGCATTCTGTGCAACTGCCGACCCCAAACCGCTGCCCAAGATTAACAGGCAGAGCAAGGGTAAAATCAGAATGCGTTTCGCTCGAGACGTTTCCAAGTAATGACCAGGCATGTGAATTCGTAATATAACATCTGTTATTTGCGCTCTAGCGCTCTCGGAAGCTTTATATGCCCAGATCGGACAACTCTCTAAAACTGGCTGATGGAAGAACCCTCGGGTACTCCGTTTTTGGCGATCGAAGCGGTCGGGCAGTGCTTTACTTTCACGGTGGATTGTCGAGCAGGCTGGACATTGAATTTGCCGATAAACAGCTGAGCGAGCTGGAAATCAAACTGATTGCGCCCGATCGGCCCGGAATTGGCCTTTCTGACAGGCTGCCCGGACGAACTTTGACCGATTGGACAAATGATGCAGCAGCGCTGATTACGGCGCTCGATCTCAAAAAACCGCCGGTACTCGGCTGGTCGCTAGGCGGGCCGTATGCGCTCGCTTGCGCTGCACTCTTAAGCGACAAAATAGGAAGCCTTGGCACCGTCGGTGGTGTCGGACCAATGGATTATGAAGGCGCCGTAAACGAGCTTGGATTGATGGAAGATCGAATCCTATTAAGCTGGCCGGAACCTTTATTGCAATTTCTCAGTCCGGCAGGAAGTCTGTATAAATTTATGTCACCGCAAAAGATGAAGCAAGAACTTTTGCGGGCAGTGAAAAGCGGTCCCGACTACGAAGTATGCGATGCACTGTCTCTCAGCGAAGCTACCGATTTTGCATTCGAGGCGATTCGTCAGGGCTTTTATGGATCTCTGGACGACTATCTTGCACTGAGAAAACCGTGGGGTTTCAAAGTCGAAGATATCAAAATGGAAGTGCTGATGTGGCAGGGACTGGATGACCACCTTTGCTCGAGGAGAGCCGGTGACAAGTTAGCTTCCCGATTACAGAAAAAACAGTATTTTTTGCTCGAGAATAGCGGGCACTTTCTTTTGCACCGTCATCTGGCTGATGTGATGTCGATTTTACTCAAAGAAAGCGACAACTGATTTAAGGATAATTTGCAAACAGATCGATCTGCGGCCACTCTTTGATATTGGTGAGAGTGTTTCTTATCGCTTTGACAGTCGGCCCCATTGGATTTCCGGAGCTGCCGTCAGGCGCCGAACCGCCGTTCAACATCAAACAAAAATCAGTATTATTCGGCAAGTGCATAATCTGGCAATGAACACCAGGTTTGCCTCCATTCTTGCTGTACACAGGTCCTTCGGCAGTCATACGCACAGTGTCCAAGCCAAGACCGAAGTGACTGCCGTTGGGATTGTTTTTCATTGGTGGCGGCAGCGGTGCAATCAATTGTTCGAAGGAATTTTGGGAAATGCCCTGCATTCTGGTGCCGTCAATTGCCGTAAGAAACTTGACCATATCAACAGACGATGCCATCCAATTTCCGAAATCCGGCATCAACGGAACGGTTCTCTGTCCGCCCAGAATGATGTGCTGCGGATATCCTCCATATCTTGAAGCCTGTCCGGCAATTACGCCGCGCGACTCTTCGCACATGTCACGAATGCCTATCGATGCCAGCTGTTCCAACAGGTATGCACCATATGGTCTCTGCGCCGCACACTCGATTATATACTTAATCAAGTTCCACTGACCGTTGGCATATTTGGCGTCTGTGCCGGGCGCATAATCCAAAGGAGTAGCCAGCAACACTCGCACAGCTTCACGGTAAGGAAGCCCGTTGGGAGCCATTCTCTGCACTTCCCTGCCTGCTTTTGCAAATCCGGAATCGTCATTCCAACCGCCGGAATGATGCAACAATTGTCTGACGGTAATTTGAGCAACGCGCGGATCGGCGCTCATACCCCGCACAAGATTCGGACGTCCGATCACGTCATACATCTTATCGTCCAGATTAAGACGCCCGGCTTCTACTAGTCTCATCACGCCGAACGTGGATACGGCTTTGGTGCAACTGGCGAGATTGAAAAGAGTGTTGGGCGTCACCGGCTCGCGTGTACGCAGGTTTGCAACGCCAAAACCTTTTGCGTAAATGAGCTTGCCGTTGCGAGCCACACTCAAAGAGCCGCCTGGGACGTAATACTGTTGCAGCGTCTGCTCCATAATTCCATCCAGATCGCAAAGATTCGCGGGTCCTTGTGCAGCCGCCTGACCAGTGGCGGAACGCTCCTCTTGCTCCGGTGCAAACGATTCATTTAATTCATTGCCCGCGTCTGAGTCAGTTTGTGCCAAAGAAGCTTTTTGACATGCTGAAAACACCATCAACAAGGCGGCGAAAAGAACAAAAATTGAGCGACGAGCTGCAAACCGCAATTTTTCCCGCTCCGGCTTAGATTTTATATTTCACCCCCGCGGTGATTCAGCCCGAAAGTGAGTATAGTACAGGATTTACGGCACCGCTGCAGGACATTTAATCTAGTCGCACAGTTTACTTCACGGGTGGTGGCATGAAAAAGGGCGAACCGTTGCCGCCGGAATTGCGCTTTGACTTATCAACAGGCGGCGGCATAAAATGCGGAATCGCATTTGGTGGCACAGTTTTTTTCACCGGCGGCGGTGTAAACATCGGCGGAGGCGGAAGTTTTTCTTTTAACGGAGGAGGCGTAAACATGGGCGGCAAAATCTTGGTGTTATCCGGCAATTTCGGCGGCGCGAAAGTAGGAGGCGGCAAGAAAACCACAGGCGGCCCTTTCGGAGTCGACTCTGGATTAGCTGCAAAGGCAATTACCGGATGATTCAAATAAAGTTTGGCCAAAGTTGCCCTGTCTCTCTTGCTGGGCATGCCGTCTTGCATTGAGGAAGACCGAAAATACATAATATCGAATATATAATTCGAGTGGTCCAAACCAAGCGCATGCCCGATTTCATGCATGGTCACCGAGCCCATTTCCCCATCCTTGACGTACGCACCCGGAGTGAACGCATCGGTGGTGCGCAGTTCGACCAGCATATTACAATCTTCACCACTCGACTGAGGTGTGGTCAGGCCGGACACTACCCTTGATTCGGATTCGGCAGCCAGTGCATTGGCAGTCCAGCGCACCACAATGTCTGCGTTGTCTCGAGACTTCGCCAATTTGTAATTGACTTTCTTGCCGGATGCCTGACACCAGGTATCAAGAGCTTTCAGAACAAAACTTCGATATATCGGCTTGTAACCCGGTACATTGCTGCCGGGTTGCATATAAACTTTGAGCGGCATGCGCCCACTGGAAAATGTCCAGGTACTTCCGTTTTTCTTCTGCACATCCATGTAATCGGGCAATTTATTATCTGCACTCTTCAGTTTCTTCCTGTCTTCCAGCAGCTCCGATATTAACTGCTCAGCTTGGTTGCGCCTGTTTCCATCCGTCTCCATGGTCAGGTAGCGGCGCAAATACGAAATGGAATCATCAAACTTTGCCTGGTCCTGGTAAGCGATAGCAATGTTGTAGACGACGCCGGCATCATTCGGATCGAAGCTAAGCGCCTTCTTGCCTTCGGAAATTGCCCGCGGTGAGTTTCCGATCATTCGATAGGCATAGCAAAGATTTCCATGAATACAGGATGAATTTGATGAAGGATCCTCTGTTGCCGCAATCTCGAAAAGCTTGATGGCCTCACGAAAACGCCCCTTTGCCATTTTGTCGCAACCGTCTTTCGTGCAACTGTAGATCTTCATGCGCTGCATCAATTCTCGTGCTTCTGCTGCGTAAGTAGCATTTGGAGAATTTATGTAGCGCTGCAAGTTGGAAATGCAGAGGTCGTCGCGTTTAAGTTCGCTGTAAGCAAGAGCCATCAAATAAAGCGCAAAAGGGTCGGAAGAATCAAACTTTTGGGCCAACTTCGCCTGTTTTATCGCATCGTCGTATCTCTTCAACTGCTGATAACATTGCGCCAGATTCAAGTGAATCCGACTGGAGTAAGTTGTCGGATCGAAAGAACAAGCTTGAGCCAGAGCGCTCGCGGCTTCCGAATAGGCGCCACGTTTGTACAGCTCATCCCCTTGCGAATAGAACTTATAAGCCGAACTTTCCGATTGATAATTGGCAGCCGATGCCTGTGTACCAATCAGCATGTTGGAAAGGCAGACGGTCACGACCAGATACAGGACTACCGTCGAAAAGAAGCTGCGCACCAGTGTTCTACATTTTGTCCTAATAATCGGTTTACTCCCTCACTGACAAATGCAAAAGTAAGCCTAAACACCCATTTTCCCTGGCTTTCCAGATTCATAACCAGGGTTTTTCCTGTTTTCCATGGCCTGTTTATCCCGTTTCTTCCAACCACCATACGGGTAGTATTACTCATAAGGCCTGGTGCCGAAAACGAATGAGAAACTTAAGGAAAGATTGATTCCGGGGGGGAAGATGTCGCAACAGCCAGCGATGCAAGCGGCAAAAAAGAAGGGGCAGGAGCTTGTAAAAGCGATGCTGGACCTGGTTATCCTGACCTTGCTACTAGCCGGAGCAGGATTCGGAGGCTATTTCTGGGGACTGCATGAAAGATTGGCACCGATCCAGGAGGTGCCTCCCGGCACTGCCAATGCTCTTTCTCCGGCTGCTGTTTCCGCAGCTCCCGCAGCGGTCACTCCGGCTCCTGTAAAAACTACCGCAGAGCCAAAATCAGCTGACCCTGTCGCCGCCGCTCCGGCAAAATCCGGAAAAACCAAGTACTGGATCACTTCCAGCGGTGAAGAATATATCGGTTATTCAATTACGGCAAAGGTCAACGGTAACGCGGTCGACAGTTTTTTTGGTCCCGGCAAAAATGTTGACGTTACACGCTATGTAAAAAATGGCGACAACGCCATCACCTTCGAGGCGAAAGCGCTCGGCGAGCAGTACAACAAGCACGACGGCGACGCGACATCAATTCTCACGCTGCAATTGGTCAAAGGTCCTCACGTGCAAGACGAATTTAAATCATCAGATGTGCTCGTCACTTACAAGCGCAACGCGAATGAAAGCCAAGATTTCAACGACACCGAACATTTTTCAGCCAAGTAAGCCATGAAAGCCAAAGGAATTTTCATTTCGACTTTACTGGTGATCGACACATTTTTTGTGTCTTACGCCGCAGGTTTTCACAGCAGACATGTTCTGGTGATCAACCCCAAGCTACCACCTGTGGTGCACAAGAAAGCAGACAGTGCCGTGACACCGACAGCAGCGCCTGCAAAAAAATCGAGCGACAAAAGCACGCATCAAGCGAAAGATGCTCACACAGCTAAGAACGCTCCAGCAAAATCAACAGCCAAACCAACCGCAAAACATGTTGCTAAGCCTGATAGTAAACCACCTGTGAAGCCTGTATCCAAACCCGCGGCAAAACCGACAAGCAAACCAAAGGCAAAACCGGCCGCAAAACCGGCAACTATGGCTGATGAAAAGCCAGGAGCATAGCCTGCGGTAAATTCGTCCAAGAAAAAAGGTGGATGCCGAATAGCACCCACCTTCAATGCGCTTACTTCAGTGTTGAAGTCTAGGCGCTTTTCGACTTAATCACACAAACAGCCGTAGGGCGTTTGACACGAAGCACGAGTGATTCGTATACACGGAAGCGATAATTCATGTCGCTAGGTCCAAGATATGCAATTTGCAGATCTTCAGCCACCGCGATATCGAAGTTTTGCGCGCCGGTAGAGATTACGGCAGCGGTTCCCTTTTCAATCATCGGGCTCCAGTGAATTCCGTCCAGGCAAAGCTTGCTCAACTGATCCAACTCCAGAGCAGGTGATTCTTTGACGGGCTTGAGCAGTGCTTCATACATGTCCAACGAGCAGACCAGCGCGTAAGGGAAATGATGTTGCGCAGCGATCAATTTGCCGATTGCAGCGTAAACATCTTTGACCGGTTCGTTGGGAACTTTCCAGTCACCACCCTGAATTTTTTGAGATCCAGGATAGTTGAAAAGTCCGTTGATTCCGAGAGACTTCGATCCATTGAAAATCAAATCGTCTTCAGCATCGCCGACCTGGTGCGCAGCGCGAACGGCGTTGGTGATATCGATGGGAGCATGCATATCTTGACTCCACTTCACATCACGCCAGTGCAGCCAGAAATCTTTGTACAAAAGCGGGACACGAACGTAGGTTTCTTTTTCATGCGTGCCGATCGGATTGGTGTCGGGTCTTCCCTCGAGATCAACTTCGGCCGGTTCGTCATCTTTGATAGTTTCAAGCGGCACGCTTTCCACACCGGCGCCAAGCGGTCCGAATAGCGCGATCAGACGGCGACCGACAACGGTCCGCCGAACTTCTTGAGCAGCAGCTTGAATCATATCTGACGCTTGTTCGTTCGTCAGAGGTAACTCAGACAGCTTTTGGTGCATCTTCCACACAGTTAGCCTCCTTGCGACCATAGTGGTCCAACAGTCCAATCTCTTTTGGTAGCACCAGTGGTGCCGGGTTTTCCTTTTTGTTCGGAACGACCGGCATCACCGGTTTTACTCGAATCTTTCGTATAATTTGAATGTCCGGAATGTCCAGGCGATGAACCCGAAGGTGCACCATGGGTGGAGCCACCCTGGGGAGAGTGACCTCCATGCCCGCCCTGGCTCCCGCCTCCGCCTTGTCCACCGTGGCTCTTGCCACCACCATGTCCGGCCGGTCGAGCCTGATGCGTTCCGAAATTTGATACCACTCCGGGATTGCCACCACCATGGGGTGGTGCGTCAGGACCCAGGAGTTCTGTGCGCCACTCGAGATGTTCTTCCATAAAATGATCGAGTAGTTCGCGCTTCAAATCTGTAGACATCGCTTGCTCCTGGAGCATGCGCTGAATGAAAAAGCTGTGGTCTAGAAGCTTCTGCGTAAGCAAAGTAGGGCTTGCGCCGTGAATTTCTTCCAGCTTGGCGGTGTTTTCCTTTTCCTCTAATAGGATGTGGGAAAACATTCGCTGCGAAACGTCAGCAGGGACGTTGGGATCGTTGATCACATGGAGGATTGTCTCTGTGTGATCGGCAATGTTATGAAGGATTTCGGCAAGTGGTGTAGCCACGGTTGTTCTCTCATGACGGTTATTGCATTCTCACAGGTCTCGCTCATGCGGTAAAGCGACAAACGCCAACCTGTGGCGTTTACAAGGGATAGCGGGCGCGTATTGTCGCAACCACGCTTGCAAATGTTGTCGGTGGGCTCAAGAAGAAATGAGAATCACTTGCAATAAAGTGACAAAAAGTGCCGGAAAAGGCTCATTTGGATGACTCCAGCCTCAACAAAGGGTTGAAAACACGGCGATAAATCGAATTTGCAATTAAGTTCGCATTGCATTGAAGGGCAGAATTTGCCGCGCAACATATCTTAAAAAAATCCAGAGCCGGCGCGGAGCACCGACTTAATAGGCGGCAAACGGCTGAGCGCGCGAGTACCTATCTATAGACAGACAGCTAGAATTTCTTCAAATTCAAACGGCTGGGGGTTGATGGTGCTCGCGCACAAATTCAAAAATATTGAGACAGAATCAGTCGAAGCTTATTTCTTTACGGGCAAAACGTGGATGGCTTTGACAACAAGCTCCACTTCGTCGCCTACTTTCAAGCCCATCTCTTCCAATGACTCCGTCGTAAGTACGGAAGCCATGTTTGAAGGACCAGCAACATCGAATTTAACCAGTGACATGATGTCGCCATTTTTGACTGAGGATACCTTTGCAGTGATTTTGTTTCTCGCGCCGTAAGTTGACATGGACCGAACCTCAAGCAAAAGCAGTGTGATCTAAACCAGCGACTGATGATATCACCGTTTGCGTCGAGGATCTATGCGAGTATCGCCGAGACCTAGCATGTTGTCGAAAGTGTGCAATTTAAAGCGGCTGACAAGACGTTTGCAAAATTCGACACCTCTGACACTGTTGCCGAGTTCATCCAGAAGCGGCGACCAAACTGCTATTCCGCCAAGATTGGGAATCGCCAACATGATTCCACCGGAAACACCGCTCTTTGCCGGAATGCCGACAGTAAATGCAAACTCACCGGAAAAGTCGTACATGCCGCAGGACAGCATGAGAGAGAGACAGTTTTTTACGTGTCCGGGTTGAAAAACTTGCACGCCGGTAAGCGGACAAATACCCGCATTAGCCAGCGTAGAAGCAATTATTGTCATAGACTTCGTCGTCGTTTCTATTGAACAACATTGAAAGTAAAACTCGAGCACATCAAGCAATTCCACATCAGGTGGAAATGCTTTTTTCTCGCGCATGAAATATCCCAGTGCAAAATTGCGATCGGCCGTTTGTCTTTCAGAGAGATAGACTGCGTTGTTGAACCCGATCTTCTGACCGCCCGCCGCGGTTTTCCACTTTTCCATTACAAAATCGAAGCGATCTGATGGCGCGCCGCCTTTCTTAATTAGTGCACCACACATGATGGCACCAGCATTAATCATGGGATTGTGCGGCAGACCTTTCGCATTCAGAGTCAACTCATTGAAGGTTTTTCCACTAGGCTCCCGACCCACATAACTGTGCACCACATCCTCGCCTTGCTCTTCAAGAGCCAGGCAGTAAGTTATCGGCTTAGAACACGACTGCACGCAAAAATAGTCGTCGCAGTCACCAAGAGAAAATCTCTGCCCATCGACCGTACAAACCGACACTGCAAACTTTTCAGGGTCAACACGTTCGAGTTGCGGAATGTAAGTGGGCAATTTACCCATGCGAATAGCACTTACTTCATCAAAAATATCGGTCAGTTCAGATACAAACGATTTGAAATCCGGAACGACCAAACCGTCGGTTAACGCCCCCTCGAGCAGACCAGGCGCTTGATCGTATAAAATCTGGAATTGCGCTTCGGTAAATTCCTGAGATGAGCCGCCGTTCAACGCCTTAAACATGGCTCGCACACGCGGGTCATCTTCAAGAATGCCGCGGTCTTTCAAGCCTTCTAGAAGCGCCTCTCTCCTGACAATCCCCTTCTTGCTGAGAGATTTGAACAGGTCAGACCGCGTTTCGGACATTGCTACCTCCAGGTTCTCCTAAGTTATGGTATTCCAAAGATCAGCCATCCTCAATCATTTGACTGCTTGCATGATTGTTCTTTCCTGCAGTCAGCCACCGTCTCACGCCGAAGGTTTCCCCGGCCAGGGTCATCAGCACGATTGGAGCAATGCTCTTCCTCACTACAACCTTGGTAATCGCTACATGCAAAAAGAGCGGTACGAGGATGCAATAGCAAAGTACGAGAAGGCGATCGAGCTTTACCAGTACGACCCGGACTTCTATGTCAATCTCGGTGTTGCCTGGCGCAAATTAGAGAATTATGGCGCCGCCGAAGCCGCCTTCAAAAAAGCGGCCGAGCTGAATGCAAAAGATTGGATGAGCTGGAGCAATCTAGCCAATTCATATTTGAAGCAAGACCGGCTGCAAGACACTATCAAAGCATTCGAGCAGGCCCTCAAATGCAATCCGCCGGCGCAAGAAAAAGCAGCGATTCTCAAAGATATTGCCGACATCAAGAAAATTTTGAGCGTTCGTGGTGGCAGTTTTGAACCGCCGGCCGGCGCCAGTGCACCACCGGCGAAAATTATCAGCGGTGGCAAAGGCGGTGCTACCAAGAAGGGCGCAGTCACTGCTCCTTTGCAGAAACAAAAAGCGCGTGAGGCGGCAGCACCTGCACTTCAAAAACAAACCGCGCGTGAAGCGTCAGTGCCGAAAGCGCCTAAGAAAAACAGCGAATTACAGGATACGGGTTGGGATCAAGTAGCAAAATGAAAGACTTGAACAAAACAATTGTTGTTGATGAATCCAATCCCTGGACGACAAATGAAACTCGGCAGATTTACGAAAACCCATGGCTACGCATTCGCGAAGATTCAGTAATTCAGCCAGACGGAAAACCTGGAATTTACGGCGTTGTGCATTTCCGCAACAAAGCTGTGGGTGTTTTGCCGATTGACGATGAGGGTTACACCTATTTGATCGGTCAATACCGCTATCCGCTCAATATTTATTCATGGGAAATTCCCGAAGGTGGGTGCCCGGAGGGCGAAAACACGCTGGCGGCAGGGCAGCGAGAATTGCTGGAAGAAACAGGTTTGACGGCGCAAAAGTGGGAATTGCTGTGCCGTTCGCATCTTTCGAACTCGGCAACCGATGAAGAGGCATTTCTCTACCTCGCCGAGGGACTGCAACAGGGTGTTGCGCAGCCGGAGGGAACTGAACTTCTTGCCTGCAAGCGCGTTCCATTTCAAACTGCTGTCGAAATGGTGGAAAACGGCGAAATCACTGATGCTATGTCCATGTTGGCGATTCTGACCATGGCAAAAAGGCTCAAGCGTTAATTGCCAAGAGGATATCAGCGTTAACCTCGCAAACAATCGCAATGGTCATGAAATAGACTGTTACGAGAGCCTGACATCAAGCCTGAAATTAACGAACATTTGGAGTAAAATCTCTTAGCGCCCAGAAAAGCGCTTCTTTTCCCCATTGGGAGCCATACTGATGTCTCAAGATTTGAAAAAAGCCTCCTCTAAGTCCAAAGAAGTTTTGGATTTAATTGCAAAGCAAACGCTGTCGGACAGCGAACGCAAGCAAGTCATCGAGGAGTCGGTGCAGTACTGGAAGGACCACGTCAACGAGGGCTTTCTTCAGTACAGAAAATCCGTGAGCACAGACTATACGTCGGTCGAGTGGGAAGACGAAGGCGCTGTTTTCCGC
>PNKB01000150.1 GCA_013997645.1 Cyanobacteria bacterium PR.3.49
GGCACACAAAGCAAAGCCCCACCTTTCGGTGGGGCTTTTGGTCTGCTGTACAGGTTGTTGGTTATGACCTAGAGCTTGGCGCAAAACTCATCGAGTTCTTTTTCGGCCGCTTCTTTGGAATGACCATAACGCTCTTGAATTTTGCCGAGGAGCTGATCTTTTTTGCCTTCGACCATTTTCCAATCGTCGTCGGTGATTTTGCCCCATTGAGATTTCACTTTACCTTCGAATTGTTTCCAATTGCCTTCGATTTGATCCCAGTTCATGTTCTATCTCCTATTTTGATGTGAACTTCTTACGTGTGAAACTTGTTCTTACTGTGTGTGACCAGGTATTTCTACCTGGGGAGTGTGCGCGTGAGACCTAGCGAGTGTGCGCCTTTTCTTCGTGGATAGCATTGATGTCGTTGGCGCCAAGATCTTTGAAAATCTTTTCGGCAATCTTTACTTCATCTCTGTTTTCTGTGTGCACTGAAAGAAAAATTCTATTCAACTCTTTCATTTTGCCTTCGTACTGTTTTGCTTCGATTTCCGGCATTCCCAGTCCAATAAGACCGCCGCTCACGCCGCCCAGTGCACCACCGACGGCGGCACCACTCAATGCAGCCATAATCGGACCAGCGGCAATGAATGCACCCAGCCCGGGCAATGCGAGCGCCCCTACGCCT
The DNA here is from genome assembly GCA_013997645.1 of Cyanobacteria bacterium PR.3.49. Taxonomy (GTDB): domain Bacteria; phylum Cyanobacteriota; class Vampirovibrionia; order Obscuribacterales; family Obscuribacteraceae; genus QKMZ01. The sequence goes on from PNKB01000150.1 coordinate 668, forward strand.
GCCAACCAGCCCAACGCTCCGCCCAGCAGCATACCGGCGCCGGCACCTGCCGAAGCACCTTCCGGCGCCTTGCTGTGCTTTTCATAACCGGCATCTCTGAATCCTGCGGTGTCAGGCATTAGCAAAGAGATGTCGGAGCTTCTGAAACCAGCATTTCTCAAGCTGGCAACAATAGAATCTGCTTGCATCAGATCGTTGACCAAACAAACAACTGCAATTGACATAAAGACCCTCCTGAAGGCTCTCTCGAACTATCTTGTTTTGACTTCCAATTTATTCAACACTTTTGAGTCATCAGCGAATTTCTTCGCTGCAGAGGCTACGATAGCCCTTTCCGATTCGCTGTCGACAACTCCGCGCAAAGTGACAGTGCCGTTAATCACGACGACCTTCACATTCTTGGCGGAGATAGACAAACTGTTGTTAGCAACAATTTCTTTTCTTATCGACTGCAAAAGATCCAAGTCTTCTTTCTTTGAAGATTGCACTTGCGGTGTTGGAGACTCCTTGCGAGCATCACCATAATTTTGAGCGGTGTTGTCGGCTGGTTTACCCGCGATTTTGTCGATTTTCTCAATCAATCTATCGCGCTGCTTAGTCAGCTTGACTCCGTGTTTTGCAGGCAGAAGTCCGTCGTGCTTCGCGCGGATATCAGCTTCTTTTTTGTCGATAACTTGTTGATCGGCGCGGAATTGGACGATCGCTTCGCGCGATACTTTTCCTGATTGTTCTGCCGAGTCGATTCTGTTCTTCACAGATGTACTCGTGTTGGCTGCAAAAACAGAAACAGCCGAAAATGCCACTGCTGCCGCCAACAATGAAAACGTGGAGAGCCTTCTTGCCTTCATGCGCCCTACTCCTGTAAAACAAGCACTTTAGAGAGACTGCTTGTTGGACCGGGGTAGTTTGAAACAGTTCCAACTTACCTCGGGACTTAATGTTAGGTATGAGTCCGGAGAGTGGCACAGGCGCGGACAAAAATAATTCGAAAAAACTTTTTGCAAAGAGGAACTTACGCCGATTTGCTCAGTCATAAGTGGGTTACGCGCAATTGCGACTTAACGCATCAATTCGATATTGATCAAATCGACTAAGCGATTTTGTGTTTGTCGTACATCGAAATCCAAGTTACGTTTTTGACTGGTCTAAAACGTTCTTCCAAAGAAATCACTTCATGATCTTCGATATGATGAATAAACTCTTTGAATTGCACTGTGAGCATTCTGCGCATATCGCTGTTGAGCTGCGGCATTACACACACTTGTTCTACATTTTGTTCGGTACTGTATGTCATGGTCCTCACGCCTCCATCTCCACTGTATGTAGTTAAAGACAATTCTGCGTGGGTCATGTTCCTTAACACGTATAGGGAAAACCTTAGATCAAGCTGTCTGATCTAAGTTGCGCAGAGGCAGCGGCACATGAGTGCTCTCTTCACCTTCAATCAGCATTTGTTTGGCTTCCAGATCGCTGTTTGCAGGACCATCTATGACCTCTCCGGTGCATCCGAAGCGCGAGCCATGCGCCGGGCAGTCCCAGGTCTTTTCTGCGGAATTCCAGGCAACAAGACCCTTCAAATGCGGACACACTGCAGAGCATTCGAATACCTGTCCGTTGTCGTCTTTGAAGACAGCGAAGTGCTGCATTCCTTGAGCAATTACTGCGCCTTCGCCAGGCGGAATTTCGTCGGCCGAATTCACTTCGCCGCCGCTAAAGTAGCTGGTATATTGCGCTGCCGTATTGAGATTTTCTTTGAGATATTCAGGCAGGGTGGCGACAGTTTTTCTAGTGGGACTGTAGATTTCAGAGTATTCGTTGTCGCGCCCCATTATTTGATTTGTGATAATCATTGCGGCTAATGTGCCGCCGGTGATACCGGATCCGGAGAATCCAGAGGCAACATGCAGATTCTCCGAGTGTTCCGGATCTTTACCGATGAAAGGCAAACCATCCACCGGCTCATAGATCTGACCAGACCAGCGAAATTCGACAGGTCCGAGTGTAGGAATCATCCAGCGCGCCCATTCTTCTAGCTTGTCATAACGCTCATCGTAGTTGCTTTCCTGACCGGTTCTATGGTCTTCGCCACCAATTACCACATACAACTTGTCGCCTCTTTGAGCGGTGCGAACGTAGTGATATGGGTCTTCAGTATCCATGTACAATCCGGCAGGAAAATCGTCGTTTTCCACTTGCGCTGCAATCACATAAGTTCTGTATGCCGTTTGCTTTGTATGAATAGAAACCAGGTCTGTAACTGGTGAGTGAGTAGCTACGATCACTTCATCTGCGGTGACTTTGCGCTCGTTGGAAGTGGTCAATTCTGCGGGTTTGCCATTTTCGATTTTAGCGACATGTGTTCCGCAATGAATGCGTCCGCCTAATTCAGTGATTCTGGCGACCAAACCGTAGACGTATTTGAGAACGTCAAACTGCGCCTGGTGGCCCAGCATCAAATACGGTATATCGATATGCCTGAATAGCGAAGTTTCGCCGAAAACCACATTGGCAAAACCAACGTTTTGCATTGCTTGCAGCTCTTGAAACAGTGTTTCAGTTTTCTGCTCGCGGCCCAGAATAAGATAACCTTCCACATGAGAAAAGTCACAGTCAATGCGCTCGCACGATACGATGTCGGTTAGCTTCTCAACGGCGGCAATCTGACTGGCAGCAATTTGTGTTGCCTTGTCGACTCCGAAGATGCGCACCAATTCTTCGTACTTACGATCGAGCATAGCCGTGATGTGGGCAGTCGTTCTCTCAGTTTGCCCCCCGGCAAGACAACCATCATCAAGAACCAATACGTCCTTTCCTTCTTTGGCAAGCAGGTAAGCCGCCGTCAGACCGGTCACACCGGCGCCGATAACGGCTACCTGGCATGAGGTATTAGTCGCCAGTGGTTGAAACTCCGGCAATGCGGTTGTTTCCATCCAGAGGGACGTGGTAGGTCTTGTGAAAGTCATTGGTATCACCCCGATCTAGTGTTATCAGATTAAGCGGCCGAGCGTTTTTTGCCCGCGCGCTTGCCGGCTGTTTTAGTCTTCTTAGCTGCAGTCTTTTTAGCTTTTGCAGCAGGCTTCTTGCCGGTTGTGGCGGTTGACTTCTCGGCTGATTTTTCGGCTGTCTTGACCAACTCGGCTTTATCTTGAGCATCCGCATCGGCCGCACCTGCCGCCGGCATTTCCGGCAATTCTTTCTCTTTGACAGCACCCATTTCAGTACCGCCGTAAAGCTCTTCGACAGGCTGAACACCTGCATGCACCATTTGCTTTTCGGGGAATTCCTTACCGAGCAATTCTTCCTTGCGAACCTTCAATCGCGCTCCTATCTCTTGCAGCTCATCTTGCGGCAAGCGAGGCAGCATTTCATGTTCTTCTTCATCGATATGGTGTTCGAGCATCTCTTTTAAAACTTTGACTTTTGCGTCCGTTTTTTCATTCATCGCGCGAGCCTTCTTAATCTCTGCGATGATTAAATCCACAACATGATGCTCTTCGCGAGCTTCGGCTACGAGCTCTTTAGCCCCTTCGATAAGCGGATAGACAAGCTCTTCTTCTAATTGCGTATGCAATTCCAGCTCAGCAAATATCTTCCTCAGCAGCTTGCGCTTCTCGCGCGTTTCGGACATGTCCATGCCTTCGAACTGTTCAAAAAGATCCCTCACTTTTTGGTGATCTTCTTTGAGCAAATCAATAACATCGGCATGAGTGGCTTGTCCGGATTCATCGGAAAGTCCGAAAAGTGCATTCAAGATCTTATTCATATCGATGTCTCCTAGATCACTTGATTGATAGATTGTTCCTGAGGTAGACCGCCACCTGCGGCAATAGTTCCGCCCACGTATAGAAACATGGCGCCACAGGCGGCGTTACCCGTCTTTTTCAGTGGTCACTAGACTCTTCTCTCGAATAGATCCAGCTTCTCGAATAGCTCTAGTCTTTCGAGCCGGACTGGGCATGAACCAGCTTAGGCTTGTCCACACCTGGCTTCTTTTGAATCTGATCAATTCCGGGTCGTGATTGCTTATCGACTCGCTTAACATTGACGGACTTACCCGTCATAAGAGACTCATTGATTGCCTCGATGACCAGGATATCGGCCAGCCCTTCCAGCCCGTTCGGCTCAGGCTCTTTATTGCTGAGAATGCAATCGGAGAAGTGCAAGAGCTCAGGTGCAAACTGATCGCGCTTAGGAATTTCCTTTGACGATTCTTTTTTGCCATGCACGATTTCATACTTCAATTCCATCGCATAGTCATAAGCAGGGTCGACGCAGAGATGTCCCTCGGTACCGACCACTTCGTATCTGGACATATCGGCGGCACCAAAGCTGCAAACGAAGGAGGCGACTCGCTCACCCGGGAAACGCAGAATTGCGCTCACAGTTTCGTCGATGGATTGAAAGCGCGGGTCGTCACTGGACGCAGCCATAGCTGTCACTTCCAGCGGTTCGTCCTGAAACAGGTAGCGTGCAGCGTTAATGCAATAGATACCGATATCAGGCAGTGGACCGCCGCCCATATCACCCTTGGTGCGAATATTACCTTCTCTGACTTGCATACTGAAGGTCGAGTTGAACAAGCGTGCATTGCCGATTTTCTCGTCTTGCACAGCTTGAACCATTTTCATATTCGCTTCTTCAAAATGGAGGCGATAAGCAATCATGAGTTTCACATTGTTTTTGTCACACGCCTCGATCATATCGATGCATTCCTGGCTGTTCATCGCCATCGGCTTTTCGCAAAGGACATGAACACCGGCCTCTGCAGCACGAATCGCATATTCTTTGTGCATATTGTTGGGCAGAGCGATGTAAACAACATCAAGCTCCGCTTCGCGCAGACACTCATCAAAATGTTGATAGTCGTAGAGATGTTCTATTCCGTATTGTTTGCCTAGCTCTTTCAGCTTGGTCGGATCATCCGAAACCAAGGCAGCTAATTGGGAGTTTTTCTTGGCATGCTCGAAAGCCGGAAGCACGGCTATTTGGGCAATGTGACCCAGGCCGACTACCCCGTAACGCAGCTTTCGGCCTTTGCCATTAGTAGACTGTGGCATAAATCTTCCTCTTGCGTGTTGTGAATATTGGCTGGACGACCTGCCAAATTTACGGTTCCGAACGTAAGCACAACATTTAGATTGTTAAGCAAAAATCCCCGCTCGGCATATTCGAAAATATGCAACGGGGATTATGCTGGCGGTCTAAATTTTTAGAGCTTAGGCTGCTTTGTTGTTTTCCGGCAACGTCTTCAAAAGCGTGCTCAGTGCAAGGTGAGTTTCGTGCTGAGCAGGCAGCAACTCATTAACGATGCATGCGCGAACCGGTCCTACTACAAGCTCGCTTTGCGATTCGTAATTGACCAGGCGTTGCGCTTCGGCTTCTTCCAAAACAGCTACGGCATCGCGTTGAGTTTCAGCGCCATCTTGGACGAACTTTTCAAATCCGCCCCAGATTCCTGCATCCTCGACGGGTGTTCCGCCCATGGACAGAATGTGGCTGCTCAGAAGTGCTACGCGAGCCATGTGATTGTTTCGGCAGTATGTCAGTGTTTCCATAACGTCGGCAATCTTTGCTTTGCCCAATGCCAGATCGTAAGTTTCAACACAGCTTCTTTCGCCTTTCAAAAGCGAATTGAACTCATGTACAAATTCGTTATCCATTACCTTCCCCTTTTTGTTTACTCTTTTGATCTGATGCTTAATTGGTCTGTTTCTTAGTCGAAATAATTAGTCGGCATTGATGCGAATGCCGGGAATTCTCACGCGAACTTTGTCCCCGTGGCCGTCTTTGTCGACCTTGAGAAATGGTGCGCGCACATGCACGGAGCCGTCATAGTCATCCGAATGCAAACGCACAAATGGTGCTTTCACGTCTACTCGTCCATCATTGTCGTGATCTTCCGGCAGTCGAACATTGATGCGATCGTTGTTGGTGTCGATTCTTACGGAATCATCGGTTCGCAGCGGGTCCACTTCGCTGGTCACAGTGGTTGTTCGCACGCGGTCACCTTCTCTCACCACTTCCGTGCGCTGAGAGTAACCGTCACCGGTATGGCTCGACTCAGACAACTTTTGTGAGCAAGAGCACAAAAGACAAACTGTCGAACCTATAAGCAAGGATCCGACCAGCATTTTAGACATTGGCACATAATTCTTGGACATGATTCACTCCACGCTTTGGGGCTCCTGTCGATGCTCGATTTGTCGACCTTCCGGAAACCTGCCGGAAAGACGCAGAAAGACCCTGCAAGTTCCAGAGGCGCTAAAAGCCCCGTAGATTGGCAGCTTGGAGTTTCAAAGCACCGCTCAGGAATTAATCAACGCGGCAGCTCAATTATTGATATCTCTGAGGGTAAAAACAGAGGGTGGCGCGGATGTCCTTTTAAGGTCGTTCCAAAACAATGAACCGGCACACTACCAGACAGCAATTTTAGAACTTCTTCGTTGCGCCGGTGAAGATATCCCCAGTTGCCCCAAGCTACAACGATTAGTGAGGCGCTTTCAGCAGCTGAGCATATGTATTGATCGTTAAGTTTGCCGACAGGTCGGCGGCAGGCGCGTAATTCCTCGGGATAAGCGGTTCTGAATGCAAACAAATTGACGACTTCCAGAGAGCCGCAGCCCATTTTTTGAGCAAACGAAATGCAGCGTCGTATGGTGGGGTCGTTTATGTCAGCGTCGGCATTGCTGGGATTGAGCATGATAAAGACTGCCTTATCAAGCTCCCGATTCCAAAAACGAGAAAGCGAATATCTATACCGGCGACTCTTATCGAAAACCGCATCGCCTTCGATTTTGGTTGTGCGAAACATCCCGGCAATGATACTTCATACGCTTTCCATTAGAAAGAAATCGGAAAGAAACAGTTGATATTTTGAGCCGGTAGCCTAATTTATGGAGATTCACATGCGTTACAAACTCCTAGCAATTGCACTGGCAGCAGGATTTTGCACATCAACTGCATTTGCTGCCGACTCGCAAACAACTGAAGCAAAGGCAAAAGTCGAAGCTCCGGCAGCTAGTGCCGATGCGAGCAAAGACAAAGCCGCCGCAGGTACCGAGGTAAAAGCGGAAGCTAAAGTTGAAGCCGATAAAGCAAAAGACAACGCCCCGACCAAGTAAATATAAGCCCTGCTGAGTTGCTCCCCAAGCGAAAAGGGGGGAAGCCTGAGCTTCTCCTCTTTTTTCTTCGTCCTAGATTAGACCAACATTTCTCGGAAATTTCAAAATCCAAATGCCGGCAAATAGTTTGTATGCTGGAAGCGGAGGGAAGATACCATGCGGCTTTTGTTGGTCGAAGACGACGCATTTTTAGCTAAAGGTTTGTCCTTAGTGCTCAAGGACAGCGGATTTTTAGTCGACCACGCTGAAGACGGCATTCAAGCCGATATCGCGCTTTCATCGACCAGCTACGATCTCGTCGTACTTGATTTAAATCTTCCCTACATGAGCGGGCTCGATGTGCTTCGCAAACTGCGCAACAGAAATTCTGATACACCGGTGCTTATTCTCAGCGCCCGCGATCAGGTCAGCGATCGTGTTTCTGGACTTGATGCCGGTGCCAACGACTATCTGACCAAACCTTTTGATATGAGTGAGCTGGAAGCACGCATTCGCGCCCTGGTGAGAAAGAGCTGGCAAAACCACAAAGTCGTCAATATCGGCAGATTAGAATTCGACACCATCAATAGAACCACCCATGTCGATGGAAAATTGATCAGACTGACGCGGCGCGAAACAGCAGTCCTGGAAGTTCTTTTAAAGCGACGAAAGATACTCGTCAACAAAGACCAGCTCATAGATCAACTGAGTAATTGGGACAAAGAGTTAACCCCTAACGCTCTCGATATCGCAGTGCATCGACTGCGAAAGAAATTGAAAGCTTCCGGATTCAAAATCAGCACGATGAGAAACCTGGGATACGTGATCGATTGAACTCTCATTATTCAATCAGCCGAAAGTTGCTAAGGGACTTGCTCGTCCCCCTCTGCATCATGTTCGTTGTCTCGGCATTTATCGCCTACAATCTGGCTGCCTGGTTTGCCAACGACTCCCATGATAAAGAACTGCTCAATGCTGCCCATGCGGTCGCCGCGCGACTGACCGAAGACGACGACGGGCTGGTGGCGGAATTGCCGGACGCAGTGCAGGAAGTATTGCGCCACAACGATCAGGACGATTTCTATTATCAAGTGTTGAGCACTCAATTGAAGCGCCTGGCAGGTGATGCCGTATTGCCCATGCCTATAGGCAACACGAATACGGACGAACCTAGCTTCCGCGACTCAGTCTTGAACGGACGACCGGTAAGAATCGCCAGAATAAGGGTTCCGCTGCACCGTAAAAGCCAGGTGGTGATCGTTCAGGTAGCGCGCACCATAAATGCACGCAGCCAGCTTATTCACAAAATTTTTCTGAGCATAGTCGTGCCGCAAATCTTCCTCGGAATTCTCAGCGTTTTCGCTGTGAAGCGTGGTGTAGAAGACGGTTTACGCCCGCTTCTCAATTTGAGCATTGATATCAAAAAACGCTCGCAAATTGACCTGAAAGAGATTGAAAAAAACAACACCCCTCTAGAAATACTGCCAATTGTCGATGCTCTGAATCATCTCTTCTCGAGAATCGAAAATTATATTTCCACCCAGCAGCGTTTCGTTTCCAATGCGGCTCACCAGCTTCGCACTCCAGTTGCCGGTTTGAAAGCTTATATAGAATACGGACGGCGCAACAGCAATGGGAAATTCGACGAAGTGCTCGACCATCTGGACGACGGCACCGACCGAATTGCTGAAATGGTGGCCGGGCTTCTCGTCTTGGCCAGAGCCAGTGATCCGCAAGCGCATGAGCGTGAGCCGATCGAACTCAACGACCTTTCTTCAGAAGTGACCTCAGAGATGATCAGGCAAGCAGCAAACAAGCGTGTTGAGCTTTTGTTTCACCCTTCTGCCAGTCCAAGCACCATCATTGGTGACAAGCTGCAATTGCGCGAAATGATCAGCAATGTCGTCGACAATGCCATTCGCTACACTCCGGACGGAGGCACGGTGAATGTATTTGTGCAGGCTGGCCCTCCTGCTTGCATAAGCGTTCAGGACAACGGTCCCGGTATTCCCAAATTGGAACGTCAAAGAGTGTTCGAGCGCTTTTACCGTGTTCTGGGCACTCGCGTCAATGGCAGCGGATTGGGTCTGGCCATTGTCGATGAAATAGCTCAGGCTCATAAAGCGACGGTTCAATTACTCGATCCGCAATTCGGATGCGGAACGCTTGTCAAAATTACTTTTCCGGATGACCCGAACTAACATACGTGTGCGAATAAGGAAGGGAGTCCGGGGTTTGCACATGCAATCCGGTTCCTTCGTCCGCCACTGAAGGTTCTGATGGCTCCGGCTCCTCGTCACCGTCCTTTGTTGTAAGTTTGTACATCACAGGCAATACCATGAGTGTAAGCAGCGTGGCAGAAACCAATCCACCCAAAACTACAGTTGCCAGCGGTCTTTGAACCTCGGAGCCTGTGCCCTGTGAAAAAATCTTAGGAAGCAATCCCATGATTGCCACAAGGGCCGTCATCAACACAGGACGAAATCGTACCGTTGCGCCTTCTCTTATGGCATCGACAACCGACATTTTCTTATTGAGCTGGCTTATATATGTGACAAGGATGACGCCGTTCTGAACCGCGACTCCAAAGAGGGCTATGAAACCGATGATGGCTGGGACGGAAATAGGCAGATGGGAAACGAAAAGTCCGACGATACCGCCGATGACGGCAAAAGGTACGTTGGCCATGACCAGACAAGCATTTTTAAACGAATTGAACGCAGCAAACAGCAAAATGAAAATCAGCAAGAGAACAATCGGCACCACCACAGCCAATCGAGCCATCGCCCTTTGTTGGTTCTCAAACTGCCCGCCCCAGACGATCCTCACGTCTTTGGGCAGTTTCACATCACGCGCAACTTTCGCCTGAGCTTCCTGAACAAATCCACCCAGGTCGCGTCCTCTAATATTACAAAGAACAGCCGTCCGCCTTTGTGCTTCCTCTCGATTGACCATGACGGTGCCGGGCTCGAGGGTAATATCGGCGAGCATTTTCAAAGGTATGGTCGCACCGGATGGCGATGATACAAGCAAATTGCCAATGTCTTCTACAGAATCTCTTTCCTTCCGAGGCAGGCGAACGCATACTCCGAAGCGTTTGTTGTCCTCGAAGACTTCCGTCACAACACTGCCGGCCAAGGCAGTTTGCACATATTGCTGGACGGTCTGGACGTTCAATCCGTAACGGGCAAGATTGCTGCGATTCAATTTGACGTTGAGTTGGGGCGAGCCCAGCATGTGCTCTCTTTGCAAATCTGCACAGCCCGGCACGTCGCGAATAGCCTCGAGTATGCTGGCAGCAATTCGGTCTATCTCATGCAGATCATTGCCGAAAACTTTGATTGCCAGGTCGGCTTTTACTCCTGAAACAAGGTCGTCGACCATATCGGCTATCGGCTGGGAAAAGCTGTACATCAGCCCGGGCATGGCATCCAATTTCTTGGCCATCTGGCTGACTAATTGATCCTTGTCCTTTATGCGCCATTCGCTTTTTGGCTTGAGCCCGATGTAAGTATCGGCATTGTCGACGCCATCCAGGTCTGAGCCCATCCCTGAGCGACCAATACGCGAGACAACGCAGGTTACCTCCGGGAATTCTTTGATTACACTTTCGATAATCTGCGCAATCTCGATTGACTGAGTGTGTGAAACGCTGGGCGCCAGTTTGGTACGCAACAAAATGGACCCTTCATCGAGAGTGGGAATAAACTCCGAGCCGAGAAAAGGTATCAGGGTCAAGGAGAAAATCAATCCGGCTACTGCAGATATAACGACCAGCTTCGGGCGGGCGAGCGCACCATCAAGAAGATTGGCGTAGGTCTTTCGAGGATATTTGAGAATAGGGCTCTCTTTGTCTTCGACTTTGCCGTTCAAAACGAAGTAGCACAGAAGCGGAATGATAGTCAAAGAAGAAATGAGAGCGCCTGATATCGAATAGATAAACGTAAGAGCGAGGGGCTGGAACATCTTGCCTTCCACGCCCTCCAGCGTGAAGAGCGGGATGTACACTGCGATAATTATGAGGATGGAAAATAGAATCGGCTTGCCCACCTCTCTGGCAGCACGAATAACCACGCGCAGCCGCTCGGGGGGACTGAGCACCTTGCCACCGTGCTGCTCTTCTGCCAGATGCCTGAAAACGTTTTCCACCATGACCACGCCAGCATCGACAATCACTCCGAAATCAACTGCCCCCAAAGTCATCAGATTGGAAGAAAGTCCGGTAAACTTCATCATCAAGAAGCTGAACAAAAGCGATAAAGGAATGATGACAGCAGCAATTATCGCCGCTCGAATGTTCAGCAAAATAGCCGCCAGAATAACAACTACCAGCGCACCACTGAAGAGCAAAATTTCCTTCACGGTATCCATGGTTTTGTCGACCAATTCCATCTGATTGTAGTAAGTGTGGATTTTCACACCTTCAGGCAATTGCGAATGCATCGACTCAATGCACTTCTCGACGGCTCCCACGACTTCTTTGGTGTTGACGCCTTTGCGGGTGAGCACGATACCGGTAATGGCTTCGCCATGTCCATTCATGGAAGCAGAACCACGCCTGAAGGCACCGTTGATTGTGACTGTGGCCAGTTGTCCTAATTTGACGGGTGTTCCTTGATATTCTCGCAGCACAATATTCTCAATGTCGCTGACTGCATTTATGCGTCCCAGTCCGCGAATGATAATCTCCTCACCGCCCTGTTCGACAAAATTGCCGCCGGCATTGGAATTGTTTGCTTCAACTGCATCAACAACTTCTTTTAAGGTGACATCGTATGCTTTCATCCGATCCGGATTGAGCAGGACTTGATACTGTTTGACGAAGCCCCCATAGGAAACGACATTGCCGACCCCCGGCACGCTGCGGATCTTGCGCGCCACCACCCAATCCTGGGTCGTGCGCAGATCAATCTCGCTCTGCGGACCTTCGAGGTAGTACATAAACACGTTGCTGAAGCTCGAGACTACAGGACCCAATTGCGGCATAGGCACACCTTTGGGAAACACAAGCGTATTCAGTCTTTGTTGTACGAGTTGGCGAGCCAAATAGACATTCATGCTGTCTTCAAAAATGACTGTCACTACAGACATTCCAAAACTGGAATTGCTGCGAATAATCTGCTTGCCCGGAAGACCGGCCATTGCATTTTCAATGGGAATGGTGATTATTGACTCCACTTCTTCGGTCGCCATGCTCTCAGGCTCGGTAATAATTTGAACCTGAACATTGCTGACGTCCGGAAAAGAATCCATGGGCAGCATCGAGAATGAAACCAGTCCCGCCACAATCAGCATAACGAAAAGCGCTATTACAGCCAGCCGCTGTTTGAGCGCAAAGTCAATTAACTTGTCTGTCACCGGCGTTACCCATAAGAAGCTTTGCTTTAACCAGTACACCGCCGGCAGTGACGACCTCTTCGCCGCCTTTTAAACCGCTGACGATTTCCACTTTGTCACCGCTGGCAATGCCGGTGGCAACAACGCGTCTGTCATATTGCTCGGGAGCTTTGCGGACATAAACTACTGTTTTGCCTTCGCTCTCGTGCAGAGCATCGCGCGAGCACGCGATCACGTTTTGCTCTTTTCCTACGATATCTACGGTTGCGAACATATTCAGTTTCAGCAAACCCTTCTGATTGTCGATGACGGCTCTAACCGGAACTGTGCGAGTCTTTGGATCAAGCTTGCTGCCCACATAAGTGATCACCCCTGAAAACGTCTGTTCGCCGTAGGAGCTCACCGTTACTTTTACCGGCAATCCATTCGAGACAGCCGAAAGCTCGGACTCCGGCAACTCGCAGCAGATGGCCACTTTGTTCAGATTGCAGACGCTGAAGATTTGTTCGTCCGGATTGACTATCTCGCCGGTAGAAACGAGCTGCTGAACGAGTATGCCGTCTCCCGGTGAAATAATCGGCACGAGCGGTTGCAGAGAGCGACTGGTAATTGACTCCCCGACCGTGTCATCATATACTCCCAGAAATCGCAGTCGCTCTTTCACTGTTTCCAGCTCGTTCTGGCAAGTTTGTGTTTCTGCATGAGCCAGTTGCCAGTTTTTCCTAATCAACGCTTTGTTGGAGAAAAGTTTTTCCTCCCGCTTTTCTTCCAATTGCGCTTGCTCAAGATCGAGATTGGCCTTTTCTAAATTCGACTTGGCGTTCAGATAGTCCTTTTCTGCGGCGATACCTTCTTTGTGCAGGCTTTCCAGACGCTTGTGATTGCGTTCTGCAGCCCTTTGACTGACTTCGGCCTGCTGGCGGGCAGTGCGCGCTGAGATCAAAGCTTTCGGGCGCAGCAATTCTTCCTGATAAACCCTCAGCTCTCTTTCTTCATGCGCCTTTGCAATCGAAAGACGCGAGGCAGCGCGAATTGCCTCCGCTTCTATTTCACTGATTTGCTGACTGTCGACATACGCGAGTATTTGCCCCTTCCTGACTTTCTCACCGGGTGCCACGTTTATCTTCGAAATTCTCCCCGGCAGCCTGGAGCTGACAACATATTCCTTGCCGAAGATCGGCTTTATTTGACCGGTACAATGAACTACCGGCGACAATTTCTCACGCTTGACTTTCTCGCACTCAATGCGCGCAAGAGAAGTGGTTTGCAATTCTGGCTCTTTGTCGGCATTTTTGGCCTCATTCTGGTTTGTAGTGCAACCAGTCAATGAGAAAATGCACACGCAAATGCCTAGGAAGATGGCTCGTATCGGCATACTTGCATTTTAAAATTCATGTCTTTCCGTGTCCTTTCCAAATCTCAAAAGACTTATCTGTACTAGCCTTACAGGCGAGTTCAAGCTGTAATATCAGCTTGGAAGTAATCGAATATAATTCGAAGTGTTTTAAGAGGGAGAATTTACAAGCGATGTTTTTGCCGAAAGGTACCGCGGCAGCATTAACTGCTGCTGCATCGGCAGGTTGTTTAATAATCACGCCGGCAGCA
>PNKB01000151.1 GCA_013997645.1 Cyanobacteria bacterium PR.3.49
GAATTCTTTCCTTTTTTACCAAATCAGAAAGTGCATGATCGATCAAATCACGATCACCATATTCCAACAAATCTCTGGTGCTAAAAACTTGACGCTCTGCCAGCAAATTTACATGTCGACGGACATAACTGGCTATAGACATTTCACTACCCTCCCCATTTTTCAAATCCTCTTTTAGAGACGGAATTGAAAAACAAAAAGTTCAAATCATGCCAATTTTTTTCTGATGGACAGTTCAATTTTTTATCTCACGCATGTATTCAGAAATTCCCGGGAATTCCTGAGTAGATGCGAGATTCAAAACGCCCACAGGGTCAGCATCAAAAGATTTCAATCGGACAACCACAACGTAGCAGATCGTGCAAGTGCCACTAGCGCCAGCTTTTGAGACACTCCAGGCATTCAGAAATTCCCAGGAAAATCCGAAGACCTGGCTAAAACATTTTCGCAAATATGTATAACCAAAAATGCAACGCCGACTTTTTCAAAACAACTTTCCAGCGCTCTCGAGAATGCATTGGTTAGGGAGCGTTCAAAAGAGACGCTAATCTGCGAAAAAATTTGTCACCGCCGGGCGCATTTAGATGCACAGAATCAACGAAATCATTTTTGTCATAAGCATCCAATTTCGAGGCAATAATATACTGCACTTTTCTTTTCTCACACTCGACGGTCATGCCGGTGAGAATTTGAAATTTCGCCTGGTCATCAATCAAAGCTATATTCTCTCTTGTCAAAGGCATCAGCACTACGGTTGTTTTTACCGCCTTCGCTTTCAGCCTGTCCAGCAATCTTCCCATTGCCGCTAGCTGCTCCTTTATACGCTCGCGGTCGGGCGGATTGTAGCGATGTTTGTAGACGTCCAGATCAGCAAGTTTGCCGCTGCCAAAATAAAAATATCGCAGCGCCACTTCGCGATCTTGCATGACCGCCTCTTTCTTCGGCTGCCGCCCCAGACGTTTCACAGCCAAAATAACGCGCTGCCATCCCGAGCGAAATTGTCGCGCCCATTCATTGACACCGTAATTGGCAGCTGAAAATAGTTTGCCGCAAAAGACTGTGGGATTTTCGGATGATAGCAACTCAGATGTACTGATTCGTCCGATAACCTCATGCAAAAAAAGATTTCTATCCACTGCCACAGTGTTATCCATGAAATCACGCGGCGCCAATAGAAGCACCGCGCGATCAGGCAGTGTTCCGTTATTTTGAAGTTTTTCAAATAACAAATCACAGTCGGACAACATCAATGAAGGCACACCAAGATCGACCACTGACGTATTCGTTGCACGAGCAGTCGAATTATCGGCTCCGGCACCAATACCACCAGGCATTTGCCCAAGCAACTTTTTAAAATGCGCCATCTCCCTGTAATTTTTGAGAAATTCCGCATACTCAATAGGATCCGGCACCGGCACCGGCACCTTTTCGTAATATCCATCCGTCAATACATGCGGAAAAATAACAAGTGAAGATCCCGCCACTACCATCTGCGATTTCTTTCCTGAGACCGCATAATCGACTACCCGGTCTATATAGGTCTTGGAAAGAATCTCCGGCGCATTTGCAAGAGTGCGAGTATGATCCGGAAGTGCATTGGCAAGCAATGGAATTACAAAGGCGAGAGAAAAGAACACCGCCAGAGATATGACAAATCTTCCTTTACTCTTCTTCCTATCCGACTCCACCGAGGATGTCCTGGAAGAGAAGAGTCGAGAGATACCTTTCGCCGGTGCTGCACACTACAGTAACAATGCGTTTGCCCTTGTTGTCGGGACGCGAGGCAATCTCAAGTGCCGCAAAGACATTGGCTCCGCTGCTGATACCGGCAAGTATTCCTTCCTCGCCGGATAGCTTGCGGCCATACTCGAGGGCTTGCTCGTTGGTGACCCGAAATACTTCATCAATGACAGACAAGTCCAAAATCTGAGGAATGAAGCCTGCACCGATGCCTTGAATTTTGTGCGGACCTGGTTTTAGTGGCTGGCCGGCGAGCGTTTGGGTGATGACCGGACTATCAGAGGGTTCTACTGCCACCACTTTGACTCCGGGCTTGCGTTCCTTCAGCAATTGACCAACACCAGTAATCGTTCCGCCCGTTCCCACAGCCGAAACAAAAATGTCTATATTGCCATTCGTAGCCGCCCAGATCTCCTCAGCGGTAGTCTCTTTGTGCACCTTGGGATTGGCCGGATTCTGAAACTGCTGCAGCATGTACGCGTTTTTGGTGGTCGACACCAACTCATCTGCTTTGCTAATTGCCCCACGCATGCCGTCTGCCCCGGGAGTCAAAACCAATTCAGCTCCCAGAGCGGCCAATAACTTTCGACGCTCCAAAGACATCGTGTCCGGCATCGTCAATATCAGCTTGTATCCGCGTGCAGCCGCAACAAACGCCAGAGCTATGCCGGTATTGCCGCTGGTCGGCTCAACCAAAGTCGTGCTGCCGGGCGAGATGACACCCGCTTTCTCGGCCTCATTGACCATCGAGACGCCGATTCTATCTTTGACCGAACCCAGTGGATTGAGAGACTCCAGTTTGACCACAACCTCTGCTTCCAGTCCACGAGTCAATTTGTTCAATCGAACCATAGGAGTCTGACCGACTATGCGCGTTATGTCGGCAGCGATTTGATTTGATCGTGAGGATTGCTCAGTAGTTTGATTAGTCGTCTGCGCAGTCATTCAGAAACCGCCTTTTTCTCTTTGAATTTATCGGTGTCGGGCACGTTTTTTTGTGGCATCGGATTGTTAGCTTCCAGCTCCGCCAGTCGCTTTTCGCCTATCTCTTTGAGAATGCGTCCTTTCTTGCTTTCCTTTTCGATATTCGACTTCATCATTCTGTCGCCTTTAGCTATGAGTCCTTTGGCATGACTGATGCTGGCTTTGAATTTCTTTTGCATGCGCCTTTCGTCTTCGGTGTAATCACCGGCAGGTGCACTGTTCATCATCTCCTGCCCGGCCGCTTGCACACCTTTGGCATTTGTAGGCATCGTGAAATTATCCGAGGACGTACCGTGGGGATCAGGCATTTGACCGGCCGGCATCGCCGAGCCGAAGAAATCATTCGGACCAGCAATCGCCGGCTGGATGTCCAGCAGCCCAGAGGCCATAATCGCCGTGAGCAATCCAAAGAAAATGCGGTTTTTATTGGTCTGGCGATTGGAATTGCAATTGATCGCTTGCATAACGGGATACTCCTTGAGGTTTCTTGTCTAGCCGACTGCGGCCAAACCAGGACACTGGCGATTGTGAAAATCTGTTGATTGCTGAAAAGCCTGAGCAACTCTGAGCACAATTTGATCGCTCAAGGCGTTTCCTAAAATCTGCAGCCCGATAGGCAGCTTATCTTTACCCAATCCGGCCGGAATAGAAATACCGGGAAGACCAGCCAGGTTAGCGGGAATAGTAGCTATGTCGGACAGATACATACTGAGCGGATCATCTGTTTTCTCACCGATTTTGAATGCCACCGTCGGTGATGTCGGTGAAATCAGGACATCGACTTTTTCGAAGACTCCGTCAAAATCGTTTTTGATCAATCGCCTGACTTGTTGAGCTTTCTTGTAATAGGCATCGTAATAGCCGGAGCTGAGAGCATAGGTGCCGAGCATAATCCGCCGTTTCACTTCCGGCCCAAATCCTGCCGCTCTGGTCGATGTATACATCTGCAAGAGCGAATCTTGCGCCGCGCCTTCCTTAACGCGCAGCCCATATTTGACGCCGTCATAGCGAGCCAGATTGGCCGATGCTTCAGCTGTTGCTATCAAATAATAGACAGGCAAAGCAAATTTAGAATTGGGCAGCGAAACATCGATTACTTCAGCACCGAGACTCTGGAAAACCGAGGCGGCAGCACGAATCGAGCTGACAATCTCCGGCTCAATCCCGTCGCCGACCAGTTCGGAAATCACTCCGACACGCAAACCCTTCATGAGCTTATCCGGGCTTTCGGCTAGGGCTTTCTCGAAATTGGGGCCGCCGTTTTTGAAAGGCTCGGGAATAGATGTCGAATCTTTCTTGTCGTATCCGGCAATCACGGAAAGGGCAATAGCCGTGTCTTCTACACTGCGCGCCAGGGGACCGATTTGATCCAAAGAAGAGGCGAATGCCACAAGACCAAAGCGGGAAACCATGCCGTAAGTCGGCTTCATGCCGCTCACACCGCAAAATGCAGCCGGCTGCCTTATAGAACCGCCCGTGTCCGAACCAAGGGCCAAGACCGCCATTCCTGAGGCAACAGCCGCTGTCGAGCCGCCGGAGCTGCCGCCCGGAACGCGCGTCAGATCCCAGGGATTGGCTGTTTTCTTGAAAGCGGAATTTTCAGTGGACGAGCCCATGGCGAATTCGTCCATATTAGTTTTGCCTATGAATAGAGCGCCTGCTGCATCAAGCTTTTCTGCCACGGTGGCCTCATAAGGCGCCACAAAATTCTCGAGAATCTTGCTGGAACAAGTAGTCGGATAATCGGCAACACAGATGTTGTCTTTAACGGCAACCGGAATGCCGGCTAAAGGCGGCAATTCTTCGCCGCGCGCGATTTTTTCATCAATGCGCGCCGCTTGCTTTTGGGCACGTTCTTCAGTCAAGCATGTGAACGCCTTAATGTCGCCGTCCAGCCTTCCCACATGCGTCAAATGAGCGGTCAGTATCTCCTTTGCAGAGACAGATTTTTCCGCCAAAAGCTTTCTCAATTCACTTATCGATTTGCCGACAAGCTCGCTCATTAAGCCAATCTCCAAATTGCCGATCAATCGGTGAAACGAAGTCATCCGTTTCAGTACCGCGGCACCAAGCTCTAGATTTTAACCCGTAACCTTCTTGAAAAGAAGGCTTGCGTTATGACCGCCAAAGCCGAAACTATTGGAGAGAGCGACATTTATTGGTGAATTCTTACGCGCCGTATTAGGGCAATAATCCAGATCGCAGTCCGGATCTGGATCGTCCAGGTTAATCGTAGGCGGAATTGTTGAGTGCTCGATGGCCAGGCAGCACACAGCCGCTTCAATGGCTCCAGCAGCGCCTAAAAGGTGTCCGGTCATGGACTTGCTGGAAGAAATTACCACACCGCCCCCGGTGGCATGCTCGCCGAATACGCGCTTGACGGCAGTGGTTTCTGCCTTGTCACCAAGCGGTGTCGAAGTGCCGTGGGCATTAATGTAATTTACTTCAGTCGGTTTTACATTTGCTTGCTTGAGAGCCATTTGCATAGCGCGCATGGCTCCATCGCCGTCGCCGCAAGGCTGGACTATATCGTGGGCATCGGCGGTCAAACCGTAGCCGGCCAGTTCGGCGTAAATATGCGCGCCTCTTGCTTTGGCGTGGGTGAGGCTTTCGAGAATGAGAACGGCAGCGCCCTCGCCCATTACAAAGCCGTTTCTGCCCTTATCAAAGGGTCGCGAAGCCTTTTGCGGCTCGTCATTGCGCAATGACAATGTTCTTGCCGCCGCGAATCCGGCTAATGAAAGCGGTGTAATCGGCGCCTCCGTGCCGCCTGCAAACATGACGTCAGCATCACCGCGCTCGATAATTCGGTAAGCGTCGCCCAGAGTGTGCGATGAAGTGGCACAGGCAGTGACGTCGCAGATATTCGGTCCTTTGGCGCCATGCAGAATAGACACCCAACCAGCCGGCATGTTGACAATGAACATGGGGACGGTAAATGGCGAAACGCGATCCGGTCCTTTTTCGTGCAGGATGCGAATCTGATCTTCTTGCGCTTGCAGACCACCTGCAGCCGATCCAATAGCAACGCCGACGCGCTCGGGATCTTCTTTGCTCATATCCAGCTTGGCGTCTTCGACAGCCAGTTTGGCCGCCGCTACTGCATACTGAATGAAGCGATCGGTGCGCCGAATTTGCTTGGGGTCTAAATATTTGGTGGCATCGAAATCGTCCATCTCTGCCGCTATGCGGCAGGGTCCCAACAATTTCTCAGGGACGCGCGTCACGGGTTTGACACCCGAACGCCCGTTGACAATCCCATCCCAGAATGCGTCCTTGCCAATGCCAACGGCGCAAACGGGTCCGATGCCTGTTACAACCACTCGTTCTTTAGTCATGCTTCAAACACGAATTATTCAAAGTTGTCAATCGACAGAATGACAGTCTCAGACCGGAACAACGTCCCAGCCTGCGCCATCAAATCCGGTGCCGAATTTGACTGATCCCAAATGAGCGTCGATTACACGTGTTGAGCGATGTATTTAACAGCTTCGCCAACAGTGGTGATTTTTTCGGCGTCTTCGTCTGGAATTTCCATGCCGAATTCTTCTTCCAGAGCCATGACGAGCTCGACGGTATCGAGGGAATCAGCACCGAGGTCCTTCGTGAAGCTCGCTTCCATGGTCACTTCGTCAGCATTGACGTTAAGCTGAGCCACAGCAACCTTCTTGACTCGTTCGAAGGCTTCCTTCTCTTCCATGTGTCCTACAACCCCCTTAAACAAATAGAAACGCACACGCCACTGGCCGGCAGACCAACCAAAGGTTGCGTGCCAAGGGCACCTAGGATAGCACGTCGGCGATCCTGAGGTCACGGTTTTGTAGATTCATTTACGTTCTACCGCAAGCCGAACCGCTGCCCCCAACACTGCCCGTACGGGGCTGTTTAGGTGTACAAACCGCCGTTGACTTCCATAACCGTGCCGGTCACATAATCACCCAAGCCGGCAAAGAAAAGCACGGCGCGAGCGATATCATCGGGCGTGCCCATGCGACCTGCGGGGATCTTTTCAACGAACGAGTTTATGATTTTTTCACCCAGGGCTTTGGTCATATCGGTGTCGATAAACCCCGGTGCGACAGCATTACAAGTGATATTGCGTTTGGCGTATTCAAGGGCAACTGTCTTGGTGAAACCAATCAGTCCGGCCTTGGCAGCAGCGTAATTGCACTGTCCGAAATTACCATGAACGCCGGTGGTGGAAGCGATGTTGATAATGCGTCCGTAGCGCTGTTTGGACATGATTTTGACAATCGGCTGGGTGACTTTGAAAGCGGACGTCAGGTTCGTGTCGATTACCGCTTGCCAATGTTCTTCGCTCATTTTCAAAAGCAAGTTGTCGCGCGTGATGCCGGCGTTATTGACGAGAATGTCAATCTGTCCGAATTTCTCTATGGCGCTCTCGACCATTTTGTCGATGCTTTCTGAATTGGTCACATTGGCCGGGCAACTGACTGCCTGAAAACCTGCTTTGACCATCTCATCGGCAGTGGCATCCGATGTTTCGACATTGATGTCGCTGATGACAATCTTGGCTCCATGCTGCGCTAAAACTGTCGCGATTGCTTTACCGATGCCGCGACCAGAGCCCGTAACCAGAGCAACGCGGTCGGCAAGAATGTTCTTGAGTCCATCTTTTTGAGTGACTGAAGCCGTCATCTAACACTCCTCCATTTCTATAAATACAAATTCAAAACTAAGGCCACATATCGAACAATTTCTCGGCCACGTCTTCCAATCTTTCGCGATTGGCAATTTTTTCAAGCCAGCGCTCGGGAATTTGAGAAGCGCCATGATAGCCGCCGGCAAGAGCGCCGACAATAATGCCGAGAGTATCTGTTTCCCCGCCTGCTACTGCCGCATGACAGATAGCTTCCTCCAGGTTATGCCGGAAGATAAGGAAGATGCCAACGGCGGTCGGCACCAGTTCGTTTACTTCATGGCCGATATTCAAAAGTGAATAGGGCAATTGAGCGGCCGGATTCATATAGTCCAAATCCGGAGCCACATCGTCCCAAGCTTCTGCAAAACGTGGGTCGATTTTTTCCGCCAAGGCATGCTCGCGCCTTACATATTCGCGAACTTGATCCTCGGTATCCAGTTTGTTGCCGCGCACAAAAAAGCCGACGCTATCTGAAAGCACGGCGGCGGCGGCATAAACACGTTTGTCCAGATGAGTGAGCGCTGCTTGTTCGACGGCAGTATCGGCAACACGCGTGCCTTCGTCGGTATCGGGCAGGCAGGCGCAGGGAAATGCTCTCGATGCGGCTGAGACATGCAGGGCTCCGGCGCTTTTGTCCGGTGGCGCCACGCCGTCGGCCATGCGTCTCAATCCTTTTAGCAATTGCGCGCCCGGGCCGGAGGCCAGGAAAGGCTCGTTGGAAAGCAATGAGACATATCTTTCTTTCAAATCGGCGCGGTTGTATTTGCCGCCTGAAGCCGCCAGAGACTCAGCCAGCTCGATTGCTAAATATGATTCGGGCAACCATTCGCCCGCCTTGTGGTCGGGAAGAACGCTGCGCGTGAGCCCGGGCACGAAATCTCTCAAACTGGATCCGGCTGTGGCCAGGATCTCTTTATGGTTCAATCCGATTGCGCTGCCGCCCAGAGAATTGCCGCAAGCTGCAGCCAGGATCACTCCTCTGATCTTGTCCTTAAGCTCGTCTTTTGAAATTTTTCCTTTCACAGATCCGCCTGAACTCTGAGGTTTTTTCTCCACTTTGTCGCCTCTTTTTCGGGACTGAAAGACGAGAAGGGGCAACAGTGCCCAATTTCGTCCTTGCCGCCGCAAGACCATGCCAACGGCTCACAATTATGACAGACGCTCAATTTAATGTCGGCATGGGATTCTTACGCAGCCCACCGTAATTTCCCGAATATACACGCGGTAGGTCGGTGAGATAGCATTTAGGAGTGAAAGGTCGCTGCTGACCGGACAGGCTGGAAAAGACCGCAAAGGCAGCGAACGCAGATTAAGACGTTATCTCCCTGGTTCGAACTACCCAGAGAAGTGCCACAAAATCCCTCTAACCCCCGGGCCGCAAAGCCTGGCGAGGCGGTTTTGCATGTCTTAAATCTCACCGTAACACTGGGTTACACAGGAAACGCTGGAGGTCAGACATGGGTGGCAACACGTTAGGCGAACAAATGTTGGTCAACGCCGACGAAGACTTGGGCGCAATGGTCAACGAAGCGAACCAAGCCGCTCAGCAGGCGCGTGAAAAACTAAGCCTGACGTCCAATATGCTCAGTGACGCATTGCCCGCCGGAGCAGCCAGCACGCCTGCGGTAATAAAAGAAGACATCGGCGCAGTCGAGCGCTACGGAACAGTATTCGGAAAAGGTATTTTGAGAACGCCAGAAGGTGTCGTCAACACAGTCGGACATTACTGGCACAATCCCACAGAAGCGTTGGGCAAAGCCGCATTTGCAGGCACCGTCGGTGTGGCAATGCGGACTTTCTTGCCTAAGACCGGCGCCGGACGCGCCGCTCTGGCTACAGTCATGGGCGGTATGTTCGTCATCGACGGCGTCAAAGCGTTTGTTCACGGCGGTCAGGAAGCCTCGGCAGCCAACAACCGTCAAGAACTCGACAAAGCCGCCACCAATTTCGGCAACCACATGGGCATGTTCGCATTCGACGCAGTAGCCGGTGGTTATATCGGTATCAAGGCCGAAAGACTGACAGGCAGATTTATGGAAAACCCGGTCGGCGCCGCGCAGAAAGTGGGCGGATGGGCCGACAGCATCATGGGCAGATTTGGCAAAACCGCACCGGCAGCTGCCGAAGGCGAAACAGCCGCAGCAGCGAGCACCTATGCATCACGCCTGGGACGATATGTCGAAGGCAAAGAAATGGGTCCCAAGATGGCAGCCTGGGACAAGAAAGTCGAGCATTTCTGGACGAGCGACGAGTCCAAAGTCGGCAATTTCCTCAATCGCACAACGGCCAGAGTCGACCAGTGGGCATCTAAATTCAAGCCCAAAGAAGAACCTACCGCCAAAAATCCGCTTGCCAATATCCCGCCAGAGCAAGCCAAAGCACTGATGGAACAAGCGCAGCGCCAGCACATCGAAGCTGTCGATTCGCACATGGTCTACCGGCACGGATTGAAAGGCGCAGACGGCGAATATCACGGTTTTGACCGCACGCTGGCATTACTGAAAAAAGGTCTTAATCCCGAACAAATTAAAGCCAACGATCCGGTTCCTAATGTTCCGGATATTGCCAGCGCCAAGCTCGATGAGGCTCTAGCCGGATTGAGAACGACAAGAGATCAGTATCTGCAAACCAACGAGGCTCTCTCGAAAGTAGTGGACGGTGGCGAAGTTCCAGCCGGTTTCAAAAAAGCAGACACCGTGGTTGTCGAGCCGCACAGCCAACCCGGTCAAGTTCCTTACGACAAGACTCCGGGACAAGCAAGAGCAGACGGCGAATTGAATGTCGGCAACTTGCAGAAAATGGCTCAAGTAACAGCCGACGAACGCGCGCTCATCACACCGGAAGACACGACAGTCATCGCGTACAAGAATCAGATGACCGGTCAGGTCTACAATGCCGTCACCACCAATGCCGAAAGAACACCACTGGGACCGGAGCACATTCCGCCCGCCAAGACGATGTTCGCCCTGGCCGAGGAAGTGAAGACGATGAAAGATGTCGGACAGGTAGACGATCTCTTCCGCTTTTACGCCGACGCTTCCACGCAAAGCCAAGCCGGCGGACTGGGTCCGCAACAAGCATTGGCTCGCCAGCTCAATCTGGTCGGAGACGAATTCTTCTCATTCCTGGTCACCTCGATGAAAGAAGCCGGCATCAAAGACCCGTTCACCATCCTGCAAGGCAAAACACCGCCGCTCTTTGCCGTTTCATCCGATCTTGTCAAAACTCCGGACGGCAAAATCGTCAATGCCGGACCGTATACGATGCGCCGCATCGTCACCGAAGATCCAAAAACAGGCGAAAAGGTTACCGTCTGGGGACCGGACCTGGTCAAATATCCAATCAACATGTTCGGCGAGCGCGCTTCTTCAATCGGCGTATACGGACACGAAATCGGTCATGACTGGAACGGCTTGATTGCCAAATTCCTCGATGTATCCGGCGAAAGCGGCGTTCTGACCAAGTCGGTCGAAAGAGCACTGGGACCGAAATACAACGAAGTTGCCACCATAATGAGCAAGGACGGCGTCGCCAAAGAACTCGTCGTCAACGGCGAGAAGTGGACGAACGGCAAATTGATCGAAAGCTATTTGAGAGCGACCAGAGACGAAAATACATCCGACATCATCGGCACCGCCTGGACAGGTATCAACATGCCGGCTTCGCTTGCCCGTTTGCTTATGGGCGGACGCCGCAACGGCGGTTTGATGGAAAATTCCAATGTCTTCAGCCCGAGCAAAATGGCTACTCCGGACAACCCGATGGGCTTCGAAGTGCACGCCATCGACGCCTTGCGAATGGTGATCGGCGCCAAGACAATTGAATACCTGGGCAAAGGCGATCCTATATTAGAAGCACAAGCCAAGTCTCTGATGCGCCTGTCACGCGAAGGATCAACAAAAGGCGAGTACGAACTCTACAACCTCGACAAGCCTGGTCAGAAGGTCGTCATCGACCGCGACACCATGGACAATGTAGTCGGCGAGCTGATCACCGCACAAATGGAAACACCACTGACGGTGCTCGAAGGCAAGACATTCTCTTCGATTATGCCATCGCTCAAGACCAATTACGCCAAGATGGAAGCCTTAAGCGACTCCATGGCCGATGCGATTGTGGCAGGCAAACCGGTCAAAGACCTGGTCGGTGATCCCAAGCAATTCACCAATGACTACACCATCACTCAAGTATTCGGCTCCGGTCTGCCTGCCGAATTGAAGCTGGTTCAACGCGGCATGGACCCGGTGAAAGCCCACGAAGCGGTAAACAGCTACTCGGACCACATGCGTCAGCTCTATCTGGAATCCGGCGACCCGCACGTTCGCACGCTCATCGACAGCAAGGGCCCGCAGCCGATCTTGCCGACCGTAAGAGATCGCCTCTCGGCTATCCGCACCGGCGTTCAAAACAGCGCCGTCAATGTCATCAACCGTCAAAACGAAATCCGCTGGTGGACTCAGCGCAATTCCACACCGATTGTGGCAGGCACAGCCACGGCGATACTGCCGGACGGCGACATGTCATTAGCCGAAAGAATCAGCGCTCGCACCGCGCAAGAACTGATGATGACCGAGCAGCAACGGCAAGCGATTCTGCAACAGCAGCAAGGTCGCTAGAAAAAACAATGACAATTGGAGGGGCGGTGCCGAGCATCGCCCTTTTCTCTTGAGATTCCGCCCGAGGCGGGCAATCTTTATTTCTTGTAGAATCTGATTTGACTTAGATGCACTGATTCAAATTCTATTTATAGCGAATGTTCATTAGCGAAAAAAACGGATCTAAAACTACGAAAGCTTTCCAGAGACGCGCAGCATTTGTTGCCGTTTTTCTTTGCCTGGCGGCCCTTGTGGGAGCGAATCTGAAGAGCGCTGCCCAAAGGGAATACATGAACCCGGAAGCGCCCGGCGTCAACCGCGGCAGAGCATCATCCAATTACACCAAAGGCGTGCAGTGTTTTCAAAACGGTGATTATGTTCAAGCGGTCAATTATTTAAAATTGGCGCAGAATGACGATCCGTCCAACAAGAAAGTTTGCCACATGCTGGCTCTGGCATTTGCCGAAGCAGGCGATACTTATAATGCCAATTTGTGGTTCGGCTCGGCGATCACGCTCGACTACAACTATGTCGAATGCCGCAACAACTACGGGCTTTTCATGCGCAAGACCGGCAAGACATTCGATGCCGAAAAAATGTTCGAAGAAACCATCAAGATCAACCCGAGATACCCGGATGCGCACTACCACCTGGGCGAGATGCTGCGAGACAAGGGCGATCTGGACAGTGCAATCGAGCAGTTTCAAGATGCCATAAGATGCAATCCCAATTATTTCGATGCACTGCAGGATCTTGGCTTGGCGATGTATCAGAAGTATTCATCAGGTCTTTGCGATATTTCGGAATCATTGGAAAAGCTGCAGCAAGCAGAAAAACTGATCCCGGATAATCCCATGATTCACTATTATTTGGGCAATGTTTATTGCGGCAACTCGCAATTCGATCTGGCTGAAGCCGAGTATCGAAAAGCATTGCAATGCGACGCTCGTTTTGCGGCGGCTAATTATGAGTTTGCACGCGTGCGCTATTACAGAGGCGATGTTGACCGTTGCTTGCTGGCCATGCGCGAAGCGGAAAAAATCACGCCTGTTTATGCCGAATCGAAAAAATATCCGGGCATTCAGTTAGACAAACTGAAGTTCTACAAAGCCGCTTGCTGCGAGGTAAAAGGCCTGGGCGTCGAAGCAGTCGATACGTTCAAAGAAGCGGCGGCAATGCAACAACCGGTCGACCGAGCCAATACTCTCAGAAGAATCACCGCCCTGGAGAAATCGCTGCGCAGCGGTGCGCGCCGCAAACAGCCTATGTTTGACATGGCCGAAGTGCAGGCGCTGGTGAAAAAGGGCGTTTTCGAAATAGAGGGCGGCGACTATGAGAGCGCCAAGAAGACCTTCGGCAGAATTCTGGAAACCTATCCGGAATGCTACGAAGCAGTGCAGCACCTGGGCGAAATATCCGAGATCTCGGGTGACTTGAACGGCGCTTTGGCAAAATACCAGCAGGCGCAATTGCTGCGCCCGCAGTTCGGGGCGGCCCTTTTCAATCTTGGTGTAATTCTCGAGAAGATGGGTCTGGCTACCGATGCAGGCATGATGTACCAGCGTTTTCACGAAATCGACGGCAAGTATCCATATGACCCGCGCCATATCGTCAACATTCAACAGGACGATGTGCGGCGTCGAGCCAGAGAATTGGAGTTCAAAAAGCGCGGCTATTAATGCCTGCCTGTCGCGGCGTTTCTTTCCTTTTGCTCATACTTTTCCATTTGAAAGGCTTCCTGTGCCTGATTCCATATCGGGTCTGTTATCATGAGGCCCACAAAAGGAAACACTGCCATGTCCAAACACACCCAGGGCTCAAGCAAGCAAGTCTCCACCCACACCCTTATGAAGTACAAGGGTGAAGGCAGGAAGATTGTCTGCCTTACCGCTTATGACTATTCGACAGCCCAGATTGTCGACAGAGCTGGAGTTGATGTAATCCTCGTCGGTGACAGCCTGGCGATGGTAGCGCTCGGGCACCGAACCACTCACGCTGTGACGATGGAAGAAATGCTCCATCACACCCGCGCAGTCACAAGAGGCGTGAAGAGTGCACTGGTGGTTGCCGACCTTCCTTTTATGAGCTATCAGGTGGAAGTGACACAGGCCATCACCAATGCCGGTCGCTTTATAAAAGAAGCAGAAGCGCATGCGGTAAAACTGGAAGGGGCCACACCGCTCAGCCTCGAGATTGTCGAGAGGCTGGTAGGAATGGGCATTCCGGTTATGGGGCACCTGGGTTTCACTCCCCAGTCGATTCATGGATTGGGCGGCAATAAGGTGCAAGGAAAAACAGCCGAGGACGCGATAAAACTGGTGCGGGACG
>PNKB01000152.1 GCA_013997645.1 Cyanobacteria bacterium PR.3.49
CCGCGCTCGAGAGGAGCGAAGCAAGGAGTTTGTATTTAGGCGCGAAGCATAGACGCAGCAAGGCTTTGAGCCTTTCGCCTGAGGGCTTCGGATTTTTAGTTTCGACACACTTCTCTTTGTCTCGTTGAGCTATTGCAGACTGAACTTCTAAGCTCTTTGAGAAGCCGCTCAGTATTAGCGTCGTTCTAACCCGCCGTCGTTGCAAAAGTAGCCATTTTGATTCGTGACTTCATTGCCCTAGACGAAATTTTGTCTGCACGTTCAGTTGCGTGCTCAGCAGTGTTGCATAGCAACTCAATCAGACTGATAAGAGTCGGTAGAGCCAGACAAAATGGGCTCGGCATTACCCGAGCCCATTTTGTTGGTTCCATTGATTATCTGCTTATTTCTCTGCTTTTTTATGGGCAGTTTTCACCGAATGCCGCTGATTAATCCGATTATCAGCCTGTTCACATGACGCGGTATGACCTTGTTCACTTTTGGACTCACGTATGTTTTTCATCCAAGGTGGCCATTCACCGACTTTCTTTTCTGCGGAATCCATACGTTTCCACAGTGGTCCTTGTGTCATTGTTTCCTCCTTAGGCGGTTAGCGCTTTTTACTCCTTTTTCGTTTGGGGATATCTTTTTTACTCTGCTTAAAAGACTTGCTTTCTTTACTTGATTTTACCAGTTTTTCGAGCCTGACAGGGGGTTTCTCTTGCCCTCTAGATTCAGCCACCATTGAAGACAAATCAGTGGGGTTTATCTTGCCTTTTTCTTTTGGAGTTACAGGCGGAGTGAGTCCTGCTTCTGCCATAGCTCGTTTGACTCTCGCCAACTCGCTTTGTTCCAGGGCTATATACGAATAGGGCGACTCAGACATCTTAGGCTTCGCCTTTTTGCCGTCCCAAGGAAGTATATGCCCCTTTTTGTCTTTTCTTGGCACCATTGAAAACATCTCTATGAAAATACGTGGGGCAATTCCCACAAATGGCTCAAACCTTACCTTTTTCTCTTCTTTCGCCAATTTATCGACACTGATCTCATCTTCATGCAGTTGAATCGCACGACTTTTCGGATACGGTTCAATGTAGACAACTCTCTTTATTCCAGCCGCAATTATGTGGCGGGCGCATTCATGACACGGAAAGGTTGTGCAGTAAATGGTGGCGTTCACAACCGAAACGCCTCGCCTTGCAGCATCGACAATTGCGGCCATCTCGGCATGAACGGCTCTGTAAAATTCAATGATTTCCATTACCTGAGCGTCTTTGAGCACTTCATCTATTTCATCGGAAAGAGCGCCGATATCACTAAAATTCTTCGCTGGGTTCAGCCACTTAGCATTGACCAGATTCTTAAATATGTCGGCGAGAAGTTTGTGCTTGATCTCATCATTCGACTCAACGCGTTTTGTAAAATCGCGATGGTCAATTGGGTCTCCTTCCCAATAAAGTCCGCCACCAAATTTAGGCACTTCGTTGGTGCCAACGCTTATAACGTCTCCTTCCTCGCTTGCAATTACCGCTCCCACCTGACGGCCTAACGAAGCGCTTCGCAATGCTGCCGCTTGCGCATGGAACATGCCGTACTCATCCTTGACTGGCGTATGATACGGGAAGCGGAGCATTGTCTTTAAGAAACGCTCTACCGCTGCCTTTAGTTTGTCTTCATCGCCGACATTGAAAAAGACGTCTGCTTTTGAAAAAGTTTTGCGGACGTTTTGTCCAAATGCATTTCCTAGTTCTTGCTCATCGGTAGACACCAGAGACTCGGCAGCTGCTCGATTGACTTGGTTATCCAACCCACCTCGTGAGTTTGTAATCTGTTTTGCCAAATCGTCGACTCTCTTATCACGGGGGGAATACGCCGCCGCGAGCCAAAAAGAACGTCCGTAAACAGAGCGTAAGAAGTCAACTTCTTCTGACCTCTTCATCGAGCGAAGAATGTACGCTGTTCGTGGCGCGGGCTTGTCTTCATCCTTCGTTTGCTGTTCCCGCTTATCTCGAATTTCACTTAAGGCGATAGCGGCCAACGCATCATTTCTAGAAAGCTTTTTTCGAATTTTATTTCCAGCATCCATGTATGCTGCTATTCGCTGATCTTCAAACGATTTTGGAAGGTTGTTAAAGCCCTCGATGTCATCGATTAACGCGCTCAAGCGGATTGGAATAACCTTAAAGCCGTACTCTAACAACTGCTCAGTGAGAATCTCGGTTAGCAAGTCTAGATTTGCACCAACAGGGCTTATAAGCCCGATGAACAGCTCGCAAGGGTCACCGTCCATATTTTGTCCTCTGACGGGGGTGGAACACTATACTACCAAGCCCCCCAAAAATCCACACTTACTGTATTGGAAGGTTTGTTATGCTTGCTGCCACTAGCTCTCCCGGGTTTGCTTTACCCTAGCCATGCGGCCCTACACTCACGCGAGCCGCTAAGAAAAGTGCTTCGCATTCCCATGATGAGAAAATTATCGCGAGACGCTTATTACATCAAGGAGCTGTACCAGCCATGCTACACAACGGAACTTCTGATTTCTCGTTCAAATGCCAGCCTTCTTTCAAGTTCAACTAGATTACCTTGCACTGCGTTGGCATCATATTTAGTGGCATGCTCTAGCACTTTCAAAAAAACAATTGATTATCATCAGATGGATTTCTACCAGTTGCACTAGACGCAGCATCACTTTCTCGATGCGGTCGTCGCCTTTAATTTCGTAATAGCAAATGTTATAGCCACCGTCTTCTTTCTTCTCGAATCTAAGGGAGAGCGATTCAAAGGAAGCATGAGCTTCGTTGCAAAGCTCCTCGTACTGCGCTGTAAATTTGGAAGACAAAACACCCTCAACTTTCGCAAGCGCTGGCATCACCTGAAAGTCACTACGGTAGCGCTTATATGCGGTTTTACTTTTCATAGAATTCAGATAGACAGTAGAAGGCTTTGAAGGTGTATCTGGATTCTTGTCTTCAATTGTTGAGCGCAAAATATGAATGCCGAATGCTGCGTACTCCATCGCCCTACGAGTATAGAGGGCTGCATCCGTTCTATGACCTCGAAGCAAGGCGAGTAAACCCATGTCTTTGTCATAGTGGCACCCAGCGACACAGCAAATCACAGCATCATTGTCACTTAAGTGACCATCAAAGTCCGCGCCGTCGAATGCATTAAGGAAACACCAGTAGGTGGTAGATAGCGAGTTAATTAGTTCAACTGTATGACCTGGAAGTTTTTCTTGATGGATTCGAAAAATCTCTTCTTCTGTCTCTCTGATATCCCGCAGGTTCAATATTTCTCGTGCCATTTATGACTCCTCTTCGTCAAAACAAGGGCCAGTTTTCATATCATTCGGCAAAAAAGCACGTAGCTCTCCGTCGACCTCAGCAACGAAATAGCTATTGCTGCCAGTGACGCTGCGCAAAATTTTGGTCATGACTGCGTCAATCACGAGAACCCTGGTTTCTTGTTCAAACGTGACTGTGACATCGAATTGCTTCACTTTAATTCTCGGAACGGCTGTACTCACGCCAGTTAGAAAAACCGGCGGATCACACACTTTCGTGTAAGTTACGGGGACCGTGTGTGCTCCTAATTTCTCCTGGTCAACGGAGAAGTGAACTAAGTCGTCAATCAAACTCCCTTCCTCATCCTCTACATTCATTTCGCCAAGGTAAAGCTCTGTCGGCTGAAAAAGGTAGTCACGTGCGGACTGAGTCAAACCGATAAGCCATTCTTCGTCCAGAACAAAGTTCGACACCCCCGAAAGGTTTGACCAGGTAATGACAAATTCGCAACGAATGTGTTGAATGCGATTTTTCATTTCCTCTGAGGTGGGCTCACGCAGTTCAGCGGCTTCAATTCCTTTTGCCTTAGCCCATGAAATAGCGCCTTTTTGAAAGCCAGACTTAGCAACAAAGATACCTTCCGAGAGCGGTATGTCTTTCACGATTGCGTCAAACTCAATCATGTGTCCTTTCTTGACTTTATTGGGCGCCCAATCTTTCGCTTGTATCAGCGTTTTATAGACAGTACCGTCAATCTCAAATTCCCAGTGAACGTCGATTTCGTGTTCGATTGGATTTCCGTGTTCGTCGAGAGTTGTGCCTGCCACTGGCTGACTCGGCTTCACGGAAATAGTATTTATGCCATGAAGTCTAAGAATTGCCTGATAGACATCCTTCACAAAGTTCTCATAGGGCTTTCCGGTGTTCTTTTTAACCATCGCTCTAGCCGCACAACTCTTGATGGAGCTTCAGTTCATCCCGGGCGACAAGTAGTGAACCGATAAGCTCTTCATATGTGCAGTGGCCTGCTACCACTCCATCAATGCTTTTGTGCTTATCTGCATACAGCTCGCTGAGGCAAAAATTAATGCCTTTAAGTCCGCTCAAATGCGGGCGGCGCGACTCAAGCTCTTTCTTTGTTGCGTCTTTCAATGCAAATCCTCCTGGTTTGGGGAGGAGATCGTAGCCCCTTGCATAGGACGGTGCCAAATGAATTTTTATGCGGACTATCGACTCGTGTTCTTGCTCAGCGTGCGCAGGATATTTTTCAGTCAAGGAGTGCCGTCTGCTAGTCTTTCAATCCAAGAAAAGGTTCCAGTTTCTTGAGAACGTTTGTTGTGGGCAACCCTGTGACACTTCCGAGTGCACTTGAAGCTAGAAGTAGAGCTGACCAGTAATCCTCGGTATCACCGCCATTGGTGCCTACCTTGAGAAGCTTCTGATACGCCTTAAACATTGCTCCCAAAGGGTTAACAGGAATCAGTTCAGGTTCAAAGGCGCGAGTGTTTTGATTCAGCGTAAACCGTAAGCCTGTAACCATCGTTGCCGTTAGGAAACTCCCCAAAAGCGCAACACCAGAAAACGGACCGAGAATTGACGCATCAAGAATAAAGTTCAGTTTCTTTTCTTGCTCATCCGATGACATGAACGGATAGAGAAGCATGTAGCCAACTGCTTGATAAAGAAAAGCACCGGCATACATCACAACAAGAGTTCGCAGATAATGGCTGTATGTTTCTTTGTTCGGATTGGCCCTGTAAGCTCGCCAGGCAGTAACGATGTCTTCAACGTTTCTTGTCGGTTGCTGAGTTAAGGCAGTCATTACCTTTAGCAACGCTGGTCCTCTGAAGATAGCAGGTTGCTCATCAACAGACCCTGAAGACTGAGTGGTATCAAATGCAGTTTCAAAAGCCTTTATTGCTTTCTCTTCGCTCCCAGTTTCCTTCAAGGTCTTTAGCAGAACGGGAAAAGCGGCACCTTGCACGCCAATAGTGTCACCAGCCTTCACAGCCTGACCAAGAAAGCTGTTAAAGCGTTTCAAATTTCCTAGAGCGCCTGGGTGACTGTTCGGAATGTCTTGCAGTCTTGCTCTGTAAAGACCTGACTTAGACATAAGCTCAGCAGCCCTGGCGGGATCTGCGAGCATGTATGCGTACCCCTCCATCATTGCTTTTGGTCCCACAAATTGAAGAGCATAAACAATCGATGTGGCCTGCTTCGCAAATTGCTCGGGCCGTGCATTTAGAAATTGTGAATACATTGAGTCACGTAAATGCTCTGCGATTTTGCTTACAGTGTCATGCGCTCTTGCAGAGCCTAGGACAATATCTTCGATGTGCTTGTCGATTACTTTGAGGGTGTTGTCACCAATGTTCGTTTTGATAAGTCTGCGGACTTCTCTGTCACCAAACACCTTTTGGGCGTCTTGCTCAAACTCCATAAAGGCGGATTCGCGCGAATATTGAGCAATGTGGTTCATCAAGTTATCAATCGCGCCTCTAATCTCAACTGGCTTGACGCCGCCCTGCCGTGCGTGCAGTGAACCTGGCTTGGTCGTCAGCCTCCTAAAGCGCTCCCTAAACCTGCTGCCAGGTTCGCTGCTAGAAAGAAGCTCGCCACCATATGTCTCATTCATCGGGATGTATCTGCCAAATCGGCGCGTGCTGGCCTCATCAACCACCGAATGAAACTCTCGGTAGAACTGGCGGAGTGAGTCTGCAACAGGCCGCCAGCCAGGCATTGCTACGTTCAGATATGATTCGACTTGCTCAAGCGTAGACTCCCCCCGTGCCACCTCACCAGGATAAGAGAATCGATTGCCCTGGCTGAGCCTGCTCACTGCATCGAGGTCTGTGTCTAGCAGGTAGTTTCTGACCTGAACGATCTCCCACAGGGTAAGCGGTCTGCCATCATCGTGCTTGAGTTGATAGACACGGTCGACAATGCGCCCGGTCTTTTCGTCTGCCTCAGCTTTCAAATACTGGATTGCCTCACCACGCTTGTGTCCCGCGATTAGCATTTTGTGCCACGCACCAGGAGTAATACCAGACTCCTTTACTATTTCTTGAAGACGTCCCTCCCATTTAAGCCGCATATCTTGCATTTGAGAGTTTGCTGACTTGACGTCAAAAACGTCAGTCATATCCGATAGCTCCCCGAATTGCGAAACGATGGTCATCAAGCCGCGCCAGCTATTTGATGGTGCATTAAGCCACTCGTCAAGAATCTTATTCAGCTTTCTGTTAACTGTAGCCAGTCTCTTCTCACCGCGAACGGTTGGCTGTATCCGCGAGAGCACCGTATCTAGTTTCTTCTGTTGACGTGCCTTGCGCTCATCAAGTCTTCTGAGCGCGTTGGCTTTGCCTGTTTCCCTCAGCTCAACAATTGTGTCTATCAGGGTTTCAATTTGCCTGGCGGTCATTTGTTCTAATGGAACGGGGAAAAGCTGAGCAAGCTCTAGGACAGCCTCATCCTGTTCGCTTAAAATTTCCTTCGCTTCCATATTCAGTTCAAAGCGCTCGATTGCTTCAGAGTCTTCAGCAAAGTCTTTGATCACTCGCAACAATTCCTCAGTGCCAGGAGTCTTAGATATTTGGTCCCTTTTCACTTTGATTAGTGAAAGCTGGTGGCCAAGATCTTTCCGGGCAGCTTCAAGACGGCGTTTCTCAAACTGCTGTTTAATTGACGCTTCCAGTTTTGGCAGAGCCTTGCTAATGGTTGGCAGATCCTGGCTAAGCAATGCAGCACTTAACGCGTCTTTGTCCGCTTTCGGCAAGCGCGCAAGGTCAACCACAGAATCAAGCAGGCGCTTTGCTGAAGCAGTAAATTTCTTTTGCTCTTTCGTTCCAGTCTTTGCCGCTTGCTCGATTTGCCTCTGCGCAACTTTCACAAGTCCGCTCAGGCGCGCCGCCGGTATTTTCGGCGCTAAAGTTTCAATATCATCGGCGGTAATCTGGTCCTCTTCAAACATTTGTAGCAACAGGCTATCTATCTGCTGCTGCTCATTCAGCTGCTCAAGACGCGCGCGGCTACTGGCAGTAAATGCCTCTTCACCATTTTCGCGCGCTTCTTGCTTATACTGCCTGATATCTGCTTTTAGTTTGGCTACCACTTTGCCGCGCTCAGCTATGCGACGCTCTAGAGCCGCTTGCGCAACAGCCTTTCTTGACGCTGTTGCTTCGCTTGCTACATTCTCTTTCCGGCGGGTGACTTCCTCCTTCACCTTTTCTTCAGAGCCGAGATTCTCAAGGTCCTGGACCTCTTTCAGAGCGCGATTCAAAGTGCGTAGCCGTTTGGACAGCTTCCTTACTTGCGCTGGTTCAGTTTCTTCATCTCGGTTTGCGTCTTCTATAACGCCCTCAAGGCGCTTGATACTCTCCTGCAACTGCGCTTTCTGCTCACGCACTGTGGTGAGCAAGTCAGGATCTGTAAGTGCCTCTTCAATCATCTCGATCTGAGAGTGAAGTTTTGCCTGCCGCAGTTCGGCTTGAGCCTGTTTCACCGCAAGCTGGGCAACTGCTCTGTCTTCATCTGTCGCGCTTTCCAAATTCTGCTGCGCCTCAACAAGCGTCGTCATAGCTTCGTTTACATCTAGGTTTTCTCTGACTTCCACAAACCCACGCAGCGCTTTGCGCGCTTTTGCTTGACCTTGTTTTGTTGCCTGCTGAATTTGCTCTGCTTGCTGTTTATCCTGCTGCACTTGCGATTGCACCTGACGCTCTGATATTTGCTGTGCGCGCTCAGATTCTAGCTTGATATTCCTTGCCTCAATAGCCTTGGTAAGCCTGGCAGACCATCCGGCACCGGCACCAACAGATGTAGTCGCAGCGCCAATTTGACCAGAGACAATAGCGCCGTACACCATGGATTTTACAAAGTCATTTAGCGCCTCTTCAGTAGTGAACGGTTCCATTTTGTCATCCATACGAGTGACTAACGCCTTACTGATAGACTCTAAGAGAGATTCGACACCCTCTGTTGAAGCATCAATTCCAGCTGAAAAGAGCAGCGTGCCAAAGGCTTTTCTGGTGGCGTCTTTGAAATTCTGGCTTGCAACCACCTTAGTAGCCGCACTAGGAGCTGCGCGGAGAATTTTGCCCATGCCAAAGTTTTCGAGGGCGGCGGTAAATGTTCCGACCAAGGAGCCCGCAACTGTAGCAGTAAATTTGTCCGCGCCGCGTTCTTGCAAGTCATAAATGTGATTGCCTGCGGATATAAAATAATTCGCAACAAAGGCACCACCAGCGGCACCAGCTACTGCACCGGGAACATTCCCGACCATGACGCCTAAACCGGCACCCACCATTGCCGCAGTGCCAGTCACAGCTAGCTGTGGTATTTGCTCTACAAGAAGGCCAGGAATATCTGACGGCGAAAGCTTAAACCCATTATCGTCAGGGGGCAGCGCTCTACCGTACATCGCAGCTTGCTGTACGTGTAAACGCTCTGCATACTGAGTTGCCGCCTCCGGCGTTCTAAATTTACCAAGGTGCTTACCGCTTTTTTTGTAGTATTGGATCGCCTCGTCGTCAGACATAATCCGCCCTTCGTCAGAGACCGTTGGAATAAGCACTTCTGACTTGCCGTCATAGAATGACATTGAGCGCACAGTGCTGATTGAGCCGTCCGCGTTCTTCACGCGCGGACGTGTTGACAAGTTTATGTTTCCTTCCTCAGTAAGTTCCGCTGGGGGTGTATATTTCAGTTTGAAAAAGTCCCAATACCCATGCGTATTGACGTAGTCCTCAGTATCCGACTCAGCTTGTAGAAGTTCCGATGTTTCATATCCCTGTCTTGCCTCTTCAAAGCTCATGCCAAATACTGTATTTAGGCCCGCAATCGCTCGTGACACTGTGCCACCGCCTTTGGTGAGGCGGTCAGAGATTGTCTTATAGCCTGCCTGCCATCCTGGTGCAGGTTCTTGGCTGATTCCAGTTACCGACACTTTCTGCTCTGAGGGTTCAAGCAAGTCTTCAAAACCCTCAGGCACGTCTGCGTCAACCTGAATTGAAGACGCAATTTGTTTAGGTTTGTTGTCGAGCAGGTCTTCAAAACCTGCGGGCATATCCTCGTCCACTTCTCAAAATCTCCTTTACTTGTCCTGCTACAAAAGGGCTCTCCAAGGATCTGTTATGTCTGCTACAGCTAGCCCTAAATTCTTCCGTTTCTCTTGAAAGCGCTTTTCGCTTTGGGCGCTCTGTTTCAGCAGATCCTGATAAGTTGTGGTGACGCTTGTTGATTCCACGCGTTGAACAGCCTTGCCCAATAAGTGTTCTTGAATAAATTCGACCGCGCGCATATCTGGCTTTGCAGCTGTCGCTGCTTCAAAAACGCGAATGCACATCACCTCATACTTCGTCCTTCCAACAAACTGCGCCTCCTCCGGTTTCGACAGGTCTGGACTGAAAGGCGACAAAGCCTGCTGAGCAAGCGAAGCTTGCATAGACCGGCGCATTTCGGCCAGCTCGTTAGTCGTGAAGGAAGACTTGCTATTGCTCATTTGATTTGATAGCCATCGCCCTCTTTAATTTCACCAGACAAAATCTTGCCGTAAGCGCCCTCACCATATGCGGTGCGTAGCTGATGCATCGTACCCCCTGGTGCTTCTGAGAAGTCTGACAGGGCTTTGGCAGAAGCGCCTAACTGCAATTTGATTTGTTCAGCGAGCCAGACATCTGGAGCTTTTCCCTCAGTCACAGAGCTATAGTCAAGCGTCCACGGGCTGGCGTAGAATCTCTCTTCATGCTCTTCTAATAGGGTTTGCCCGTTTGTGCCTATGAGCCTATCCGGTCGAAATCGCTGCTCTGCAATTCGAATTATTTCTTGGCACTCTTTGTGATGGCATGCGTTTAGTCGCCACGCTGTCCATTTTTCCCACGGTCCGTAGTGGAAATGTTTTGTAGCGTCCATCGCCCACCAAGGCAACCAATGGCGTCTCTTATTTATTTCACCCCGCAACACATCCGGCACATCGCAAGCGTACGCACGAAGCAAATTCAGCATACGCGCAATTTCAATTATTTCCAAAGTAACGCGCACAACTTGGCATGCATTTGAGTAATTGAACGCACTAGATTTGGTGCGCGCAATATCAAGGAGTAACACGTTCAGATGCACCCCCGTGTTTGCGCTCTTCGCCGGTTGTCCCTCACGCTCGGCAGCTTGTGCAACAAGTTCGTGGTAAGTGAGTGCGACACTATTTGTAGCGGAATCAGTCATCTTGTTCGCTCCTAAAGTAATTTCAAAAATGGGTCATCTCGCTCAATACGAACCAAACGCTTATCGCTTCTGCGCTGAGGCCAACTCACTTCAACGCCTAAGCGACGAAGCTGAGGTGCGAGGCGTTTGAGATAGGCTGATAAGGCTCTGGCAGAGCCAGGCAGTGACCTCTCCATACCGAGCTTGAATTTCATTTGAGTCAGCAAAGCGGATGCGCTGTCTTCATAAGGCAACGGCAAATCGTTGAGCACCCACCGACCAAATGGTGAAAACTCAAGAATGAGTTCGTCTGCTTCACGCCTATTAGCTTTGTAGCAAGATTCAAACTCACCTGGCATAAGCCCGAGATCTGGCTCCGCTGCTGCCATCCACAGCGCAAAGTCAGCCATTCTTGGAAGAGTTTCTAATTTAGTTTCAGGCAAACGTCTGAGTGCTCCACTAATCGCAGCAAAGATAGCGCCCATTAATTCCGGGTAGATCGATTCAAACTCTTCCCAAAGTGAAGCTTCAGTGCGCCGCCTACCTTCTGGGATCACCGGAAGATTCACTAGAAGAGTCCTATCCAAAACATCTTCTTGCGTAGACGCTTCATTAATACCATTGAGAATGATTTTCTTATGGCGCATGCGCAAGCTCTTCTCACGGTCATCCGAATAGTTTGCCCGTTTAGTAAAAGTTCCGCCTGTGACTGCCCGGCAAATGCTGTCACCAAATCCTTTCGGTAGTCGTGACGCTGTGGTGTTATCGAATGGCTGCAAGTAGCCATTCACCATGGAAACGCAGAAATCTCTTTCTGTTTCAGGCGGACTCTTCAATTCGTCTGCTGACGGGTCTACTAGCCTCTGAATCACTTTAGACAAGAAAGACTTACCAGATCCCTGCTCTGCTGAAATCATAAGCAGTGGCGTAGGAATATCCGATCTGTAGCATCCCATAACAAAAGCCAAGAGCCGGATGAAGGAAGATTGGTCTAAGCCAAGCAACGCTTTCAACTTGCTGAATGCTTCTGAGCCAGCCGCTACTGGTAGTGGCAGAGATTGCATTGCAAGAAAACTTAGGAACTTTACGGGTGAGCGTCCAGAATCGATCACTTCATAGCCATCAATACCTATTCGAATTTGCTGCCGGTCTTGATTGTGCAAATAGACCCAGATAGAACCATCATGCATCGAAACCCGAAGCTCAGATTTATATTCAGGCCCTTCATAGTAGGCTTTTGCTGAAAGTGTACGTGAAACCTCTTTCAACGCGCTCTCGCTTGGCGCATTCCCAGTCAACTTGTAATAGCCATACGATAGAAATTTGTCAGCTTCATCC
This sequence comes from Cyanobacteria bacterium PR.3.49, assembly GCA_013997645.1. GTDB lineage: Bacteria > Cyanobacteriota > Vampirovibrionia > Obscuribacterales > Obscuribacteraceae > QKMZ01. Next base: position 11,802 of record PNKB01000152.1, read on the forward strand.
GAGGGCAGTCTAAAACTCTCAAAGTGTTTGCCAGATTGTGCGGTGGCGCATGCGGTGCCCGAGTCATTCCAGAGAAGTAACTTGCTGGCTGAGTCGAGCAAAATCTTTGCCTGGGTTTTCTTTTGCTTCGCAGCCTTCTCACTTGTATCATCGGACTTTTTGTTGTCTTCCCCCACCGCTGAAACGACTTGCGCGGGCGGTTCTGTGAGAGCAAATTGTGCAAAGACTGCGTCCGGTGTTTTCTGTCCAGCTGCGCCTTTGGCATACTTGAACGCGTTCTGGCATTTTTCATAAAGGTCATGCTCCTCCCACATTGGCTGACAGCGCGGGTTGAAGTGGTCACGCATTACTTGAAAAACAGTTTCAAGCGGCAGCCCTAAATCTCTGCCTCTGTGTGCCATGTCCAGTGTAGTCTTGTCGCCCCACTGACCTTGGATGGCGGGGGCTGACGTCTGACACTCCACCACAAACTGAGGTTGATACGCGAGTGTCTCGCCAGTGCCAATCACGATCGCATCTGATTGCACTTCAAGGACTGCTAAAAGTTCGTCCGGCGCGCACTGAATATTTGTTGACGCAACGAGCAAGCGGTATTCACCAGATGCAGTGCACGAACCAGAGCCAACGACATATGACCCGTCAGACATGAAATCAACGCCAGGGTATGTGCTTTGGTTTTTCTTGTAGCGTTTCTCTGGATCTTTCTTTAGGTAGACGTGGTGCCCACCGCCAGGCGTTTTGACGATCTGCGTTAGGCGAAATTGCTCGGCGTATTTACCAAGAAGCTCACTCTCGATGTTCCGGCCCTGCGGAAAATTTCGAGGGTCTGAATCAAGAACTAAATCCTCAGCACCAAGAGCAATACCATAGGCTGTGATTGCTGGATTTTCTAATGACCATTGATATATCTGCGCCTTATCCCGTGTTGCATGTTCGCGCCACTGAAACCCTTTCAATGGGACTTTCCCTTGAAGTAGGAACACTGCATAGCCCGCATCAATTGCAGAATATGCTGAACTTAACCACGCCGGTGTAATCGGCTGTTGCCCCCCTTTGGAGGCTACTGTAACATTCATTTGAATACCTCTCACTAAAGCCGCAAGCAAGGCAGCAGCGGCTTTAGTTCTATTACTGGTTTACGACTTTGGGCGTGCTTGTGCTTGCGGCTTCGCGCTCTGCAAGCCAGGCTTCAACGTCACTCCATCGATAGCGTACTAGACGACCAACACGAATAAAGCGTGGACCTTTCCCGGTACGCCGCCAGGTTCGCACTGTAACCTCTTCGCAGTTCAAAAACTCTGCGACTTCTGCTGACGTGCCTAGTGCGGGCTTAAGACTCTCGCGCTGCTCTATCGGCAGCGTAACTGCTGTTCTTCCCATGAAACAAACCTCGTGCTTTGTAGCTCTTGCTCACTTGCTTCGTCAGGGCGTTGCCCTTCATTGGTTATAAGGTTTGTTGTGGTTTGGCTCATCCGAGCAGGGAAGTTGTTGTGCTTTGTTTTCGACTTAACCAGCGAGCACTAACAACGTTAGCACCAGATAGCTAAGCGCACAAGAGGGGAAATATGCGGCAGTTTGCATACAAAGGTGTAGGCTTGCAATTCTGATCTCCGCCCCGTATATGGTGGCAAGTGTCAAGTATTGCAATTTTGCGGTGCTGGAATTTCTGCAGCCTTGTTTAGTGTTAAACGTACTGCAGTCAAATTGCCAAGAGGAAAAGCATTTTGAGCCTCATCCTGCATACACCCTCCCCCATCGCGAAGCCCGGCCGCCTCGGGGTGCTAGTGGGGGTCGGAAAACATGGGACTCCGCTCAGCCTACCCCGCAAAATGCGCAGAATCCATGCCAAGCAGCATCATATATGGTGGCATATGCAATCCCACGCTACACTAGACTTATGATTAATGGCAGCCCTTCTACAGCCATGCTTTACTGCAAGTAAGGACATCAAACGAGGAATTGAATGATGAGAGTCATTAACCTGACTGGACAGTCAACGCGGCATTGGCACAAAGATTACGCACACTCGGCAGTGCTTCGAGCCGCAAGGCAGGGTTCTCGGCCAAACCTACTGATACCCAAGAATAAAGTTTTCAGCGTCCTGCGCAAAGAGCTAAGGCGCAAGTAACTGCGAGCTGCCAATCTTAGACTGATGACGCAAATTATTTTGCGTCACTTTTGCGTCACCACCAAAAGCTTTGCGCCCCAAGGCTCTGACGCTAATGACGCAAGTGACGCTTATTCTTTATACAGAAGAAAAAAAGAGAAAGAAGCTATCAACTAATGCGAGCGAGCCGCTGCGAAAGTTGATGGTTAGCAGGTCGAGCGGTAAGCACCGGGTAAGAAAAAGCGTGCCACCTACCCCGGAAATCTAATTGTCGATGACTGGAAAGTATTGGTGCCGAAGGTCGGAGTCGAA
>PNKB01000153.1 GCA_013997645.1 Cyanobacteria bacterium PR.3.49
CAATCACCCGCCGCCCGTCTTTAGCTATCGAATTGAACGGAAATCCATAGCTCAGCATAAGCGCACCGGCTGAAGCCATCATGCCTTTCAGCACTTCTCTGCGCGAAAACTTCTCGTCCTTTGACAGAAATCTTTGACTGAGTTGTGAAACGAATGAGCGTGACATGATCCGTTGGCCTCACACAGGTCTCGAGCCACACAAGGATACTAAAGTCTGGCGCCGTTTCCCCTACCGACTTCTGCTTGACTAGAGTCCTTAAAAAGCAATATCTTAGATAAGAGGTGTTTTTATGACACGCAAACGCAGTATTCAGATTTACAGTCTGTGCATAATTTCGATGGTCGTGCTGGGCGCGCTTTCGGATAGAGCGCTTGAAGGCGCAAAAAGTTTCTATGAAAAGACGATTCTGGAAACTGACGTTAATGCATTTTTGAGCGGAAAGTCAGATAAGTTTATTGGCTGGGAATACGCAGGTCCTATCGGCAAATAGCAGTTTCGCACTGGGCCTAGGCGCTGCCTTCAGGAGCAGCCGGGGGAGTTTGCATCGGCGGCGATGGTGGAGGCGGCGGGGGACCTTTACTCGACGGTGGGACACTATCTTCTTGCGGCACCTCGGCAGCCTTCGGTTTGAACAAAAACAGCGGCAGACAAACTATGAACAGGGCGCTGACGATGAGAAGTATGTGCAGCAACTGAAGATGGTGCGCAGAGTCTGTAACGAACTCAATGTAAGTATCGACACCGATCATCCCCAGTGCATAAGCAGCGTTGTATACGGCGTAAGCGACTGCGTATGACGTTGAACCGCGCCTGTCGACAGCGTCTCCAAGTTCTGCTGATGCTGGATTGATAGTAAACGCGTACGAAACAGTGACAAGCATCAAAACCGTTCCAGCTAAAAACAAATTGGGTGTGACCGCCAGCAAGGGCAATATGAATGCTGTCATTCCCAGACCCAGTGCGGTTGTTATGCGGACACCGATACGATTGGTGATTAGTTCGGTGGCAGGCGCAAGAATTGCATAGACAAGATTCGACAGTGTAAAAAGTCCACCCACGACAGCCGGGGTGGCGCTGGCAATCCGGATTGCATGCATGGGGAAAAGCGGTTCCATGAGCGCCCAACTTGCGGCTGCCAATGCAACGGCAAAGGCCGAGGAAAGAACACTTTTGTCCGTGATGATTCCACGTAATTCCTTGAATGTCGCATCCCAGGGCGGTTGAGTAGCAGGGTTAGTGTTCGACGGAGTAAAAATAATTCGCAGAGCAGCATCAATGGCAAGCAATCCAAACGCAAAATAAAATGGTGCATGATAGCCGAATTTGTCGAAGAGCTCACCACCGACAAGCGGGCCGACGACTGAGCCTGTCGTGGCTCCGACCATTGCGTAGCCCATGCCGCGCACACGGTTTTGCACATAGTATTTAGCTACCAGCGCCAAACCTGCAGTCCACGTGCAAGCCGCTCCCATACCTTGAAGAAAACGCCCGACCACAAAAAGCTCGCGGCTGCTGCCGATGTAAAACAGGACAGTCGAAATTAACAGCAACCAGACACCGATTACCATTGGACGCCTGCGCCCGAGGCGATCAGTAGTTATGCCGAGTGGAATGAGAGCGATCAACATTCCCAACGCATAGGCACCATATAAGGTGCTAATGATGTGCTCGTCGGAAATATGCGCCGGTGACTCTGGTGTCAACGGGCAGATCATGTTGTAGAGAAACTCTTCTTCGAAAAGCGCGAAAGAGCATACGAAAAGCACCATCAACGGATGCGAACGTATCTTTTCGACCCAGCTCATTTATCCGCCATTGTTCCCGAAAAGGCGCCAGGTGGCTGATTGTATCGTGTTTTCCCGACGATTTGAATACGCCAGGTCTTGATTTCCATTCAACAAGATCAGTCTAGATCTTCCAGATGGAGTTATACACTTGCTGCCCGTCCAGCCAAACGCTGCCGACAGTTCCACTTTGATAGGTGAAAACGAAGAATTTCGCCGGCTGACCCCAGCCCTGGCTTTTTTCTTCCACTGCAAGCATCAGTTCGGCAAAATCTCGAGTGTTCAAAAACCTTGCCTCTCGTGCCAGCAGTTCCGGCACATCCGCCAAGTTTTTTCCGGCGGATTCCACCAGCGCCTGTGCCTTGGTTGACACGTCTGCTCCAAAATAGCTTTCACAAGATGCCAATTCTTGCCAAAATTCGACTTCTTCGTCGACCGGCGGTTCGACCTTTGGAAGATTCGTGACGGTAATGCGCCCGGCGTTCTTCTTGGCGGAGCCCTTGCTCCAGTCGAACTGCTCGAGAGAATTGAGGGCAAAACGGCTAGAGGAAGCGCTGAGTACAGGTCCGGCGCTTCCGTAAGAAGACGCGACCGTTGGGGAAACGGGGGTCATGGACACCTCCGGTGGGATGCAGAATCGAGTAGTAAGGCGAACGCTCTAATAGAATCAAAAAAATATGGCAAGAAGGTGGCAGGAAGATTAGCTGGGCTGACGGTGTAAGTACAGCTAACCAAAAATTAGTTACGAAATAGTGACGGCTCTAGCCCGGCTTCTAAAGTTAAGCAGGTGAAGATAACAAGGATGCAACATCGGTCGGGTATCTAATTCTGCGAATTAGCCCGCTCGCGGTCTTTTTTAGCCATGGCGGCATTGCCCATCTTCTCGTAGATTCCAGCTCTTTGAAGATAGAGCTTGGTGGTCGGCAGTTCTTTAATCGCCGCGTTCATATCCGCAAGCGCCTCTTTGTTTTTGCCAATTTTGCTGTACAGCTTAGCCCGTGCGCTGAGCGCCAATTCATCGTCCGCCTGACCTTTGATAATCTTCGAATAGAGGTCAATTGCCAGATTATTGCGTCCCCCCATTTCATAGGCTTCCGCTTTTTTCATCAGCCATGAATCAAGCGGTTCCATTTGATAAATCTTGTCGTAAAGTGCGACGGCCTTGTCTGTTTCACCAGCACGAGCATAAATCAGAGCTCCACAATCAAGGTGACGCAAGCTCGATTCTGCATTAGGCATTGCCACTGCGAACTTGTCCCAGTATCTCGCCGCCTCCTTATCTCGCTTGTTTTCGCTCAAAATCAGAGCGTAAGCCTTGTAAGTGAACGGGTCGACATTCTTTTGCGCAACAGCCTTGTCCAGCAGAGCAATTGCTTCCTTGAAGCGACCTTGACGCGCATAGAGCTCCGCAAGAGCTTTGAGGCAAGTGCTGTTATTAGGCCGCACCGAAAGCGCTGATTTCGCTGCGGCAATTGCCTTTCCCATCATATTGCCGTTGTTGGTCTCATCCATGTCGATGTAAACACGGCTGAGCAAAAGCCACGCCTCAACATCTTTAGGATTTTTGCGAGTCATGCTTTCGAGTTCATAAATTGCTTCTTGCGCCCTGCCGGCGTGCACCATTCTTCTCAATTCCCGCATCCTGAGCGCCCCTACATCGTGATGCCGGCGCGCGAGCGCGTCGAGTGATAAGGTAAAACTTGAGAAAACGGACAAAAATGCCACCCCAACGCAGAGAGTAGCAGCGCGAGAAATTCGGATTTTCATTTAGAAGTCTTCCTTAACCTCATCGCGCGCCAGCAGTCGCTCAGCCTGCATGGACAGCTCGAGAAAGCGCTCTGGCACATTGGGGGCGCGCATAAACTGGCGACAAAGATCGACTGTCCTACGCAAGGCTCTTACAACATCGCCTTCATCATATGTGGTGGCAAGTCTCATCTGTTCCCAGGTGGCACCATTGGCCCACATTTCGGTCAAGCCGGAGAATGTCGGAGCCACGGAAATTGGAACATCGACGTCGAAATCTCGTTGCGTGCGGAACAACTGTCGTCCCAACTGACCGATAGCATCGAACGCCAGCTCGGCCTCAGGACTGACTCGCGCTCTTATAGGATCGTGCAGGCGACCTTCCTCAGTAACCAGCGCCGTCATCATGGCGCAGAATTGCGGAACGGTTAAATGATCGAGAGGTCCATTAATGGCCACTTCGCAGAGAAAGAGTTCGTTAGTGCCTCTGATGGACGCTGCCATTTGACCGAATTTGGTGGGCTTGTCGCCATCCAGGTAACCTTTCAAGCGCAGAATATCCGTAAGCGCAACAAATGTGCGCCAATATCTGGTGGTTTCTTTTTGAATTCTGCGATCGAATTCTTTTATTCTCTTTTCCAGCTGCCGCTCGCGCTCAGTTTGCTTGCTGCAAGGTTTCTGAACGGGACAGCCGTGACAAGGCATAGCATAAGCTTCCGAAAGCAATGCAGAAATATCATTGCGCACCGTCGTCAGAGCTACTTCGCCATCCGGATCGGTTTTATTCTTGCCGGACTTGAGGCTCCTTTCCATGATCTTCAATTGCTTATGCTTGGCTCGAATTGCTTCCAAGCGTTTGGCATAAAGCGGCAGATCGCCGATGACATCAGGACAGAGCGGACTTTTCAAACGTTCCAGCTCACGCTCCCAGCCCATCTTCTGCTCGTAAAGCGGTTCTAATTGATGATTGATGAGAAACTGACCGAAACTGCGTTCGATAAGATCGCGCGTTTCATCCAGTGTATGCCGCTCCAACAGGTTGAGAACCATGCCATAGGAAGGCGTGAAACGGCTGGACAGAGGATCGGCTTCTGCTGTAGCTAATTTTGCGCCGTCCTCGACACTTTCAAAAGGATGGTGCAAAACAACCACGTTGCCGACTTCGTCCATCCCTCTTCTGCCAGCCCGGCCGGACATCTGCAGAAATTCGCTGGCTCGCAATTGACGGTGTCCTTCATCAGAACGCTTCGAAATCGAACTGATAACAGTAGTACGCGCCGGCATATTGATACCGGCTGCCAGCGTTTCAGTGGCGAAAACAACTTTCAGCAAGCCGCGCACGAAAAGCTTTTCCACCATCGCCTTCCAACTAGGCAGCATGCCCGCATGGTGCACCGACATGCCTTCGAAAAGATAAGGCAGATGAGGGTGGTTTTTTAAACTCGGATGATCATTGGTAAAACTATTGACCGCAATTTTCAGCTGGTCCTGCTCTTCTTTGGAGAGCAGGGGAATGCCGCGCGCTTTTTTCATTGCGTCTTCGCAACCGCGGCGTGAGAATAGAAAGTAAATCGCCGGCAGCATATTGCGTGCCGAGAGCTGTCCGAGCACATCACCGGGATGCGCTCCCAATGACGGAATCGAGCGATGTTTGCGATCGCGGTGCATCAATTTTTTAGCGCCGAATCGACTTTTTAAAAGTGTGTTAACTACTTTGCCCGGACTGAGCAAAGGATAAATACGGCGGTCGCCGAAATAGTAGAAACGCAGCGGGACAGGGCGAAATGATGAGGAAACCAGAGCGGTCGGACCGTGTGTTTCATCAATCCAGGTGGTCAGCTCGTCGGCATTGGCAATGGTGGCGGATAGTGCCACCAACTGGATGTCTTTAGGAGCGTAGATGATCGACTCTTCCCATACCGTGCCGCGTTCCGGGTCGTTCATGTAATGGCATTCGTCCAAAACGACGGAGGAAACATCTTGCAGATTTCGGCGCTTGTCACCAAGGATGGTGCCATAGAGCATATTGCGGAAAACTTCAGTGGTCATTACAACCACGCGGCCATCACGATTTATAGATATATCGCCAGTGAGCAGTCCGACTTTGTCTTCACCATACTTGGCTCTGAAGTCGTGAAACTTCTGGTTGGAAAGAGCTTTCAACGGCGTCGTGTAATAGCAGCGCTTGTTCATACTCAAGGCTTGCTCTATGGCAAACTCGGCAATCACCGTTTTGCCGGCGCCCGTGGGCGCACAGACTACGACACTCTTGCCTTCCTCGAGATGCTGGATGGCCTCGAGTTGAAAATCGTCGAGCTTAAAGTCGAACAGGTCGGCCGCGCTTATTTGCACCTTGTTTAGTTGTTACCCCACCTGCTCGATACGAAATTCCACTTGCCAGCGCATGGATACCGGAAACAAGTAATCATCATAGTATAATTGCCTGCAGATGATTGCGTTGCGGGACGTGGCGCAGGGGTAGCGCGCACCTTTGGGGTGGGTGAGGCCGGAGGTTCGAATCCTCTCGTCCCGACCAAATCAGCTTCACGGGCGACGAGAGTTGCCCGTTTTTCTTTTTAGAAACTTCAAATATTGGTCAGGCGCGGGCGCGGCGGCGCTGACGGGCGGAGGCGAGACGGTTGTTGCAGGGCTGCGCCGCTTTCTCTACGGAATATGCCAGGTTGGCAGTAAATTGCTGGACGCTGAAAGCCTCCACCTGACTGTCTATCAGTTCTCTTTCCGGAATCGGAGGAAAGAGGGGAATTTCCTGGACGGGCGCCACAGGCTCTTGAACAGGCGCCGGTGCGGCTGCCGTTGAAACGGATGTATTAGCCGGGCGCACATTCATATCTATTGAATGTGTATCCTCAAAGCATGGATTTAGATGCACGAAAGCCCGCAGCTTGAGCTTAAGCATGGCCTTTACGTGGCTATCCAACTGCTCAAGAGCAATCGTAGATTCGCCGACTATCGGCATTATCTGTTCCTCACCCAAAATGTAGTAAAAGTAGTTCCGCTGGATATACGGGACAGGGACTGCGTTTCAATATGATCTCGCGCCCTTAAACGCCAAATGTTAGCAGGGTTTAAATGGTTGTCAATCTTGACAACCAAAGCGATTCAAAGAATTAATTTCGAATCTATTTATCGCGAGGACTGCAGCGCTGATGAGTCAAAACGCCGTCGTTTTGCATGATTTCTTTCAGCCGTTTCAGTCCGGTATGTACGGCACGCGAAACGCCCATTTCTGAAAGACCAAGCACCGTGGCGGTTTCCTTCTGCGAAAGGTCGTAGAAAAACACAAACTCAACAATCTGTCTTGTTCTTTCGCCCAGCTTTTTAAGGGCCTGAGCAACCAGCTCGCGCTCTTCATTCGACATCAATTGTTCTTGATAGCGCCTGTCCGGCACTGTTTCGCTCAGGCTGCGGCGATCTTCGCGATCGTCGTCGTCTCCTTGTGAATCAAATGATTCGTAATGGACACGCGCTTCCCAGGACTGCTGAGCTTCCAAAACTTCCTGAACGGTAAAGCCGGAATACACAGCCAGTTCGTTGACTGAGGGCACATGGTCCAAAATCTTAGTGAGCTTTTCTTCCAACTGAGCAAGCTGAGAGTTCATCTCAGTCAGCCTTCTTGGAACTTGCACAAGCGAGCAGTGGTCGCGCAGGTAATGGCGAATCTCGCCCCTTATGTAGCAAGTGGCGAGTGTCTTGAAACTTGCCGAGCGCGCGCGCCGCGGATCGTAATATTTGATTGCCTTGAGAAGCCCAATCGAGCCGACCTGGACGAGGTCCTCCGTATAGTCCGGATTGAATTGCGCATAGCGCCGCGCAAATTGCCGGACTAGAGGCATGTATTGGCGCACCAGATCGTCAGTCTCCTCTTCCTTCAGGAAGGCTGGAGCCTGCTTTGGTGAGCGCTTTGTGCCGCTGGTTGATTCGGGATAAGAGGTTTCCATACCTGGCTTCCTTAATTTGGTTATGGACTCGCTTCTTGCCCCCCCTCTCCCGTTTTTCCCCTGACAACCACGAATTAAACAGTTGCTTGCTTTGGAATTCGCCACAGTTGTGGAGTGCGGAAGATTAAATGGATTAGAATTCCGATAGAATTGGTCTAGGGCAAGGATTGCCATAGAGAGGATTTAGGTATCAGCAGCAAAGAACCGCCTCAGAGCCTGAAAGCGCCGCGCACCGTCGATAAATTGATCGTGATGTGGGCTCGTGTTTCGGCGCAAAAACAATTGCTGGTGCTGGGCATTCTCAGCATCTCGGCCCTTGTCACCTTCACGGCGTGGGTTTGGGTCGATCGCGCGCAGCGTGTGTTGAACTCATCGGTTGAGCAGTTTGGCGTGGCTCTGGCTCACGCACTTGCTCGCGGCGGCGCCGAATCTCTCACTCGCGACGGCAACCTGGAAGGGCTTAAATACTACATTTTGACCGAACGCCAGAAGACGCCTTCAATCGTTTATATCGTATTCTGCGACCCATCCGGCAAAGTTTTGCTCGACAGCGAAGAGCTGCAAGCGCGCAATAAAGACACGCGGCCGATTTTTCCCATCTTCAACGAACCGCCCGGAAAGTATGCCACGCCCAATGTCTACCCCAGTCCTACGGGCTACAGACCGGTCACCAACATTGCCGTGCCCATGGAGAGAAATAACGAAAAACTCGGCATGTGCTGGGTTGGATTGGACAGCAATGCATTCACCATTTTGGGAACGCAAAAAGAAACCCGCAATTTTCTTGTCACGATCTTCGGTCTGGTCGGGCTTCTTGGCGCACTTGGCTTGTGGGCTAATTATGCTTTGATCAATCGACCTTTGCGAATTCTTTCTCAAGGTGCCAGCGAAATTGCCGCCGGACGATTCGGTCACCAGATCAAATCACAGCGCGCCGGTCGCGAAATCGACCATGTAGTCAACGCTTTCAACTACATGTCCAGCCGCCTGCAACAGTACGACAAACAAAACGTCGACACCTTGATGGCGGAGCGAAACAAATATATTTCCGAGCGCAACAAGCTGGAGCTCGTGCTGATGTCCATCGCCGACGGCGTCGTCGTCTGCGATCGCGACAATAAAGTGCAGATAGTTAACGCTGCCGCCACGCAATTATTTGCCAAAGAAGCAAAAGAATTGCTCGGCAAGCCGCTCATTTTTTGCACTGAAGAACCAGATTCACCGGCCATCTGTCACATCGTCCAGGCTTTTACCGACACGGTTTCGCCAGGCACGCTCGAGCCGGTCGTGCAATCGATTCACCTTGGCGATTTGACCGTGCGCATGCACATAGCGCCGATCAGCCTCAATCAAGAATTCCTCGGCTCCGTAATGATCATGCACGACGTGACGCGCGAGGCTGAATTGGAAAAGATGAAAAACGAGTTTATATCAAACGTTTCGCACGAATTGCGCACGCCAATCACATCCATCAAGACCTATGTCGATACGCTGTGCAATCACGGCGAAAAGTTGGATCCGGACATATATCGCGAGTTTCTCGACATCATCGACAACGAAGCGGATCGCTTGATGTATCTCGTCAATGACGTTCTGGAGCTGAGCCGCATCGAAGAAGGCGATCGCGAGTTGGAATTGATTGCCTTCCCTGTTTTCGATGCCGTCGAACAAGCCGTGCGCTCTGTCAATTTGATGGCGCGTGACCGCGAGCTGGAGCTGAAAGTTACGCAAGGTCCGGATGTACCGGATCTATATATGAATCGAGAATCGATTGAACGCGTAGCTATAAATCTTCTCACCAACGCGATCAAATATACGCCGGCAGGCGGAACGATTGAGGTGCTGATCAATCATTTGACCGAAACGAAAGAAGTTCAAGTAGCCGTGAAAGACAACGGCATTGGCATTCCTGAGGAATGCTTGCCGCAGATTTTCGACCGCTTCTACAGAGTAGAGCGCAAGGTTCATACGATCAAAGGAACTGGTTTGGGTCTGACGATCGTGACCAAGATTATTGAAAAACACAAAGGCAGAGTGACGGTGGAATCGGCGCTGGGTCAGGGTTCTACCTTCAGCTTCTATTTGCCTACCGGCAATCCTTATGAAGAAACTGAACCGCTGGGCGAAGAAACCATTCCGCCCACCATGGATGGAAACAGCCTCGGCAAGCCGAATCTGGCTTCACACGAATTAGCTTCATAAATATCTTTTTTCTCACAATCTCATTTTTTGCGCGCAAATCGCGATGCATCCCACCGTTTGAGGGCGCCGCAAACCGCCTGACAACCCTCACGCGGGAAGATTAGCAATATATGGCCTCCCCGCAGCGTTTCCAAGAAATTGCCGTGTTATCATTGCTCCATTGACAAGGCCAAAAGCCCTGTCAGTTGACAGTTCCTGACCGATTCTCGGCATATGCCGAGCATATAAAACGATGGTCCGAGTTATATATCCTGGCTCATTTGATCCAATGACTTATGGGCACTTGGACATTGTTCAACGGTCCAGCAAGCTGTTTGACGAAGTGATCATGGCAGTCGTCGGCAATCCCGGGAAATCCCCACTGCTGCCGCCTGAAGAGAGAACCGAGTTAATCAGGGAAGTGGTAAAGGATCTGAAAAACGTTTCTATAGGTTCTTTTCAGGGCCTGACGGTTGATTACGCAAAACAGAACGACATCAAAGTTCTGATACGGGGGCTGAGGGCTATTTCCGACTTCGAAGCGGAGCTGGGAATGGAACAGGCGAATAAGCAACTCTTTCCTGAACTAGAAACTATTTTTCTCATGACAAAAGCCGAGTATTCTTTTATCAGTTCATCCACTGTGAAGGAAATTGCCCGCCTCGGCGGTGACGTATCCCAGTTTGTACCCCCACCTGTGAACGAATACCTGAAGAGGCATTTCAGCAGAGGCACCAAATAGATGACGACGCTAACCGTATCTCCGCAGCAGCAACAAGCAACCGCCGCGACCTACAAGCAAACTTCGATATATAAACATCTCGATTTGCTTGAGCATCTTATTGATGACGCCGTCGGCGTGTACAAGTTCAAATTCATCAATGCTGATGAATTTCTCGATGTACTCGATAAAGCTCGCGCTCGCTTGCCGGAAGAATTGAAAGAAGCTGGAGACGTCCTTCAGCGCCGCGACGAAATTCTGGGCGAGTCCCAGCGTCGCTCCGAACAAATTATCGCTACTGCCCGCCGGCAAGCCGAAAACATGCTGCACGAATCAGAGCTTCTGAAAGCCGTGCAAGCTGAAGTTGAGCGTATCCGCAAGCAAGTAGTTTCTGAAGTCGAACAAATGCGCAGAGAAGCCCTGACGGAAGCTGAAAAGATTCGTCTGGAAGCTGAAGAGCATGCTGCCGCCACCCGCGAAGGTGCCGACCACTATGCAGAATCAGTTCTCTCCCGTATCGACACCGATTTGCAAAACCTCGGACAACGTCTTGTTGAATCACAAACCATTGTAAGAAACGGACAACGTCTGCTCGGTCAAGTAAAACGGCATCCAGGCGGCGCACCGGTATTGAATGCTGCAGCTGCAGTTTCAGGACTGACCAGCCCCTTGCTCGGCGCCCGTCCAGATCAGCTACCGCCGCAGCAGTAACGCGAAAGCAAGCTTGCGCGAAGCAAAATTGAACAATTCAAACTCCCGGATGAAAGTTCGGGAGTTTTTTTCAGGCAGCAGCGAAACTCATCAAGGCTGTTTTGACTACATCATTATCGACGCTGTCCAGCAAGTCCTGGAAGTTGCCATCAGTAATAAACTGGTGATTGACTTTCAATCCGGCGATGTCCGGGTTATTAGGATCTGCGGCGTAGAGAGCCTTGATCGCTTTGGCTAGCGCACGCACTTCCATTACGTCATATGAGTTACCGGAAGCTGCCAGAATTCTCTCTGCGGTTTGCCATGGACCTTCGCCCCTGCGAACTGTTGCCAGCGCAATCAGGTCGTCCTTTGGCGTGTAATCTTCCCCTTCTTCTGTGCTCACAGTGACTCCAGCGTCAAACGGAGTCAGCAAATCAGTAGCGGCTTCTCCAAGCAACAATGGTGTCGTTGCCAAAGCAGGTTGAAGGCGCAACATATTCGTTACTGGTGCGACTTCGTTATCGAGCGCAGCGATGCGTGGAATTGCATCATCCACCGGAGCGAAGCTTCTTGGTCTGGCAAAACCATAGAGATCTTCGATGGCTGGGAAAGCGATGGTATCGCCGTTTGCCAAAACAGCTGCACCGGTCTTGTTTGCATTGGCACCAGCAGTAGTGGCAGGCAATTCTAGATCAGCATCGCGTTGAACTGGAGTTCCCGAGGGGGTTTCTTCAAGCAAGTCATCACTGGAGCGAGCGGCTGCAGTGGACGCACCATCGGTCAAATTGTCGGTTCTGGTAGCATTAACCAGCACAGCATTATCAAATGCTTCACTGCTTCCTTCGATGATCTCACCTTGAATTGGTTTTCCATCAGCTCTTGTTCCACTGACGATAACTGGATCGGTGGAAGTCGGACCGGGAGTCGGATCAACGTAGCCTACGTCTGCAAGTGTCGTCTCTGTCTTTCCAGTGTTGGCCAGAGCGCCGCTCGGAACTTCGATATCACCGCTTGCGGACAGTCTGGGCAATGCGTTATCGCCGACGGAAACGGCATCGATTGATTCGAGCGGAACGAGTGATTGATGGCGTGGAATAGGTGGAAGGGCGCCGTTGGGGCCAACATACCCTACATCCGCCAACGTATTATCCACGCGACCGGTCAATGCCAGCGCATCTGCAGGCGTATCTACGACTTCAGGACCCGCCAATCTTGGAATAAGCGAATCGTCAACTACTGTGTAATCCGCAAACGGAATATCTTTGGCGATTGCACTGCGTCCAGCATCGAGCGGCGCGGTCGCGATATCGTCTGCGACAACCGTGAGCGCTTGGGCCGACACAGGTGCTTCGACTGCATCATCACTCAATTTCGCCAGCGCGGTGCTGAGTGCCGGACGTCCCTTAGCAGCTTTGACGATAGTAAATGCTTGGAAAACGGCCTCGGCAGAAAGTGTCGCCAGCTCGAATCCCATCGTTGCCAGCTGTTGTTTGAATTGGTCTTCGGTCATTTGTTCGCCGAGGACGGAAGGCATGACGAACGGGCGCGATGCGGAAACGGCCATCGCTCCACCGGTGAACATCAAGCTTGTTCCGCCGCTGAAAGGAATTGCACCAATGGCGGTGATTGCAACTGTCCAGCTGATCATTTGGTCAACCATTTCGGCAGCACTTGCTTTGGAATCTCTGTTGGCTTGCACTGCTGCATAGAATTGCGCATCAAGCTCGTCAAGTACGTCTTGAGGAATATTCTCACGAGCGGCATAGTAATCGGCGAGCAGATGCTGTTTGTCTCGCATGGCTTCAACCATTGCTTCGCGAGTACCGTCCGTATCCCATCCGGACAAATCCATAGCTTCGTATTGAGCGAGCATCAACATTCTGGGGTCGCTATCGCCGACTTTCAGCAATTCGCTATATTTCACTCGGTCCGATTCATTGTGGTCGATCATGCTGAGCAGATCGCCAGCGACATCTCCGTACTGCGCATAACCAGTTCTTAAGTTGTAAGTACCGGATTCTGTTTGATCAAGAGCTTCCAATTCCGGCAAAAATTGCTGGTAGTTCTTTTCTCCAGAAAGAACAGCCAGGCGAATGCGATCTTCGAGATGCACCTGCATTCCCTGATCGGCTATTTTCGCGAGAACTTCGAGTACGTCGGCAGAAACACGATCATTGTTTTGGGCTGCGGTGAGGAAATCGGCAGCAAAATCACTGGACACGGCGGAAGAGTCTTCGGCACCTTCTACGTGCAGAGTTTTGTATGTCTCTAAGAACGCTGCGATTTCGTCGGGAGACTTGGTGGCGAGCTGTTCTACAAAATATTGGTAATCATGAGCATTGGAAGAATTGAGAGCAAAAGCACGAGCTTGGGCGACAAAGTCCATCGTGCCCTGCGCTCTAACGTACTCCAGAAGAGCTCGCTCGTTACCAGGCATGTCTTCAATATATTCTTGGTTGTATTGTTCATTTCTGAGAATGTCGGTGTAGATGCCCTCGCCTTCGCCAACACCTTCACCACTCTGAATTTGAGCATCACTGCTGACGCCGCCGTTTTGAATGGCAGTATGGAAATCCATGTTGGTGCCCTGGAGTCCAAAAACGTACCAATAATTTGCATAGTCTTCAGGAGTGATACTGGCCAAATCTTCTGCGGAGATAGCTCCACGCATAGAATCCAGTACCAGTTGCATCTTGGCGCGAGTTTCTTCGTTACCGAGATACTCATTCATCATTCTAGTGCGTTCGGACTGATCGACAATGGTGCCTTCCATGATCCCCTTCATGAAAGTCATTTCTTCATCGAGCTCTGTCGGCAGTGCCCCATGCTCAGCTACATGCTTGAGGAGTCGCTGCGCCAGAGCTGCAGCAACACCTTCTTTTCCATCGCTGGTGAAGTTGAATTCTGCGACGTTTGTCGGGAATATCACTGCGTCTACTTCAGCTCTGAATGCTGAGTTAGGATCGGCATAGAGCGCAGCTTCATCGGGGCTCATCTTGAGAAGCGCCGAAGCGATTGAAACGAAGCGATCGTCTTGCTGGTTGTCCTTGTTGTTTCGCAGCGTAGATAGAAAATCGAGTTGTGCAACGGTCGAATCGTAGCCTT
>PNKB01000154.1 GCA_013997645.1 Cyanobacteria bacterium PR.3.49
AATGGTGCCGTTTCGTTCGAGCACAAGCAGTGGATGGCATTTGTATATATTTTTCGACGAGCTAGTAAACTCCCTGCATTTAAAACGAGCGCTGGTCCACCTTCTGACTTATACGGGATTTCGTATAAAGTCGGGCGAGCTAGAGATTTTTCCTAATGTTTCACATGCATCAGCCGGCATGGGTCTGCGTCTTCCGCTTCAAGCCGGCTTCGCCTTTCTCAATGACAAGAATTTGGAGCCTGATATAGAGAGATGGGAACTCAGTCCAACCAAAGCTCTTGATTATTTTCTGGACGCAGCTAATAGTTGCTCAAATACGCGGGCTCAGTTTGAAGAACTTCAGAAGCATGCAACTCTCTGTGCAGAAAAACTGGACAAAGTTACGTTACTGAGAGCACAGCCGAGAACACCTGGCAATGTAATTGCAATGCCGGATCGCAAAGTCAAAATCGCCGGACAACATACAGAAGAAGTTGCCGCGATTTTTTCGGTTATGCCTCCTGGCATACGTGCCGACGACTGGTTTCGTGGACGTACTTATCACGCAAGTGGTCTAAGCGGACCTTCTCAACGAGCCGATGCGATTCACTGCCTGTCTCACTATCTCTTCTACGGCGATCCAAGTTGTGCGCTGCCGGCACTTGGCTATGGATACGAGACAGAAAGAGAATTGGCCATAAAACAGATTCTCGAGTTGCGTCACAACGGCTTCAGCAAAGACCTGAATAAAGGCGACGCCGATGCAGTATCACAAATTGAACGCGCCGCCAATTGGATTCCACCACACAGGCGCCACGATAAACCAAAAAAATATGCACCGGTACAACCGATTTCCTGGGTCCGAGAAAATGCAAACCGTAAAGTTGATGCTCGCAAACGAATTCAAAGTGCTCTGGAGAAATTGAAGAGCGCTAGTGCGAAGTTCTCTACTGTCGACCTGCAAAAGTCTGCTCAGTGCTCACGCGAAACTCTATATAAGCACGAAGATATCTGGCGCCAGGCATATGAAGATCTTGCCGAAGGCTTCTTTGCAATCTGTACGGACGAATATAACGGTGTGGAGGGGGGTGGTTCCTCAGAAACCGCACCCCGGCCTCCTTCTGACAAAAAAGATGTTCCGCCTGGTCTTTTGGCCGCTAGACGCATTATTTTTGAATTGAAAATGCGGGACCAGAAAGAGAAGCGAAAACGGGATCGCGTTATCGGGGATATTCTATTGATACGCGATGAAAAATGGCTTGCTGAATTAATCAGACTGGAAAGAGTTGACGTCACTTTGTGCTCAATCCCTGATCTGAAATTAGCCATGGTTCTTCTTCGATCGCTTCTTGCTACTGCCTCCGATGAGCATGTGCAGGAAAGGGTTGTAAGATTGCAAACTCTATTCATTCAGCAACTTCGCATGATCGAGAGTCACTTCTTCGACGAGAGTTGACGCCCGTTTCAACTTGATTTGGTGTTGCTTTGAAAATAATTGATTGGCTTTGAAGTCCGAATAATACTAAATAGAGATCGACTAAATGCGTATCAAAATTGATGCAAATGACAACCGATCTCGGAGATCACAGGCTGGCGAAATTTAGATCTTGCCATCTTTGTGATTTAAAGTTACAGTGAAATTGTCCGGTGGTGGCGCATGCGGTGCTACGGTTCCGGATGATGTTTGAAGGATTAGGAACATGTTCGATTCAAATCAACATACTTTATGGGAATGGGCTTCGTGGGTCGATGGATTGAATCCATACTACTGGCGCCAAGATTTCCGCGGACGGCTCATCCACCGAAATGCTTATGGTCTTCGCTTCCACCCATACGGCTGGGAAAAAGGGCATATACGAGCTGCCGCAGACGGTGGCAGCGACGGACTCTGGAATCTCCAGGCTGAGCATTGGCAGACCAATCTTGAGAAAGAGAACGAGCGACAACAGCGAGAAAGAGAGCGGAAGCAGGTTGATGCTTTTTTGGGGATGCTGTCAGCAACTCTTCCTTCCGAATACAAATCAACGCCCCTAAACTCTATCAGTTCACAACTGCATGCCTTTAATGGACTGTTGGCGGCGCGTTCTAACATGCCTGAGCCGACATTTGTGCCGGAAAGCAACAAACCTCGGTTTGGTTTTAGTGCGCCGACTCCCATCATGGGCGGTTTGCGAAGTTATGACCCGAGGAACGGGCTCTAGACCCGTCTGTCCCGAACGACCGAAGAGAGACCGAGGTGTTCTAAGCATCACGGTCTTTCTGGTTGTTGCTGCTGCTTCGCCAACATTGCCTTTTCACAGCGAGACCTTACGCAGCTAAATCTTTTAAACACGAATGTCAAAAAGCACTTGCTGAGCAAATTTGTCCTCGTCATTTGGCTGGTATAGAGCCACTCCAAGCCCCTGTTCTTCGGCAAGCCTACCTGCTAGTTGGAATATCTTCGTACCTTCAACGTTTTCCAAAAGAACTTTTCTGCCAATGGAAACGCGCCACCGTCCTTGAAAGTAGTCTACGGATACATATTCATCTGGCGGTTTGAGCTGATTTGAATTTTTCATCTTTGATTGGCTCTTTATGATGTGCATCTAGGCACTGACGAAAACTCTTGCTACAAAGGAGTTAGAGGAACCCTGATTTGAAATTTTTTCTGGCCAGCGATTTAGAAGGTTTGCGTAGGCTTTACGCTGTCCTTGCGGAATTTGACTTTCGTTCCGCATTCACTCTCGACGATGCTTTGCGCATTTTAGATTCACCGATGAACTTTGATTTGATCATTATAGGTGTTCATTTTGATGATTCGCGTGCAGTGGATTTGCTTAGAGAAATCAGATCGAAACCTAAATATGAGTTGACTCCTATCCTTTTTATTCGTACGCAACCTTCCAGCATCTCACAGATTCTCGAGCAAAGCATTTTGTCTTTGAAAGATGCCTATCGAGTCAATGGATTGATTGAAACTGATTTGCTTGATGAGGATGACTGCAGGATAAGGGAGGAAATAGTAAGAATGGCAGCCCTCGATATCTGAATCGATTTGTCTTTGCAGGCGCTCTGGATTTTACATTTGTGAAACTTGTTTTTGGTTGTATACAGAAAATTCACAAATTATTTCCAAAACTGTCCACTCATCAATTCTATGCTTTTGACTTGAGATGCCCTATTTGCAAAAGGGAAGAGAATCCTTGCCACCATTTGATGGAAATTTCATATCGCCCTTGTCTTTTGGGATAAATCCGGCGGCTGCAAATTTAGCCAGTGATGCCTGGCAGCTGCCTTTTATGCCTGAAAGAATTCAATCAGCCGAACCCAACCAATTAAGTTTCTCGGATATTTTCAATATTGAAAAAGCCTCGTCTGATGCGTTTGCACCTGAGATGGAAAGCGCATTGAAGAGTGCGTCGAATGTAGAATTTTCCACATCCGAAATGAACAAGCTTGCTGGAAAGGAGCCTGATTACATTGTAGGTGTTGGAGGAAAGATTACTAAAAATCCAAACAGCAGAGCCAAACCTGGAGATCCAATAAATATAGAAATACAGAACGCGCAGCAGGTCGATGAAGCGCAGAAGGCCGTCATACAAAATGTTCTAGACACCTTTCGCTCATCACATCCAGCTATGCAGCAATTTCCAAGTTCTTTCAATGACATAATGCGCTGGCTTAGAGAATGCTCGCAGGCAATGGCTGAAGGCAGACCGCTGCCCGATTTCCCTTCAATTTCCGGTGGACCCGAAAGTGGACTGGTGTCTCAGTCTGCCTATTCTGCTTCCTCTAGAGCGCCAAGTACTGCAGGCGAAGACGGCGGTTCTGGCTCGGGTTCCGGTGGTGGGGATTCTTATTCAGGAGCGGCAGGTGGAGGAGCAGGCAGTTATAGCACAGGCTCTGTTGCAGATGGTGGAGGTACTGCTCCAACTGCTATCGATGGACTGTCACCTGCAATTAGTGCCGATGGAAGAGTTTTTCCGGTGGACGGTTTTTCAGACAAGAGCATCGGCCTACATCACGGCAGTTCTGATGGAGCAGCCGACATATTTGCTCCCGAAGGCACGCCGATTCGCTCTCTATTCGACGGCGAAGTGGTAAGCGTAGATTCGGGCGGTCTTGGCGGCAATACCATAACAATCAAACAGGCAGATGGAAAAACTGCTTACTATGCGCACATGCAGACATTGGCGGGAAAAGAAGATGGAACTCCGCTTCAACCGGGAGACAAGATCAAAGCTGGAGATGTCGTTGGACGAGTTGGTCAAACAGGCAATGCCGCTGGCAAGGGGTCGCATCTTCATATCGGTGTAGGAGATAGCATTATTTCCGGCTCGGGACCTGACGGCGGAGCCGGTTCAAACTATAACTTGACGGGGACATTGAATTCTATTTTGCAGAGCGGACAAGTTGTTTAGTTTTGAAATCTATTCCACATTCCAAACTCCAGAAACAAATTTTCTGCCTCATATGAACTATCATTTTTGAGGCGTCCCGTTAAAGTTTCTATGGAGTTCAAATAATGAATCTCTCTCTTTTTTGCGCGCCCTTATTCGAATTTTTGCATCGTCTTGAAACCGTAGAGTCAAGAATTGGAAGTCTATTGCTGTTTAGTCTAGTTTTCAGCACTCAACCCAGCTGTGCCCTTCCAGCACAGAACAAATTCAGTGGGAAATCTATCTCTACAGCGAAAACACAGAAACTATTTGGAAAAGTTGGAACGGCTGGTTATCCGGACGCGCCATTCGGTGAATTGGAAGAACTCAATTCTTATTCTGAGCAATTCAAGAAACGCCTGGACCTCAAATCTTCAAGTGCAAAGAACCATTGGAATGATGTCCCCTTTCGTCACAAGCTGTGGTTGTACACAATCGATAGGGAAAAATTTCTTGGCAATAGCTCGGTAGCCTGGTTAGGTGACGATGTAGACACAAAAGCAAATCCAAAAATTACGCCGAACTTTTCTTATTATTTGGTGCTGATGCACTTCAACATTCCTGCGGTCAAAGCGACAATGATCCCCTTCAAGTACGGCTTTGCACGGTTTGAAGCGAAAATCGCCTGTCAAGGCACCAGGTCGATATCACCACTTCACAAAGGCTTGAAGCATTTAGAAGTAACAGAGAGCGCCGAAGTTCTTTCCGTCTATCCGGAGAATGCGGTTCTTCCAATAAACAGGAAGGATACAACCACCGTCACTTTGACTGCGCAGCCTGAATGGATGGGAGCATCTGGCGGCAAAGGTGAATATTCAAGAGCAATTGAGGATTCATATGCATACAAGTTGCCTCATGTCGTAGGAGTTGGCACTAGATTCGGCGACGTTTCGTGGACGTTTTACCCGGCTAAAGCGCAGCCAATTATGTTAGGGTCACAGTCAACCTTCGCTGTTGTGAAAGTTCCTTACAAAACTCCAAGCCTACGAATTCTTGCCAATCTTCGATATCAACTTCAAACAATGAAAGTGATCACTTTTTTGCCATTTAGAGTATGTGATTCTTGTGACCTTGATCTGAAGGAGGCTGCATCTTTTGATGACATGGCAGCCATTCAATATTTTGGATTACCTGCAGAAGCTAGAGAAGCCATGCAAACCGCCTTTGGTAAAGGTGCTACAGAGCGGAGTGTTCGATATTACGCTAATAGGCGAACTGGCCGAGACGTTCTTGTTGATGAAAAAACAGGCGAAACATATGGAATTAAAGGACCATGGGACCAACTGAAGAAATACAAAATTGAAGAAGAGTGAGTCGGCTAAGACATGGAACTGTCTATTTCTGCATTTTGAAACATCTCGCGAAGTTCCATTGTCACGATGGGAGCCAACTTTTTATCGTCGAGTTGCTTGATAGCAATCTGAATAAGTTCGTGCCAAGCGAAATGTCCAAATGCTAGGACCGCATTTTGAGCAGCTTCTTGAATAAGTACTTTAGCTTGTGCTTCCGAAATCTGTGGATTGCTTGCCGCGCAAAGAAGCGCGGCTACGGCTGTTCTTGCGTCCGATATCTTGTACATTTCTCAACTGTGCCTAAGCGCCTTTTCTGGTGTCGACAATCTCTGCCAAGGTCTGTACGACCTGTGGTTTTTGATGTAACTGAGAAGCAAGATGTTCAATTTCATCGACTGTAATTGTTCCTTTCTCTAAGGATGTGTTTAAAATCGTTAGGAGCGAAGGTTCTGTAAGGCTATTTCGCATTAAAAGGTCTCTGACCGCTCCGAATACGGTCATTACTTTCAAGCCCTGTACAGAGGCAATCAGCTCAGGCAGAAGGTCTCTTCTGTGGAAGCGAATTCTTCCTGGCGGTGGACTGTTCCTTCTAAAACGTTTGGGCACGATGAAATGAATATCTTCAGGGGCAGTGTCCGTGAGTCCATGGATATAGAGGGCCGTTGTGTAGCCCATTACACCTTCGAAGTGACCTTGCTGGTTTTCGCTCCAAAGCAATGTTATGTAGTAGTCGTCTGGAAAGGGTGATGTTTCAGAAAAGCAGAGCAATTTGAAAATGCTCCTGGCGTGTCGAATCCACTCGCCTTTCTTTACGTAGTAAACCTGCAGTTGGCGCGAGTAGCCACACTTTGTCGCTTGGTGGGCTGTGAAAAAACCTTGTTGGTTGCTGGCAATTTCGTACAGCTTATCTAGATTGGGCTTATTCATGATTCCAAAGAAAATTTCTGACTAGGGAGTTTTAGTCAGTCGCCCAATTCTGTGACTTTTCAAAAGCAGCTTTGCCGCGCACTTTTGCTTGGTTTTCTCGGAACTTGTCAGAGCTATGTTGCCACTAATTGACGACTTCAAGTGAAATGACGGCGACGAAACACGCCGCTCGACTTTCTACACTTGAAGGCGCTGATACAGAGAATAAGTTGTAATTGTCTCGACAAATGGGGGTGCGCGCGTGCCCCTCGACATTCTGTAGAGTTTTTTCAACGATAAGTCTTGCTGATCAACAATTGCAAATGCCTGGCAGATTTGCCGGAGCAATTCCAAATCTAAAGCTAGGGACACTGCTCCAGATGAATACGCATTATTGCTGCAGCATGTTTTTGAATGACCGCAATCAGAGCAGCTATCTTCATTTGTCGCCGAGATTGAATTTTTGCTTCCTGTCGTATGATGTTGAACATCAGTACAAAAGCCTCGACAAATTCCGAGGCTCGAAGAGAGGATAAGGAACAGTAGGGCAATGAAAAGCGCTTTCATTTTCATTTCGATGCGCAGTACTACTAAGTTTTAGTGTTGCAGTAAAATTGACTGGCGGCAAGACATCTGAGGAAGACTTTCAGCCAGACATTGCTAATCGAGTTTTGAAAGTTTGACAGGCTCAGCGTTTTGGCATGTTGTTTGTCATTCGTGCACTATCTGTGATATCGCTAAGCTTTGGTGAAAATGATTGTCTTTTTCGCCATCTTTTACATTCATGCATGGAAACTGGCTCGGGATGTACGTTTTGCTGAAAAGTTCTTGACAAGCTCCAGTGGCAAACCTATCATCAATTTCATCGACAAGCCCAGACTTTCGATTGCAACTAACCCATGGTAAAAGTTCTGTTTCGTCTTTTTGGAGGAAGGCACCACTAGTAATACCGTTAACGACATCGCGCTTCCATTCGTTTGCTTCTCAGAGGAAGGTTAAAGCAAACAGAATTGGTAAACTGCATTCATACCCCAGGTGCTGGAGATGCTCGGTCAAGCGTCTCCAGCACTCTTTTGAAAGTCTTTTTGTCTTTGCATGAATGTCAAAATTGTCGTGCCAACTTTGCTTCTGTTTTTGTACATTCGTGTTGAATTTTATGTCAAATGGTTCAGGCAGGCATGTTTCGCTGATGTTCAATCAAAATGTTTTCTACACAGATGTAAAACGGCAATTGTTGAGCTTGTTGATATTTGTGTTCGCAACGGTGCATGGGGACTCGGTTGTGTGCGAATTTCTTTGGAACAAATTGTACATTTATGTCCTAGTTTGACTCGTTGACAATCGCGGAAACGTTGATATCATGCAGATCTCGGAAGGATTCGTGCAAAAATGATATTCGTTTTCAAAAATGCTAATTGATTCACAAGAAGGTGCAGGCGAAGCAGCGTTTCAGGCTCTAGACAATGTTGTCAGAGTTACTGAGCAATTCGGCATCCCTGATCTTTATTCTCAATTTCAACAGCTTCCACCTATGGCTGATTCTTCTATTGGTGTAGTGCCTCAGGCAACCATCACTCCGGATGGAATAACATTCAATGCCAGTGCCGGTACTAATCCAATGATGGGGGCAGAAAGTGCCCTTTCACAGTTGATGCCCGGTTTGGACGGCATGATTAGTTCTGTAATTTCGCTTCCCGGCGGTGCCGGTTTACTAGCATCTTTCTTTCAAGCACTCGGTGCCTTATTTGCAGGCGTTATACAAACTCTTGGTACGAGCGCACAAGAATTGTCCAGAATGTACGCTCAGGCTGCGCAGTCTGCTATGGACATGTCGAAAATGGCTCGTTCTTAGACCAGATGATTTACACAGACGTTATTTCATATGCCGTCATTGGTCTCAGTCATCTCTATTTGATTGAAAAGGTACTTATGCACCAACCTAACAACAAACGGTCGATAAGCGTTCAACAAGCCACCTCAAGGCTTTTGTTTGAGCTATATAAATATGGTCCTTTGCGATTAGTCAAAGAGGCGGGTCATACAGATTTGATCGGAAGGCAGAGTAAGCTTTGCTGTCTATCAGACCCGTACATGGAAGCAATTAGCGGCATGCAGCGGAATGAATTGATTAGAGAGTCAAGAAACAGCGCTGACGATCCGCTTTTTAGTCTTACAGACAGAGGCTATCTGGTTGCGTTTTTAGTCAGGTCTCGCTCAACAACTAATTATGATTGTGAATGCAGCGATTGCGAAGACGGAATAGACAAAGTACTTTCAGAGATGCGCAATTCTGGCGGACTGAAGTTGATCACTACAGATGACTGTGAATTCCCTCATCTGGATGGTGGGCAAGCACATATGTGTCTTGAGGATGACTCATTTCTCGATGCCATTCTGAGACTTGAGCGCCTGGGTTTGGTGAAACTCCAGGAGGACATGTCTTTTAAACTCACCAAAAAAGGTTTGTTCTCTGCGCATTTCACGCTTTCTACGTCTTCTAAGGCTCGAGCTGTAAGAGCCTCTCTTAATTGAGGTGAAGTGCATTACTCTCTGGAATCCACGGACGCTTTCACTATGGATAAGAAAAAAGACCCCGAGAAGATCTCGCAGAAGGCGTTGGGTCTTGCTACATCTGCTTTGACGGCGCGAGTTACAGGCAATCTCAAAATGGCAGACGAACTTGCTGTCCAAGCTTTGAACCTTGTTGATTTGACAGATGGCAAAGACTTTGTAGAAGCACTTGAATCGAGAGTATTCAACTCAGGCGACTGCATGTCTGAATTACAGAAGTTGCTTGATATTCAAGCAAGATCGCTCGGACCGGACCACCCGCAAGTGCTGGAGACCCTAAATAGGCTTTTGCTTCGCTGGAGTTCGTGGCTCAGTGACTATCATGTTTTGCTGGCGCCTGTATATGAGCGCCTGGTGGCATTGAGGTTGCAACAGCTAGGACCTAATCATCCTGAAATTGCCGATTTACTCATGAATTTTTCTGAGTATCTGGCTTCAAGGGGCGCCAATGTAGATGCTCAAAACTGTCTTACCCGAGCTGTGACTATTCGCAAAGCTAACTTTGAGAAAACACCAAGCTCCACCTTGAGTTATGCACAGGCAGTTACTAGATTGGGTTGTTTGCTTGTCACAATGGGCAGCTACGATTTAGCACAGGGCTATCTTAAGTCTGCTTGCGACTTGCTCGATGCCACTCGCTCCAGGCTCAAGTTGCATGCTTTTGAAGATTTAGCAGTCGCTTACACAGAGATGGGTAAGTACGGCGAAGCAGAGGTCATCTTAAAAAAAGCTCTTTTGACAAAGGATGCGGATTCGCTAAGCACTATTGCCAATTGTGCAATTCAGCTTGGCAGTATTTTCCTTTATTGGGGTTGGCTCGATGACGCCATATCCCTCTTTGATTTTTCGATAAACTTCGACAGAGATTCAACTTGGACCTTGCCCGACATCTCTGAAAAGCAGGTGGTATCTGATGTATTAGAAAATGGCTGCAATCCATTGGAAGAAATTTTTGATGCTTTGCAAGAGCGCTACAGTGCAAGCGACATGCGTCGCTTTTGTAGAAACTTGATGGTACGCAAATATTCGTGGGCGATTCCGTCAAAGAATGTTTTGAAAGCGATTGCTGAAGTAGGACCACTCGTCGAAATTGGTGCCGGTACTGGATATTGGGCCGCGCTCTTGAGAAATAGAGGTGCCGATATCATCTCGTATGATTTTGCCCCATCAGAGACCGGACGCAATGGGTATACGTTGAAGACAACCAGCTGGACAGAAGTATTACCTGCCACTGAAACAACCGTTGCATATCACCCGGATCGCACATTGTTTTTATGTTGGCCCCCATTGAATGACGAAATGGCTTACCGAGCTTTGAGAGCCTACACTGGCAAATCGCTCATCTATATCGGCGAGCCGTTTCCAGGTTGTACGGCAGATGAAAATTTTCATGAGCGTCTTGAGAAACAGTGGGTGCTCGTAAAGAAGATCGACCTAAAACGTTGGCACCTGATCAAAGATTCGGCATTTTTCTACACGCGCAAATGAACATGGTTTTCGCTTCTAATTTTGCACAAATGTCAAAAGTGATCAGATATTGCGATGCCTTAAAACCCTCTTCAAAACTTGCTTAGCGTATCTCCGCAATGTCTTGAATACTGTTTTCTGATGCAGCAAAGATTCTGCTTTGCACTGCGCTATCTGCGCAATGAGAGATCAGCTATCGCTTTTGCTAGACGTCTGTGAACCGTTGCGAGATTAGATTTCGACCCTTTTTTTATTTGTGTTCAACATTTTTTACCTCCTTTTCTCAAAGTGCTCATTTGTCGCGACTTTCCGTTTGATTTGGCTTCAAGCGATCTCGTAGGTTTTACATGTCTTTTTCTTCCCTTTCTCGACTGACTACATCCAAACCAAACCAAACACGTGCTTGCCACTTCAGCACTCTGAGCTTCCTTTCGCGGAAGACGTGTTGGTTTAGAAAGATGGAGAACACCATGTCTCACGAACACAATCACAATCACGGTGACTTCGCAGCGCTTCGCAAGAAGAATAAATCTGCGATGAAAACCGTTCTTGCGTTGACCTTCACTTTCATGGCCGTAGAAGTAATCGGCGGTCTTTACACCGGTAGTCTTGCGCTGATTGCAGATGCAGGTCATATGCTTGGCGACTCTGCCGGTTTGATGCTCGCACTCTTTGCTGTCTGGTTTGCTGGAAAGCCACCCAGTAAGCGCAAGACTTTCGGTTACTACCGAACTGAAATCTTGGCAGCGCTTGTTAACGGTCTCGTTCTTATCGGTTTGTCGCTGTACATCCTCTTCGAGGCATATCAGCGATTCGCCAACCCGCCAGAAATTCTTACAGGTCCGATGTTGCTTGTTGCAGTGGGCGGGCTCGTTGTCAATCTCATAGGCGTTAAGCTACTCTCCGACGCGTCGGACGGTTCCCTTAACGCAAAGGCTGCCTATCTGGAGGTGATGAGCGACCTTTTGGGGTCTGTCGCCGTCATTGCTGCCTCGCTTATCATCATGTTTACCGGCTGGACCATCGTCGACCCGATAGTATCCGGCCTAATTGGCTTGATGATCTTGCCGCGCACCTGGAAGCTCATCAAAGATTGCGTTCATATCCTCATGGAAGGCACTCCTGATGGTGTCAACCTTGAGAAGCTTCAGAGCTCGATAATGGCAGTCGAAGGTGTGCTCGATGTCCATGATTTACATGTCTGGACGATCACCTCTGGACGCGATGCTTTGACTGCGCATGTCCTCATTGATGAAGCAGTCGATCCGGATATTCTTCTTGCGAAGATATCCAGGATTGCCCAGGAGGAATTTGGTCTGCATCACAGTACGCTTCAAGTAGAGCAGAAGAATTGCAAATCTGACGAAGCTTCCTGTGATAAAGTGACGTAACTGCAAGAATCTTTGATCGACCAGAAAGCGCAGTGCGACTGCATTGCAGCCAAGCGTTTTCTGGTCGATTTTTTGTGATTCAAGCACTACTAAAAAAGGTAGTAAATTGTGATTTGATTGTTCAAAGCATGCAAACCTAGTCATCATCTTGATTGTGTGCGTGGTGATGTGAACTGCCAGGTTTATGCAGGTGATCCTTCTTCGACATTTTTTTCCAATAAGGCGTGTCGTGAACGGCCAGAAGAAAAAAGGTAATGATTGTTGTTAAAACTCCAAGCACGTACATACCGTAAGCCATTGTCAAACCAATAGATGCTGTTGCCCAGATTGTTGCCGCTGTTGTTAGACCTATTGTGCGTCCACCTTGCCCGCGCATGATTACTCCTGCGCAGATAAAGCCGATACCGCTGACAATTTGTGCGGAAATCCTTGAGTCTCCGCCTGTAGCTCCCTGCGAGTGCATTGATACTAAGCCAAATACACAGGACCCGACAGCAACTGCAGCATATGTTCTAATGCCAGCGTCGTGTTTGTGCAATTCTCTTTCAAAGCCGATTATGCCGCCAAGAATAGCCGCTAAAACAGCGCGCACAGCCATAATAAGTTCAAGTTGCCAGTCCATTCGATTTGCTTCCGGTTTCAGATTGACTGTTTTCGATTGCATTGAAAATGAACACCGTTGTCGGCTTGCACGTTCAATGGGAATCCGCATCATATCTCAGTTTTGCTTTATGTCAAAATTTGCAATACGAAAAATCCTTGATCGCACATTTGTCAAAACTATGCGCCAAGTTTTGTCTGGTCGTTTGTACATTCATGCAAGCAATTCCGGCTTATTTAGCGATGTTTCTTTATTGCCCTTGCACTTAACCCGGCTTGCTGCAAAACTGAAAATCGATGAGAAATAGCAGCATATGAAAAAGCCTGATTACGATCGCTTGTATCAACTTGCGCTAAAGCAGGAAGGATTCTTCACTGCTAGTCAGGCAGCCAGCTGTGGATATTCAAGGCAACTGCAAGTTTATTACGTCCGAAAAGGTGAATGGCTTCGAAACGTTAGAAGCATCTTTCGATTCAAATATTTTCCGGTCCTTTCTTGCCATAGAGAAGACTTCATTGTTACCCAGCTGTGGACGGAAGACAAAAACGGAGAGATGGCTGGAGTTTTTGCATTTGCGACAGCCCTCTATCTCCACAATGTTATTCAAACCGTGCCCGCTCATCTTGACGTAATCGTTCCTAGAAATTTCAGAAGAAACTCTCTGCCACCATTTAGATGCCGGTTTTTTAGACGTCATTTAGAGTCGGACAGGATTGAGATAATTCATGGTTTGCAAGTGACAAATTTGCTCTGGACATTTGTTGATCTTTTAGATGTGGAGCTAATCGAAAGACGTATCCTCAATGATTTGCTTAAAATCACTTTTGAAAGTGGCAAGCTAAACAATGCCCAGATGCAGTCGGCAAAGCTCTCGCTTGTGCAAAGAGATCGTTTGATGAAGGCATTGCGAGAAATTGGCTTTGTAGGCGGTCAAAGCATTACCGTTGACGATTAACCTCCGCACAGTTGTTGTAATAATTTTGTCTTTTGTGCGGACTTAGACGATAAGCGCCTTTGCAATGAGCACAAAAGTAAAAAAGTTTTGAACCCTTGAGCGTAGATTCGCACTGAGAGGCTGTCTTCTTTGTGTCACGTGGTTGTCACAGTACTCTCGTTTTATTGAATCTCCCTTTATGCGTGAGGTTCGACTTGTGACGAGAGATGATTTTTACAGGGGACAAACGAAACCTGCAAGAGAAATGGCTCGAGAGCTTGATTTTGGCAATGGCAGAGAAGTGGCGAATGTTTTACAGGATATCTACAGAACAGACCGGTATGCATTCAGACAACTTGCACAACAAATCAATCGTTCAGAGCGAAATGGTTTGGGCGATGACCTGACAATAACTGAAAATGGTCAGGTGTATGTTGGTTATCCGGGACGTGAAAGGCGTGTAGGACAGATTGACCAAGGACGTTACGGGCAAGGTGGCTGGAACTATCCAAATGGTGGAATGCGTGACAATCACACCCCTTACGGAGGTCGAGGACGAATTGATGTAGACATCAATTTTCCACCGCTACCTTACCCTCGA
>PNKB01000155.1 GCA_013997645.1 Cyanobacteria bacterium PR.3.49
TTCCAGAAAAGACACAACGACAAATTCAATGTGCGAAGTCACTTTCTACATCACCGGACATTCGACATCATTCAAATATGGAAATGTCAGGATATTGGTCAAGGCCATAAGCCCGCGCAAGCTCAAAGAGCTAAAAGAGAATAACAAATTGATTGAGGTCAATTATTTCGCCAGCAGATCTGGATCTTCTGCAAGCACGCGCTCGGCAAATTTTTTCAATCGACTGAAAGAGTAATTCAAAGATTCGATTGTTTCTTTTGCTTCTATCCAATTGGCTTTGCGAGCAAATACAGATAATTTGTCGCAAAGAGTGACCATCTCCAGGGCGCCGACTGCTTGTGACGAGCCGCGCAATTGGTGTGAAAGGGAAGCAAGAGCGGTGGCATCGCGAGATTCTCTTGCTTCTTTCAATCCATCCAATAATGTTTCTGCCGCTGAAAGATAGACGGTTACGATATCGTGAGCAACATCAACTCCGCAAGTTTTTTTCAATTGTTCGAAATCCACAGGGTCTCGCAACGGAGTCGCCGCAACGACAGAAGCGTCAGGTTTCAAAATTGTCTGGGTAATGCGCATGGTTTTTTCCGCAGTTTCACCCTTGAGAAAACGATCGATTACTTCCAAAAGTTTGTTCGGCGCAACCGGCTTAATCAGCACTTCGTCCATGCCCGACTCCAGGCATTTTGCTCTGCCTTCGGCATCGGCGCTGCCTGTAAGAGCAATGATTGGTATATGCTTTTCGGTTTTCTTTTCCAGCTTCCTGATTGTGCTGGTTGCCTGATATCCATCCATGTCGGGCATCTGGCAGTCCATCAGTACCAAAGCATAATTGCCGCTGCTCACTTCCTCGACTGCTTCTTCTCCACTGGAAACTGCCCGCGCCATCAGTCCAAGACTCTTCAATTGCAGGAGAGCAACCTTTTGGTTCACCGGACTGTCATCAGCTACCAAAATGACTTTGTCGGTATGTGTCAATTTGGGAATTTGAACAGTCAACCTTCTGTCTAGTTTCGGGGACAAAGATTTGACGAGAATGTGTTCTAGCGTATTGTATAGGCTCCAATATTTAACAGGTTTAGCCAACAAAGCGGAAAACCCTTCTGCCACCATATGCGATTCTACATCTTCGTTGTAATTGGAAGTCAGCAAAAGCATGCGGATTTTTGGTGACAACAGGTTGCGATGTTCGGCTTCAATAAACAACCTGTGGGCATCGACCGAATCTCCATCGATTATGACTGCACCTGCCTTCTTTTGCTGGTCGATTGTATGGAGTACATTCAAAGCTGATTCGATTGAATCGGTATTTATGACCCGCATTCCCCAGGCGGCGGTATAACTATCGAGAACAGCCGACATCTGCGGAAATGCAGAAATAATGAGGCAGACACGACTCGACAATTCTCTGGTAGCAGTTCCATTAAGCCCGCCTCCTACTGCTTTGAGAGGAATATCAAACCAGAAATCCGCACCCTCACCTTTCTTGCTTTGCACGGAAAGTTTTCCACCCATGAGTGTGACAAGACCGCGGGAAATTGTCAGACCAAGCCCTGTGCCGCCAAATTCTCTCTTAACAGAAAGACTCGCTTGTGTGAAAGGCTCGAACAGTTTTTCCAAATAATTGCTTTCGATGCCGATGCCTGTGTCTTTGACTGAGAAACGAACAGTCAGGTCATCGCCGCCTCGGTTTTCGAGCAAATCTGCTCTCATCAACACGCTGCCTTCTTGTGTGAATTTGACTGCATTGCTGGCCAGATTGAGCAGCACCTGCCTAATCGAACCGGGGTCGCCCTTGAGCACCGCCGGAAGTTTGGGGGAGACATATGACACGAGCTCGATACCCTTGCCACGCGCCTGTTCGACGAGCAAATCGGCGATTGCCTCGACGCTGGCAACCAATTCGAAATCGATGATTTCCAGTTCTGCTTTGCCGGATTGAATACGGGAAAAGTCAAGAAAATCATTGATAAGTTCCAAAAGCGAACGTGCTGATTCGTTGATGACCAGAGCTTGATCGCGCTGTTCGCCGTTCAAAGATGTTTTCAAAAGCAAATCGGACATACCTAGAATGCCGTTTAAGGGCGTTCTCAATTCGTGAGTCAGTTTGGCAATGAATTGCGTTTTTTCCGTGCTGGAGGAAGTTGCCGGTGCTCCGGCAGGCGAATTGCCAGCAGCAGCACTCGCAGCCGCCTCATTTTGAAACTGCTTGAATTTCAGCTTTTCTACAGCCAGCTCAGTTTCCAGCGCATTGATTCGCTGTTTGAGATCATTGAATTCATTCTCTGAATTGGCCATGGCAATGCTGTAGTCATGCTGGAGGTTCTTTGTCCGGACCTCTTTCCGGTTTCTCATTTTCTCTCAAACTGTTCAAAACCGCTATGAAGATGTCCACCAAGAACGGATCGAACTGACTACCCGCACCTTCGCGCAGAGCCTGAATCGCTCTTTCCGTGGACATCGCCGGACGGTATGGACGATCCGAAATCATAGCGTGGTAACTTTCTACGATACAGATGATTCTTGCCGCCAGAGGAATTTCCTCTCCGCTCATGCCGTTCGGGTAACCTGTGCCGTCCCAGCGTTCATGATGATGTTCGAGAATTTCGCACACATCACGCAAGGCTCTAATCGGGCGCAAAAGTTGCGCACCGAGGACAGGATGCTGTTTGATGATATCCTTTTCTTCTTTCGTAAAGATGCCGTCTTTCTGCATCAGCTCTTGCGGAATGGAGAGCGTGCCGACATCATGCAAGAGTCCGGCTACACGAATCTGCTCGACTTGACCTTGCGAAAGACCCATCACTTTGGCGAGCAGCTCGGAAAGGCGAGCAGTCTCGAGGTGGTGCACTTTATTGTATTCGGACTTCGAGTAAAGCGTGGAAGCAAGCGCCTTAACCATCTCTACGACTTCCGGCACGAGTTCTTCTTTATCTTCAACGCCTGGCGGTACGGGCGGTGCCTGGAAATTGGTCGGCTTGTACTCGACCGGCTTGGCGTCCATCTTCGCTTGTTCCGCTTGCTCGATGGCAACGAGATTGTCGTGATTCAAATCTTGCGCCGCGTGCACCTGGTTTCTGCCCAATCGCTTGGACAAATAGAGCGATTTGTCTGCCAAGTCGAGCAACGACTGCTGACTTTGCGCATCTTCAGGAAAAGATGCGATACCCATCGATGCCGTCACTCTGATTTCGATTTCATCGTGATGAATTACTTCTGCCAGCAAACTGCGGCGAATACGCTCCGCCACAACCACCGCGCCTTCGGTGTTTACTTCCGGCAAAACGAGAAGAAACTCTTCTCCGCCGTAACGCACGGGAATGTCGACGTCGCGGCAGTCGTTTTTGATGATGCTGGCCACCGAGCGCAATACGGCATCACCAGCCGGGTGTCCGTGATTGTCGTTGATGGACTTGAAGTGGTCGACGTCGATCATGACGACGGCAACATTACGTTGATAGCGCTCTGCCACGCGTAATTGTTCCGCCAGTTTTTCTTGTCCGGTCCTGTGATTGTATAAGGTGGTCAAACCATCCGTAGTGGCTTGGCGCTGCACACGCGCATAAAGCCGCGCATTCATGACACCGGAGGCGACCTGGTCGGCTACCGATTTCAAAAAAGTTTCGTTGTCCGGCACCCAATGAGCGACCCGCTCGCACCGGAAGCCGCCCAACAAGCCGAGCAGTTTTTGCTCGTACGTGACAGGGATGAGGAACATCGACAAGATGGGAACTGCGGCAAGATTTTGTTCTCTAAATGGCGCAAATTTGCGATCTGTCTCGGCATCGTTGCAGACCAGAGCCTGCTCCACCTGGAAATGTTTTTTGAATACTTCCAGGCACTTCAAATCGCCATTTGTGCTGATTACACTGAAATCTACTTCGGTCGTGTATTCGGCGCGTATTGAATCCTGCGGCTCTTCTTCGCTGGGCAGTACGACAAAGCAGCAATCCAGCTCTCTCCATCCCGCCAATTCTTCCAGCATGTCGCGCAGGTTTTCATTGATGTTGAATGAGCGCCTGATC
The DNA here is from genome assembly GCA_013997645.1 of Cyanobacteria bacterium PR.3.49. GTDB lineage: Bacteria > Cyanobacteriota > Vampirovibrionia > Obscuribacterales > Obscuribacteraceae > QKMZ01. The sequence continues at coordinate 4,023 of PNKB01000155.1, forward strand.
GTGTTGCTTATTCGGTGCAGCAAATTGTCCTGATTGCGCAGCAGCTCCGAATCGGATTTTGCCTTTTGATAATTGGCGGCTTTGACCTGCTCTTCGGCTTTGTCTTTATGCAATTTCTCTGTGGCTTCTTCCAATCGGGCTGCATAGTCGTCTAGAAGCTGCAATTGCGATGCCAGCTCCTTTTCGATGCGTCTGTGCTTGAGAGCAGATTTCACGCGCGCCAGCAGTTCCGGATCCGCGCAAGTGTCGGCCAGGCAGTCGTCCGCTCCGGCTCTGAAGCCTTCGATTCTGGAATTGGAATTATTGGGATCGGGAGTCGGCAAATCGGCAGCGATTAGTATTACCGGAACTTGCTTCCATTGCTCCGATTCCTTGATGACCGAGCAGAATGCGTAGCCGGATGTGCCTTGGATATCGGCGTCGAGCAGCACTAAATCGATGCGATTTTGATGCAACATCTCCATCGCTTTGTCGCTGCTTTCTGCCTCGATAAGCTGGTAGCGATTGCCCAGCACACGCGAATAGCGCCGGCGCGAAAGGCGGTTGGAATGGGCGATGAGAACAACGTCTTTCTGGGCAAAAGCGTCGCCTTCTTCCTCTTCCTCATCGACCAAAAGTTCGACTGCTTGCGGAAGTTTGCTCGTCAAATGTTCGCCCAGGCGCTTCAAAGTCGAGACATCTTGTGCAGTCACCTCTCTGGAGCTGTCGAAGGAAATCACACGAATCAAGCCGCGATTCTTGCCGGTGCCGAAGACAGGATTTTCCATCATCGGTACGATCACATAGGGGTAGCCTTCTGGATCGTCTGCACCATCTTTGTTTTTGTTGAAAGCGCGGCCCACCCAGGGTGCTTGCGTGTGCGTGACCTTTTGCGCAAGGTGGGTGTTTGCCACCGTCAGTGGTTGCTCGTGCTCGTCCTGCAATTGTTCGACAAACTGCCGCGCTTCAACATCATCGTCGGCGGCAGAAAACGTATAGACGTTGAGCAAATCATGCTGCCTGCTCAAATCGATGAAGCCGTAATCAAATCCCAAAATATGGCAGATATGCCGTTTGACCGCGTCAAAAAATTCCTCTTTGGGAGGAAGTTTTGGATCTTGTGAGATGCTTTCCGTGCCGGTCACTTTTTACGGATGCGAAGGTTACAAAACGAGTCAGGGCCCACAATCTGAGTCTAACAGATGGAGATATTTAGGAATACGGGCGCGGGCGCCCGTTACCTAATCAAGAGTTATATGCCCTGTGTATAGAAGGCTAAGCTCAATGCTGGCAATTGCTGACCAGTTGGGTGGTGCGAGATGCCATGAAGAATTCGCGCCACCACGATTGGAATTGCAAAATCGTCCACAATTCTTTGCGTCGGCAGCGTCGTCATCGAGCAGTTTAGCTGAGCACGCACGGATTCAGGCTGGAAGTGACTTTGCCGGCTCAAGAAACCCTCACCCAAAGCTCGTCCCCTAACGGACGAAACTCCTCCATGATCCACTTGCCGACCGCTACCCTTAAGCTGACACCTGCTAGGTGTCAGCTTTGAGAGCAAATCTGGTACTGGATGCCGTTTTAAAGAAACGAAATTGATTAAACGCCAGAATGGCCCGCAGGACGGGGTGGCGCTGATGGGGCGAGATCGGGTACATATGTATTATCGGCGGCAGATTTAATCTTTGGGGCGCCGCAAATTTTGAACTTTTTTCGACGAACTTACGTATTTAAGAGTAGTGGCTAGATAAGACCCCCCTCTCAATGGAGCTAGTCAGTCCATGAAACAACTTTTTTTGAGCCTGGCTGCTCTATCGCTCTTGGCAGTTCAGCAAGTCGGCGCCATTCCTATGGTGAAAGGCGACGAGGCTGCTTATCGAGTAAGAGAGCTGGCTACAGGTATCGATTGGCACACTAATTTGTCCCAAGCGCTCAATGAAGGAGCGCGAAGCGGAAAGCCTGTCGTGTGGATTCACATGTTGGGCAAGATAGACGGCGCCACTTGAAGTGCCGGCAATTCGCTGAGAGCCGTGTCGCTCTCGCAGGAACCTGCTTTCTCGTATTTGAAAAACAACTTTGTTGTCGGCTACAAAGACATTACCGGCTTACCTTATGCAGGTGTTTCCGGTGTCCACATGCCCACAGGCAATGCCGTCAACACCACTAACGGTGCAGGTCCGCACAATCTGCAAACATTTGTTCTGGCCCCTGACGGCACGGTGATGACCTGCTTGCCGGGTTACTGGAATTCTCAGGACCTTGTCTGTGAGCTGCAATTGGGGCAAGACTTATACAAGGTCTGGTCGGACAGGTATATGTCCCGTCAGGAAAAGGATGTACGCTTCAGGGCAATGCAGCAGCAGCATTTGCGTTCACATTCGCCGCAGATGATACGCAGAAGCAAGATGCAAGGTTTTGATCAAAAGTATGAGGCGAAAAACCGCTTGCAAACCTCCGATTGCATACTAGACTCCAGGCTTGCCTCTGTCGTTCTGCAAAAGGGCGCCAAACCGCCGGTGGGTGCTTTCAAAACGACCGATCAAATCATGCACGATCGGATGATGGCTCGACCGTTTGTTCCGTATGACCAGTTCGATATCGTCGCCTATACAGACTACGGTCGCCCGTTCTACAACAAAAATGAAGATCAACGCACGGCCAGCGGCGAGGTCAACAAAGAACTCGCCAAGGCTCAGCCGCTGATGGGCAATGTCAATGAAATGCCCGGTGCGGCTAAACGGGCACGCCGGCAGCAACGCCGGCAGATGGCCGGAGGTCGAATGATGAATCGCGCCGGCAGCTACATGGCCCGTCGCGGTATTCAAACATTCGTGCGCGCGATGCGGTAGTTCAGGCGAGCGCGCGCTCATTTGTTAGACTATTTAGTTGTGAAAGGCACGACTAAAGAAAAACTGACCCGTGAGTTCTTTGCGCGGCCGACTGTTGAAGTCGCGCCGGACTTGCTTGGCATGATTCTGGTGCGCACCTTGCCTGGCGGTGAAGTTCTGCGCGCGCCGATTGTGGAAGTGGAAGCATACACGCAAGACGATCCTGCCTGTCACGCCTACAGAGGAGTTACCGAGCGCTGCCGCATTATGTTCGGACCGCCCGGTTTTGCATACGTTTACTTCATCTACGGCATGTACTTCTGTCTCAATGTCGTCACTGAAGTAGATGGCACACCAGGGGCGGTGCTGATTAGAGCGTTGGGAACTGAAGGCTGTGACGGCCCTGGAAAGCTCTGCCGCCAATGGGATATCGACCGGTCGCTCAACGGCACCGATTTTCTCGACTGCAATGCACCGCTCCATCTGGAGTTTGGAACCAAATATGGTGCCGAACATATCAGCATAAGCGAGCGTATCGGTTTGAATGTCGCGACCGAACGTCAATGGCGTTTCTTTCTTACTGATCATCCGCACGTTTCCGGCAAGAAAAGTTCAAGAAAGCAAGCGTCTAAAAGACGAGTCGCCAAGGGAGTTTCCCAGGTCAAAACGGCAAGGTTGAAAACGAAATGATCTCCGTTTCTGGCGACTCATGGAAGAAGACATACGTCGCCTGGATTGCGGTGTGCCTCTGGATAATTGTGATTTTTCTATTTTCGAACCAACCGCATTCAGGTGCTGTTACAGAAGCGTATCTCGGCGATGCGAACGTTCCGGTTCGCAAAATTGCGCATCTCAGCGAGTATGCAATCTTGTTCGTACTCAGCCGTTTCGCCGTATCGGCCAGCGAATTTTCTAAAGGCTGGGGGAACACGCGGCTAAGCGTTGCATCCTACATGTTCTGCCTCGGCAACGCGCTCTTTGACGAATGGCATCAGTCTCTGGTACCAGGCCGCAGTGCCACCTTGTCGGATGTCACGGTTGACATGTGCGGAGCGATGCTGGCATGGGTTGTCATCTATTTTCTTTCACGGCGAAAGAAATAGATCAGCTGACCATTATGACCGGTTTTTAGCGCTCAATATTCCCCTTTCGGGTGATTGATTCGGCATTGAAAAAAATCGAATTTTTGGCGAAATATTTTCACCGTTCAAGAGATATTCTGCCGATTTTCGAGGAACAACCTAAATGGAAACCTGTTTTTCAGCTGATTCGAACATTGGCGTTGAGGGTGAGATTGGGAGGCGGTATGAATCAAGATCAAGGCGAAGTATTCAATCAAATAAGGCGCAGACAAACCGAAGATCTATCGCGAAAAATTCTTTCCTCCCTGAACACGTCTTTTGTCGGCGATCATACGATGGCGTGGCTGCAAAACGTCAACGAAAACGTTGAGAACAAGCAAGCTGCAACGGCGACAATGGAAGATCCAGTTTGCCAACTGAGTATGGTTGCATTGATGGACTCGCTCTTCGACGACTTCAACAGATATGCGTACCAGTTCAATCAAACCGAAGAAAATCGTGCTTTCGTGGTTACCTGCAGACGTCCTGCCGGTGATGGAATTAAAGATCCAAGCAATTTCTATCAAGGCTATTTGCAGAACAGTGTCTGGGGCATGCAAGTTCGAGGCGACACCAAAGCAGTTCGATTCTCGTTCATCCCTCCCAAATTTCTCTACGAAGACGAAAAGAATCGCCCGGCCATACCGGCATTTGTCGAGCTGACTGTGCAGATGTTTGCAGACGGACCCGGTTGGTCTGTCGATGGAAAACAATTGCGCAATTCGCAAGTTCCGTTCCTTTCCAAGAAAATCTTTGCTCGATTGGTGAGAGTATCTCGCGGCGATGTCAGCGAAACCGAACCGCTTGTGTTTGACGCTGTTGCTGAAAAGGTCGAAGAACAGTCGCTTCCTGGTGGTGCTGTTGTTCCTCAGCAAAGCCCGGCGGAAACGATCACTTATTCACTGCTGGCGGTGCTCGATGCAATCGATGCTGAAGTTCTCGGACTGCAGCAAGAAGGTATAACCGCAATGCGATCGGGCGGAATGGAAGCTGTGATGCCGATTATGAAACGAACCGAGGCATTGAAAGCACTGAGAGAAAGCACTGCCGGTGTGGCCCGCGACTGGGCGAAGCTATTACAAGGCGGCGCCTGATTGACGCATTTGCGTAAGATGTAGTTATGTGAAAATTGCTTTATCCTGCAATCGCTGTCGTGGCGGTCGGCGGAGCATCTCGCTTTCCCAATTTCAAATTGCCGGCAGTATCATGAAGTTTAAGAGCGAAGTGTGCCCTGTTAAGGTCGCAACTTGCATCCGAACTGATGCCGAGCAGTTTCGGGGGGACGAGGTATGGTTGTAAATTTGGAAGTTTTCGAGCAATCCCTTCGGGATGGGCGTTTCAGGGATGCAGAAATCCAGTGCAAGGGTTTCTTTCTCGCGCATGGCGACGACAACTGCGCAGTTTTGGACAGAGTTTCGGTTCTTCATTGCCTGGCTCAAGCTTTAGAAGCTCAGGGCAAACTTGGTGAAGCTTTTTACGCCCGAATAAGGGCCAAAGAAATACTCGATAATCTGGCTGTAATCAGCTAGAGACCGGCTCAAAAAGAATTATTTCGGACTGGACTTTATTCGTGAGTACCGGCAGTCAGATCTTTCTGCTCGATTACTTGCAGAAGGTTGTCCAGTGCCTGGGCTACTTTCAATTTTAGGTGCACAGGGCTGCTCATTTTATTGTCGGCGCTGACCAGTTCGGCATAGATATCGACGTCTTTTGTCGTTTCATTCACACGTTCTTGCGTCACTTTTGTTATCAGCACGGTTTGATTTTGAGGAAGACCGGCAAGCTGGCGCTTGGAGAGCGGGAAATTCGTCTCGGTCCAATAGTTGTCCAGCAGTTCGGGTTTCATTACAGCCATCGCTTGCACTTGTGACATGCGATAGGTGGCGGGATTGAAATCCAGCATATTGGAGACAAAGGCGCGGGCAAACTTGTCGACTTTTGTGTCTGACAGCGGTGCTGCAGCCAGAACGTCTTGTTTTGGCTCGGATTTTTCCGGTGCTTTGAGATTGGCGATTACCGTTCCGGCAATTGCCACTACCACCAGTGTCACTGCCAGACCAAGGGCTACTTTGATAGCGCCAGGCGGTACGGAGATTGATGGACGTTTGCGCTTTCTGGCCGCACGGCGTGCTTCCGGTGCCGGCTCGTCCATCATGAACTTGTCCCAGCGAGAAGCCGGCGAACGTTCCAGTCCTTCGCCGTCGACTGATTCGTATTGTTCGAGCTGATTGTAAGCATTGAGCTCGCCGGCCGACTGGGTCTGCTCTTCTTGCGACGCGGGTTTTGTGGATAGAGTGTTGATCCAGTTGTCGATGTCGCGCGCGAAATTCTTTCTGCGGCCCGGCTGCGGTGGCTCTGCCTCGCCGGCTCCATTGTCGGAAAGAATGCGAGCCAGTTTCAGCGATTCATCTTGGGTTAGAAGAATTGAACTGGAAGGAGGAGTGCCCAGGCGGCGCTTTACAGACAAGGCCAGGCGGGCTTCCAATTTTTTAATGACAACGAGGAAGCCGGATTGAGTGTCGACGACACGTTCTGTGGTTACCGGCGAGTCTGCTATCGGATCTTGCGCATCATTTGCTGTAGATGTGGTCGCATAATCGTCAGAATAGCTCACAATCCTATACCCCGTGGTCCTTAGTGTCCCTTATAAGTTGAGTGCGCCCGAGCTGTTTGAGCTCGGGCGCCTCGATTTTCTTTCTACAGGTACTCTCTCAGTCTTGAGGAGCGCCCAGGCTGTCTCAGCTTTCTGAGTGCCTTGAACTCAATCTGTCTGACTCTTTCGCGAGTTACTGCGAAAAGTTGTCCGACTTCTTCCAGAGTCCGTTGTCTGCCGTCATCCAGGCCGAATCGCAGGCGAAGCACGTCGCGCTCGCGAGGAGTCAGTTCGTTGAGCATCTTCGCCAGATCCTGACGGAGAAGTTCGTGAGTGACGGTGGTTTCCGGTCTGTCTGTTTCAGCATCTTCAATGAAATCGCCCAGGCGGGAATCTTCTTCCTTGCCGATTGGTGTTTCCAGTGAGATGGGCTCTTTTGCTGCTTTGATGATTTCGTGCAGTTTGACCAGAGAAACATCCATCGACTTGGCCAATTCCTGTTCGGTCGGCTTGCGATTGAGTTCTTGAGCCAGTTGGCGCGTAACCTTTTTGAGCTTGTTGATGGTTTCTACCATGTGCACAGGCACACGGATGGTTCGGGATTTGTCTGCCAGAGCGCGGGTGATAGCCTGACGAATCCACCATGTGGCGTATGTAGAGAATTTGTAACCGCGTTCGTGATCGAATTTTTCGGAGGCGCGGATCAAACCGAGGTTGCCTTCTTGAATCAAATCAAGGAAGGAAAGACCTCGTCCAATGTATTTCTTAGCGATTGAAACAACCAAACGGAGGTTGGCTTGAACGAGTTTTCTCTTCGCCATCATGTCGCCCTGCAGAATTCTGCGAGCTAATTCAATTTCTTCATCCGGCTTGAGCAGTTGAATACGACCGATCTCACGCAGATACAGTCTGACCGAATCCTCGGTTGCAATTTCTCTGGAGGAAGGAAGTTCTACTGGTGTGTCATCATCATCCGCCAACGGATCTTCTTCGTCATCAATGATGGTGAACTGATCGCCATCATCCATAAGATCCAGATCTTCTAATTCATTTCTTTTTGCAATGTTCTCGTCTTCTACGAGTGCACCGCCCATAACTTTTTCGCTATCCGGGGACTTTTTCGCCATAACTGCCTCTATATAAGGGTTTCGAAATCGAGCAGGTAAGCAACGCAAACCAAAATCGACTGTTCGCCGCGATTAGAAAGCTCTTATTCCATCCGAATGGTTTTTAAATGTCCCCGAAGCGGACCAATTGTTATGGATGGAGGAGAATTCCTAAGCGAACTCCGTTTTTGCATCATATGTGCGTCTTTTGTCTTCAAGAGGTTTCTAAATACTTCCCTAACAATTCCACGACATCTTTGTGACCGTCTGTGTGTCACAGGGCTCTCAGGCAGGTGGTTAGATAGGCAGAGTCAATAGATTCCTTACTTATGCACTCTATTGAATAATCGAGTGCTTAGCCAACAGGCGTTTGTTTGAGGCGTTCTGGACGGAGGTCGTCAAGAGATCGCCGGGCGCCAAAAAACCAAGGTTGCTTGGCAACGCCTACCTGCAGTATAAGTGCGGAAATCGACTTGTGCGCATCTTGTTAAAGGACTTTAAGAGATGTGTCACTCGAGAACGATCTCTGAAAACGTTCAATCTATGACTTGTTCCGGTTCTTCAGCGATTGTTCCTGCAATACTTTTAACTGATCTCGAAGTTCGACGGCGCGCTCAAAATCAAGATTTTTGGCAGCTTGCTTCATCTCTTTTTCCAGTTTCTTGATCAGTCCCGGTATGGCGCGTTGCTTGCTGCCAGCCGTTTCTCTGCGGGTTTCCCCACCCTCGAGGAAAAGCATTTCGCCAATCGACATATCGGCCGATTCTTCCGGTCTGCCTCGCAAGGCTTCCAGAATCGGGTTGGAGACATGCTTCATGATCGTCTGAGGAATGATGTTGTGCTCTTCGTTGTACTTGGTTTGAATGGCTCGGCGGCGCTGAGTCTCGCCGATGGCTTTGGACATGGAGTCGGTCATGCGGTCTGCATACATGATTACCTGCCCGGCGGCGTTGCGCGCTGCTCTGCCGATTGTCTGCACAAGCGAGCGCTCTGCCCTCAAGAAGCCTTCCTTGTCGGCTTCCATAATCACAACGAGGCTGACTTCCGGCAGGTCCAACCCTTCTCTTAATAGATTGACCCCGACAAGCACATCAAACTCACCCAGGCGCAAATCTCTCAATAGCTCGATTCTTTCCAGAGCTTTGATATCACTGTGCAGCCAGCGCACCCGAATTCCGAGTTCTTGCAGATACTCGGTAAGATCTTCTGCCATGCGTTTTGTAAGAGTGGTTACTAAAACCCGTTCATTCTTTGCCGAGCGCAGGCGAATCTCTTTAATGAGATCGTCAATTTGACCTTCAATTGGTCGCACATCAATCTCCGGATCGACAAGTCCGGTCGGCCTGATGATCTGCTCAACTATCTGAGTGCTTTGCTTTAGCTCGATGTCGCCCGGCGTTGCCGATACAAAAACTACTTTGCCGACCTTCGAGAAAAACTCATCATATGTAAGGGGGCGATTGTCGCGCGCGCAAGGCAGGCGAAATCCGTATTCTATAAGCGTGTCTTTGCGCGATCTGTCGCCGCCGTACATGCCCTGCAACTGCGGCAGAGTGACATGCGACTCATCTATGTATGTAATGAAACCGTCACGTCCAAACTTGCGAACGAAATAATCGACCAGGGTTTGAGGCGGAGTGCCGGGCTCTCTTCCTTCCAAAACGCGCGAATAATTTTCGACACCATTGCAATATCCGACTTCTTTCAGCATCTCAATGTCGAAACGCGTGCGCTGCGACAAGCGCTGTGCTTCCAGCAGTTTGCCTTGCCCATGCAAGTCGTCCAGCCGTTCTTTGAGCTCTATTTCAATTTGCTCGATGGAGCGCTCTAATTCGCGCTCGTCGGCAACATAGTGTTTGGCAGGATAGATACGCACTACATCGGCCAGCTCTTCAATCTCGCCGGTGACGGGATTGACGATGGCCAGCCGTTCTATCTCATCGCCAAAAAGCTCGATGCGCAAAATGCGTTCTTCATATGAAGGATAAACTTCAATGACGTCTCCGCGCGCACGAAAACGCGATCTCTCGACGACCATGTCGTTGCGTGCATAGTGGATATTAACGAGTTTTGTGAGAATCTCATGCCGGTCGATTATTTGACCGATTTTTAATTCGATGGCCGCGGATAAATAGCGCTCCGGCACACCCAAACCGTAAATGCAACTTACCGAACCGACCACGACAACATCATGACGCTCCCAGAGCGAGCGCGTCGTCGAGTGGCGCAACCGGTCGATTTCGTCATTGATGCTGGCTTCCTTTTCAATGAATGTATCAGTCGATGGAATATAAGATTCCGGCTGATAGTAGTCGTAATAGCTGATGAAATATTCGACTGCATTATTGGGGAAAAACTCGCGCATCTCGTTTGTGAGCTGCGCTGCAAGGGTTTTGTTATGCGCAAGAACGAGCGCCGGCATCTGTGTTTCTTG
>PNKB01000156.1 GCA_013997645.1 Cyanobacteria bacterium PR.3.49
TTCGCAGGCAGGGCGACAAGGTAATGATTCCGACTTTCACGATAGGCGATCCCGATGTGGGCGGCAAAAACGCACCCAAATTGAAAGAATTTGACGCTAACTCCCCAGAGGCAAAGCTTTACAGCGAAAATCTCGAATCCGTCGTCAAAATAACGGTCGAAAGACCTGGTGAGAATGGCAAAAAGAATACTTCGTGGGGCTCTGGTTTTTTTGTCACTGAAAATGGTCAGATTGCTACAGCCAATCACGTCGTTCAGGGTGCTGAAAAAATTACGGTTACGGCTGCCAACGGCTGGAAGTACGATGCGCGTGTGAAAGTGGCACACCCGGGATCAGAATCGGCTGTGATTGAGCTGACGAATGCGGCGCCCAATGAAAAATTCCGGCCCATTCCTCTGGCTAATTCGGCAGTCGGATTGAATTCCAACGACATGCTGACTGTCCTCGGTCATCCCGGAGGCGTCGAAGACGTGGTCATGAGCCGCGGCAAATTTCTCAGCCGCAACAAATACATCTCGACCGAATTCAGAAATCATCCGGACGTCAATCCCCACACGATGTTTATTCAGGCCGATGCACGTGTTCAGGGTGGAAACAGCGGCGGACCGATTCTAGACAGCCAGGGACGTGCGGTCGGTTTGACCAATTTCCGGCACGGCAATAATCAAGGCGCATTCGTCGGCGTCGATGATATCCGCTCGCTCGTCGATGATCCAAAACTAGGTCAATTGAGCGATCAAAGAAGTTATGTTTTTCCATCATCGATACAAGTTGATACCGACTCGGCTTGGAAAGGTTATGCAACCTTGATGACCGGCATCAATTTGTACAATGCTAGAGTTCAGCAGGGTCGTGTGCTTCCTGCCTACGCGCAATCGGCTCGCGCTTTCGGTGCCAGCGTGCCGTTCGGCATAGCAGCAGTCAATTTGCCCTCTGATGCGGTCAGATTCAAATCGGCGTGGGACACCGGCACGGCTGCTGAGAAAACCAATGCAGGCATCACGCTTGGCGGCGACGTTTTGATGGGCGCCGGCTCGCTGGTAACGATGATATCAAAGCGCTATGCCGTAGTCGGAGCCACTGTCGCGACCGCAGGCGCCGTCGCCAGATTCGGCAATTCGCTTTTCGGCGATCGCAGATATCACTAATAAATATCCTTCTATAGAGCACGATTTGGCAGCGCTGGTGATCTTACGCAGCGGTTCGTAATTTCACCGCTGACAAGATTCTCATCTCTGATTATTCTGACAGTATCCCTGGCACATCCAATATTTCCCGAGGTCACTCATGGCTAGAAGTGCGGCTCTTGATGCCAATGTAGCGAATGCGGCTGCGGTAGAAGCGGAACAAACACCGTTTACTCGCGCCGGATTCAACCCGCAAGACTTGCTGCAAACGATGCAAGGAAAGTCCGAGCGGACTGCGCAGGGCGATATGGTTCTTGTGCAGCAACAAGTCAAACCGACCGAAGCGCCGCAAGAAATGACGCCGGCGCAGAAGCTGATGAATGAGACCATCACTGCCGCGCAGAAAGAGCTTGCCGACAGAAAACTGAAAAATGGAACTTTAGGCGAAGCAGATTTCCAGGAAATACTTCCCAAACATTTTCCGAAAATGAAAGAAGCTATAACGGTGGCCGACACTGCTGCAGCCGCCGGCAGGAAAACCGCAGCCGATGAGTATTTGCGTGTTAAGCCTGACCTCGAACAATTTGCTGTCGACTTTCCGAAAGCTGTGGAGCGATTTGGTAAGGCATCAGATGTGGTGCCCGAGGCCGACTCGCAAAAAGTGGGCGGATTGCTGACAGAGTTAACGGATGAAAAAACTGCAGATGCCAGGAAAGCTGAAATCAGAAAGGATTTGAGCAAGTATCCGGATCTTGCAGAATCGGCAGAAGCATTCACCAAGCTGTCCAAAGACGCCGAGACAAAATTCTCAAAGCTCTATCAAGGCGTTACTGACATGCAAACTGGGCTCGCTGAAGGACTGGCATTCCGCGGATTCTATGCCCAATGCCTGAATCAATCGAGCTTCGATACAGCAGAAATTGAAAGAGTAAACAAAGAAGGAGAAGCGGTAGCTCAACTTTATATTCGAGCAATGCAAGCGCCGCAGACTCTCTTCATGCCTCCCGAAGACTTGCAACCCAAAAAACCGTTGCCGCCTCTCCAGAGAGCGTAACGGCAAGGACCACTCCCGATAGCACAACATATTTGAAACCCTGAATTCATCTGAATTCATCCTATTTTTTCGGCCTTTTTCCGGCTGACTTTATCTGGATTTACCGTGGGGACGGAACAGGCGCGCTCGAAAGGGCGCGTCTGATATTTTCAGGGTTTTTATCTGCTAAACTGCATGCCGTGCAATCAGGGGGTTTTCATGGACATTGCGCTGGTAACTTACAACGGCTTGCCGGATCTCGATCCGGACGACGGATTGTTTCGCGACGAATTGGTCAAGCGCGGACATAAAGTGCAAGCGTGCATATGGGATGACGCATCCATCGATTGGTCTAAGTTCGATGTGGCTATCATGCGTTCGGCATGGGACTACCATCTCAAAAAAGAGCAGTTTTATGCGTGGATGGAGAATGTTTCCAAACAAACGAAATTGTTCAATTCGGCTGAAGTGATGAAGTGGAGCAGTCACAAATCATATTTGAAACAGCTGGCGGCGGCTGGTTTGCCGATTGTGGAAACGCTATGGATTGAGAAAGGTTCGTCGGCCAACGGTGTTTTTGATTCACTGAACTGGCAAAAGACGATTGTAAAACCGGCGGTCGGCCTGGCCACTTTTGGAGTTAAAAGATTTCCTCTAGATGACTCTCAAGACGGCAAACAAGCGAATGTCAAGGCTGCAGAAAAGCATGCCAATCACCTGGCACTGACTGAAGACGTGATGATTCAACCGTATCTCTCGTCAGTAGAAAATTATGGTGAGCGGGCGCTGATTTTCTTGAACGGGAAGTATTCGCATACCATTCGCAAATCCAGCTTTCAGCACCTTGCTCCCGGCGGGCATGCGGGTGAAACATCCGTACCGAGAGATGACCTGGAAGTGGTCGCCGCTCAGAAAGTTATCGACTATCTTTCGCACACGCCACTTTACGCGCGTGTTGATCTGGTTCGTGATTTGGAAAACACGCCGGTTATTCTGGAGCTGGAATTGGTCGAGCCATCACTGTTTTTGAGTTTCCATCCCCCGGCAGTGTTAGCTTTTGCCGATGCTTTCGAGAGTGTTTTACAACTAAGTATTTGATTTTCGGTAAGAAAAGCGGATTTTACTGGGCATAACTCGACTATGCCCCTGCGTTTCAAAACAACTCTCATGGTCTCGCTTTGCTTGCTCATTGTCGGCTCGACAGGCAAGTGTCTGGCTGCCGACGCCAACGAGGCGCTCAAGGCTCAGATTTTAAAAGACAAAATTTTCACGCCGTCGACAATGCTGACTGTTCAGTTGACTGAAAAACAGGCGGTGCTCCGGGTCGGAAATTATCAGCCGGATACAGAGGAAGTGATGCGCATAGACAGCGTTCTGGCTGCTAAGCGAGTCATTGATGCTTATCCTCAAGTGAGCTGCGTGATCGTGCGATATGCATGGTCTCCCGACAAATATACCGATCTGCTCGTCACTTCAAAGCAAATTGTCTCCTTCGGCGCCGGAACCATCGCCAAGGCTGAATTGTTGGCAGGGCTAACCTGCATAAAACTGAGCACAGGCGATTCACCGCAGTTTATTTTCAGCCGCTATTTCGTCGAAGGCGAAGCGGCGATGGCCAAAGGTGAGAATGTAAAAGCAGAGCTGCTTTTCAATCTCGCCTTCCAGGAAGCACCGTCCTACACGCAAGCTGCGCTCGAGCCGAAAGTTGCTGCCGATTACAACGAATTGGCGCGCAATTATTTGGCGCGAGATGATTTTGATAATGCAGCGCGTGTGCTGAAGAAAGTAATTGATTTAAGAGAAGCTGCCGGACAGGGACCGTCCAATGTGGAGACGGCTAAATTAAGTCTGGCCCTGGCGGATGTTTATATCTCCGCTCACCGCCAGTCGGATCTGGAGGAGTGTCTAGGCAAGGTGATTAATGGTGGCAAGGGCACTCCACTGGCCGCAACTATAATCTATGCGCAAGCGCTCGAAAAGTTGGCCGGATCGATGTCCGGCAATCCCAGAGAGCAAGAGCTGCTTCGAGAAGCATTGAAGATAAGAGAATCTATACCGGGCGCAGAAGATTTTGCGCTGGTCAGTTCTTTGGAGAAGTTAGCTGACAGTTTGAAGACGACGAAATCCGCAGAAGCCGTCGATCTATACAAGCGCGCAATTCAGGCGCTCGATAAAGCGATGGTATCAAAGGATTCCAACCGACGAATCAGTTATGGTGTTTATAGTACGAGCGTGAACCGCATGCACCAGAAGCTTTCGCAACTGGGAGTCGGACAACAGCATGCTGGTAAGCATGAGCCTTCGGCGCACTGGTAAAGAAAGCGATTTTAATTGCCAGTGGTTCCAACAGTGATACCAGATCTTGAAGACGAATTGTCAGTTTGTGGTTAGCAGACAAGAGTCGAAATGATCGTTTGGTAAGTTCAGAAAATCTAGACCGGTATCTCATTGTTAGATCTCGTATGGCTCATTAGTGCTGTCCTGGACGGGATTGCCATCGTCGTCAAAAAATTGCGACATCCTTTCGGTAATCTCTCCATCGTCCGTGTACTCTACAACATCCAGGCAGGTCCTCACACCGTGCGTGTTGTATACACAGAGCTCTCTTCTGTGAAGAGCGTCGGAGGCCGAGTAGAATTCCTGACTTTCTTCCAGAAATGCACCGGCTCCAACGTAAAAGATTGTCTTAGTAAAGCGGGTCACATAGCCAACTTCGTCGAAGTAGAGATTCTCAGTAGCCGAACGCTGTTTGACGTCCTGCCATTGAATTTGCTCTCTGCGCATCAGTCGACCTGTTTCAATGTCAACATAATGATTGACTGTAGTTTGCGGCTTGCCTCCATGGTGTTCGGTCTGTCCTTGAAACACAGTGTGCATGCCGACCATCTGGCGCTCGACAAGACGAATTATTTCTCCTTCTGCTGAAATTACTACAACAGATTCGTTTGATTGATTACCCTCCGCGTAATTAGTTTCTTTTGTCAATCGGCTGCCGTCAGGCAATGAGTTATGCTCCGTAATGCGAAGCGTGGAGCCGCTTTCCGGATCTAATTCTGTTTCTGATTGGCTGGAAGCGGAATGTTTGACTATGCGTATTAGCCGCTGTTCGCTGTCAAAAGTTTTTTCAGTTTCTATTTGAGTCTTATTGTCGCGAGTGCGCAAATGGTAAGTAGTGACGCCTTGTGCGTCGGTGTGCGCTTCCAGCTTCAACGACTCGTCCTTTGACGAGGCGACAGCGGGCGTGTAATCACCCAGTGAAGAGCTCATGAGGGACTCCATTTAAGGATCGGTCCAAAAGTACTCCGAGCAGCGGATGCCGGCCGGAACTAGCTTTTAGACTTTGGTAGTAAGTTTGATGCGACTAACAGGT
Organism: Cyanobacteria bacterium PR.3.49; assembly: GCA_013997645.1. Taxonomy (GTDB): domain Bacteria; phylum Cyanobacteriota; class Vampirovibrionia; order Obscuribacterales; family Obscuribacteraceae; genus QKMZ01. The sequence goes on from PNKB01000156.1 coordinate 5,531, forward strand.
AACGAAGGCGGAGAAAAATACTCCAGGGTGACCTAATGTACATCGGAAAATGCGGGGTTGTCAAGTAAAGTTTTCATCAATGCTCGCGCCTCTGGCACGATGTTGGCGGCAGTCGAAACTAGCCCAGAGCCAGGCCGCCGGTGGCAGTTTCTTTGTACTTTTGATTCATATCGAGCCCGGTTTGCTTCATTACTTCCAGCGCTCGATCGAGACTGATCAAATGATTTCCATCCGATGCCAGCGACAATGCGGCTGCATTCAAGGCTTTCACCGCGCCCATTGCGTTTCGCTCGATGCAAGGCACTTGCACCAGTCCTTTTATAGGATCGCAGGTCATGCCCAGATGGTGCTCGATGCCAATTTCTGCTGCTTGTTCGATTTGATACGGAGTGCCGCCCAACATTGCCACCGCGCCACCCGCAGCCATCGCGCACGACGTGCCGACTTCGCCCTGGCAGCCGACTTCGGCACCACTGATAGAAGCGTGCACTTTGACTAGAGCACCGACTACCGACGCGACAATCAATCCGTTTTGCAATTGTGTTTGCGACAACTGATTGCTTTCCTGCAGAGTTCTCCAAACAGCCGGAATCAGTCCTGATGAGCCGTTTGTCGGTGCGGTCACAACTTTCCCGCCGGCGGCATTTTCTTCATTGACTGCCATAGCATAAACTGAAGGACGCAAATCACTGCCCGCCCATGCCGGCGTCTTGCCTTCCTTGAGCTGCTGATAGAGCGCTTTTGCGCGGCGTCTTACGTTGAGCCCGCCCGGCAAAATTCCGTCTGTTGAAAGTCCGCGGTCTATGCATTTAGAAAACGTATTCAGTATGTCATTCAGATTTTTTCTCAGCTGCGCTTCAGGCATGCCCAGAAATTCCTGATTTTCGATAACAATCTGCCAGGGCGCCAAGCCAGTTTTTACACACTGGTCGACGAATTCCTGTGCTGAATTATAAGGATGAGGAATTGTCTGCAGCGATTCGTCGACCTGTGGTGGACGCCTTTGTCCTGTTTCATCGGCGGTTTCTATAAAACCGCCTCCAACCGAAAGAATAAGCTGCTCGCCGATCAACTTGTCGCTGTCATACAAGCGAAAGCGCATTGTATTTGGATGCGGAAGGCCTTGACCATCGATCAAGAAACTCTGCCAGAGAATATCGATTGACGGGGTGAATTTGATCTTCACCTTTTTCATGTCGATGGCTCCGGTTCTTTCCAAATCAGGCATAGCAGCCCAGATTTCGTCCGGCTCGGCGGTTTTCGGATGCAGTCCTATTAATCCGGCGCAAACGGCGCCGTCGGTTGCGTGTCCCTGCCCAGTCGCAGACAAACTGCCGAACAATTCCACAGTTACATGCAGTGAATGTCCGGCGGCGCCGCCGAGCTTGCTGATATGAGACTCAATAAAGTTTTTCCTGAAATCAAGTGCGGCAACCATCGGCCCTACAGTGTGCGAACTGCTAGGGCCAATGCCGATTTTAAACATGTCGAGTGGACCAATGAGATCCGCGCGCGTTGGGTTCATATTTGCTGCTTTCCGTTTGCCAGTAGCGGATCTTACCAGATTGTGCCACTAGATTTCTTGCCGGTCTGGCCCTGCTATTGAGCTCCGCCCAAAGTCTTGGTCAGCCAGTCGACGCCGCGGTCGCGTTGTTCGGCAGGCATCTGCTCGAGGGCGTCGTGAATGATACCGGCAATGGTGACTTTTGCCAGCTCGTCGCGCCATGCTTTTTCGGCTTTCCACATCGCAGCAGCGATATTGCATGGGCGTGTGTAAAAGCTCTTATCGACTGCGCTTGGACCGTTTTGTCTTATCTCCATGCAACGAAAACAATGATCGTCACCCTCAATTGCTATATATATGTCCAGCAAAGTGATCTGATCGGCCGGACGCGCCAATTTATAGCCACCTCCAGGACCGGTTGTCGCCTCCACGAGATTGGCCCGGGAGAGCGCCTGCAATTGCTTCCTTAAATAGGCGGTTGGGAGGTTGTAGAACTCCGCCATTTTTTCGATGCGCAAGGTCAAACCCTCCGGCAGCCCACCTAAGAGCGCCAGGCTGTGGATTGACCATTCGATTCCTTGAGTGAGCTTCATAATGGATATATTTTATCCGGAAAATTATGGACAAAATTTGTCCATGAATCTATCATAGTAGCAGAGGCAGGGACCGGCTCGCTCGAAGCAGCCCGAAGGTCCCACCAGCAAAGGAATTAAGGAGATTGACCATGAGTAAAGTTGCAGAAAAGCAGAAAGTGGCGGTTATAGGTGGCGGACTGGCTGGACTTTCGGCGGCACTCAATATAGCCAGGCTTGCCAGGGATGAGGTGTCCGTCACAGTTTTTGAGCGTTCACCCAATCCTGGCGGCAGAGCCCAGACGACACATAAGGATGGGTTTTCCCTTAATTTCGGACCCCATGCCCTCTATCTGGGCGGCGCGGCATTTCCATTCTTGAAAGAATTGGGCATCGATCCGGCCGGCGCCACTCCTCCCACCACACGCGCTACGGCTTTCTACAAAGGTAAGTCCATGCTCTTACCGCTTACCTTTGCTGACATTTTGCAGACTACTTTATTGGGATTCATGGACAAGCTTCGCTTGCTCGCATTCATGACCAGACTAAATTCGTTTGATGAAAGCAGTGTCGAGTCGCTTACCGTCAATGAATGGATTGATTCGGATAAAGGTCTTCGCAATGGGGGCAAGGCGCTGAAATCGCTGGTTGCCACTCTTGTGCAATTGACGACCTACACGGGCGACATGAGCAAACTATCGGCAGCGGCCGGTGTTCGGCAATTGAAGTTGGCAGTCTCGGGGGGAGTCTCTTATCTGCACGGCGGATGGGCTCAGATGATCAATGCGCTGGTTGAAAAATCTCAGCAAGCTGGTGTCGAAATCGTCGGCGGTTGCGAGGTGAATGAAATTTTCCGTTCGGTGGAAACCGGCAAGATTACGGTGGTCTTCAAAAACGCGCAGCAAAGTGCGCTCAGTCAAACTTTCGACGGCATAATTCTTGCTGTGCCACCAAATGCAGTGAATACCATTTTAGGTAAAACGTACGCCTCGGAAAAAGTTAAGGTGTTGGAATTAGGCGATGAGCGGTTGGCGGATGTAAGGGCGGCCTGCCTCGATATTTGCTTATCGCAATTGCCGCACCCTGAAAAAACATTTGCACTTGGTGTGGATGAGCCAGTCTACTATTCGGTGCACTCCAGCGCGGCGAGGCTGGCTCCGGCAAATGGTGCGCTTATTCATCTTGCCTATTATCTGAAAGGAGATGAAACCGGAGACCACCAGATTGAAAAACGCCTTGAGAAAGTAATGGATGATTTGCAACCCGGATGGCGTGAAAAGCTGGTATACAAGCGCTATTTAGCTAACATCGCCGTCACTCACAAGTTGCTCACTGTGAAAAACGCAAAGCTTGGCGGTTACTGGACAGAGAAGACAAATGAGCCGGACGTTTTTCGCGCCGGTGATTGGGTCGGCACTCACCCCCTTGCGGACGGCTCGCTCGGCAGCGCAAAAGTAAGTTCCGAATTGTTGATTGCGCATTTGCAAAAGCAGTCCAACTGCCAGGAAAGTTCTTTTAGAAGCCTGGCTGCTTGCAGCAATTGAAATCATGACTTACGCCGCGGAAAAGCTCTTTTGGGAGACTTTGAACTGGTTTTTCAAAAATGCTCGGACAGATCAGAATAAGACTTTCTGCACAGAATAATACTTGCAGAGACCAGCCAGAAGCGAGATTGAAACAGTGGCATTCCATACGCTGTGGCAAATAATTGCCGGCAGCAAACTTCTTGTTCTGACAAAAATGTATATAGTCACCAATCCCATCAGAAAATGATGCCCGGCTGTATACGGATTAAAATGAAAGTGCGAGGCAGAAAACAATGCGGCAGTCAGAATCATTGCCGTACTTTGAGCAATCTTTGTTCTCAAAATCTGATACAGATACCCTCTGAAAATCGCTTCTTCTACAAATGGACCTGTAATCGTTACGACAATAATCAAAGGAATTGTAATCGAGCGATTCACTGACATTACAAGCATATCCAGCGAACTATCTTCAATAATGGCAGAGGGAAGAATCATCGAAATCCATATCGTCGCACTCGAGAGAAAAGACAAGACAAAAAAAGCGGCAATGCCTTGAAGGACGAGTTTTTTAGTTTCATCCTTAGAGGTCGAGCGCAGCCCAATTCCTTGCCAAATGTTTAAGCCTTGCTGCTTGATTGCTAAGAAGTAGATGCCAATCAACTGCGCAGGATAAATCAGATAGTAGCGAATCGCGCTTGCTGTCGATGTGGCAATGTATAGCCTCAGGACCAAATCGATCGTGGTGCAAAGCATACTTCCACAGACGGCGACATAAACGACCGAAAGAATTGAAAACAAAACGCCTTTTGGTTTTGGATATATCAGGTTGCCTGAAGTATCGGTGCCGGGAAGGAACAATTTTTTTCGGGCGAGGAGTACAAGGAAAATTATCAAGCCGACAAACACCGTCAAAGAGTCGGTGATGATCACATTCACAATGTGTGATTGAATTGGCTTGATACTAATGTGCAAGAATTCAGCTTCTTTCTTAGCTGCATTTGACTCATTGCGTTTTTCATAATAAGTGCGCCAAAAAAAGTGTCGCATGCAATCGTCCGGGAATGCTTTGGCGATCTCATTCTTGTCTAAATCTGCCTTCGACTCTGGATTTGTTAGTGCCAGGCCCAGATCATTCGACAAACTCAGGTCTTCCGCGCTGACTGTCTTCTCCTCGGTGCGAGTGTCGAATACGTCTTTGCCGAGACAGTATCTGACCAGGCGCAAGCGAGTGATCGGATACCCTTCTTGAACAAAGCTGTTGAGTTTGTCGACAAGTAGATGTTCCGATTTCTTCAGCAGCGTCTTAGGTGATTCCTGCTGATATTCATAGAAGACGCCCAGTTTTGGATGTTTTTCTTGAAAGTCTTTCTCGGCAATCGCGCTGGCGAAGAGAAAATCTTCGTAGACAATTTTCTCCGGTTTTCTAAAATAGCTGGCTGCATTCGAATGTTGTGCTGCCAGGTCGCCAGCCCACCACAAACCGCCTAACGTAATCAGGCAGATAAGCAAAGTCCTGAAATCGAATCGGTGGCCGTCCGCTTGCTTGGAAGAATTCATTCTGAACTGAACAATGGAGTTACTTTCAGCAGAGAGTTTAAGCTCTTATCCAGTTGTTCCTGTTGGCCGGCAATGCAAAACAGATTCTCAGTACGAACCGTATGAGTTGTATCCGTTACCGTATGAGTTGCCGTAAGTGCTCGCTCCAAAGCGCATTCTGTCTCTGAGAGCCCGTCTCAACGCCTCGCGCTGTTCGTAGCTCAGGTTTTCAATGTTGATGGGAGCCATGCGCTGTCTTGCCGGCGCCGGTCTAAATTGTCTGCCTTGTTCGAAAGAGCGCTGCGGAGCGTATCCCCTCACCATTTCTCTTTGTCCGAATTGCGGCTGAAATCTCGGAGCTTCTGCTACGTAAGCATTGGCACTCGGGGTGGAATAGAGATGAGCAATCGTGTTGATATCTCGCGGCTTCAAATATGGTGTCTGCGCTTTGTTGAGCACTGGGTACATGATGTCGCTAGGCGTGTTGGAATGACCTTCCATGCCAATCGCGTGACCAACTTCGTGCAAACACGTTTTATAAGTATCGAGATCGCTGAATGGTCGACCCATGAGAGACGTGAGCACGGAAATTCTGGCGCGAATAATGTTTTGCTCGCCCGTAAATCTGTTTACTCCAATCGTGCTTTTGGTTTCGCCCGCTTCCACGCCCGGCCCGTTTGCTTTCGCTTCGGCTGTCCACACGCAGACGATGTCGGCTTGATTGGGCGAGGAGACTTCTCTCCAGCTCAGTTTGCCGTTGGAGGTGTCCTGCCATTCACTGAATGCTTTGCGCATGTAATCTTGATAGTAGCTCTGATACCCGGGCGTACCTGAGCCGTCGTCAATAAATACTTTGAGTGGCATCTTGTCGAAATTCCATCTGAGATTACCCATTTGGGTAACTTCGCCCAGATAGTGACCATCGGCATCAACCTGGCTCGTGTAGGAGACCGGAGTTGCGCGGTTGGCTTGCGCATCATTTGAATTGACGAATTTGGCTTGGGCGGAATTGGCAGCAAAAAGTGCACACAGCAAGGATCCGATGGCTATCGGAAGAAACTTTTTTTGCATTTATGAGAATCCAAAGATTGAGAACGTGATTTGAAAGACTGATCAACAATTAGCGCGCCGCCCAGCTCAGCGCATCCAATATGGAACTAAATGACATGATATTGGAAAATATGTTCCGCTGGTGTTTCCAGCGCGCCTGTGTAAACTTCGTTGCGACAAAATTTCGAAAGCCAGTCAGCGAACTTTGTTTAGAATGCTTCCGGTGCGGTCTCCCTCAGCAATTGCCTTCTGCAAAGTCGGGCTCATAAAGAAACCTGACACCATCATCACCACCGCGACAAGATTGATTAAAAACGGCTTGGCCGCTCGATTCCAATCTGTGCAAACGTAAACGAGCGAGGCAATCGGAACGAACAGAACTGCCAGTCCCCAGCCGATGTGTTTCTGAAAGGCGATGATGATTATCCAGATGCCGCAGACGGAGTTTGCCAAAAGTCCGAGAAGCAGCATTCCAATTCCAATCGCGTCCATTCAGTTTACCTCTGGGTGAAATGGGACGGGTTTCCTTCGGACGAGGCGGAAAAGGCCTCCAAGTTTAACTTCCCTCTGGCGAGCGCGATTATATAAACTGGTTGGCTGTTCTAAGCGGGCGGGTAAGAATTAAGTGGCTGGTGGAGATAGGGCTTGAATCGTTTACTTCTCGCGCTCGCTCTCGTGTTTATTGCAAATACCGCTCTGTTGCCGGAATGCCTGGCTAAGGGCGGCGATAAAGAGTGCTGGCTCCTCACACAGCTCAATCCTAACAGCCCCTACTCGCACTCGCAGATTGCCCTTGTTTCCAAAGAAGGCATTGTCATCTCTGCCGACGACGTAAAACTCTTCGTGCCGGCTCCCTACAAAGAAGTTGCCGTCTATAACAGTACGCAAAAGCAGTACTACAGAGGGCCTCTGAGAAGCTGGTTCAACAAATACGGCGCCTTACCCTTTTCGAAAACCCACAAGTACATGCTCAAAGCTGCTCACGGAAAGGTTGGAAACGTAGAGGCCGACCAGTATTTTATGATGCAGGGTAAGGGCCAGGACGCAAGAAAACTCCGCGAAGTCTGGACCACCGATGCAATAGAGGCTGAGCGCCCGGTTAAGGAAATCCTTCAGCATCTTTGCGGTTTGCCCGAGGGCAGCGTAGATGGAGTGCCGCTCCGCGTCACCAGGCTGGAGGACACGGGGCGCAAGGATGTTATTCTCAACACTTTGTCGGTAAAGCGCATTCCCTCTCCTAAAAACGCGTTTAAGCAGCCAGCCGGCTACCGTCAGGTCCAGAGCGAGCTTGCTCTGATGTTGAATTATGGAAAGCAAAGTGCATTGAAAGACCTCCTGGAGGGTACTACAAATAGTAGAAAGTAGGCGCTGGTGGTCGCTTCGGGTCTGTAGCTCGACCTGCTTTCAGGAATCCAGGGTCCCCATTTGCAGTGGCTGGCGATGCCTGACGAGCCCATTACGCCAACTAGAGAAATGCGGATTGTTCAGCCGCAGAGCGACGCTGAGGCGCCGCCGAAGATTGAAATCGGGCCCGAGTCGACCAATCGGCAAAAGGCACATTTACCGGAAAAAACTGTGCTGGCTGAGCGCTGGGAAGTGGTGGAATTTCTCGGCGAAGGCGGCATGAGCTCTGTCTACAAAATGAAGCATATGGCGATGGGACGTCTTGCCGCCGCCAAGATTTTGCACCCGCATCTGTCATTCGATGACAGGCACCTGCAGAGGTTTCAGCGTGAGGCGCAAGCCGCCAGCGCCATCAGCCATCTCAACGTCATCAACATCTACGATTGCGGTGTCACGCCGGACGGTCGTCCTTTCATTCTGATGGAGTATTTGCCCGGCAAAAGCCTGGCAGACGAACTCAAAGGAGAAGGCAAATTGCCGCTGGAACGGGCGCTCGAGATTTTTCTGGCAATCTGCGACGGTATGGGGCACGCTCATGAGAAGGGCGTGATTCATCGCGACCTGAAGCCGAGCAATGTGATGCTCGTGCCGACTCCTGATGGAAAGGAAATTGCCAAAGTCGTGGATTTCGGCATCGCCAGAATGATTCCCAACGAAGGTGCCGCAGGCGAGGCGATGCACCAGCTGACGCAAACCGGCGAGGTGTTCGGCAGCCCGCTTTATATGAGTCCGGAGCAGTGCCTGGGCAAACATCCCGATCAGCGCTCGGATGTCTATGCCATGGGTTGCTTGATGTATGAGGTATTGTCCGGAGCCCCGCCTCTTAAAGGCGGAAGTTTTCTCGAGACGATGCACATGCAGCTGGAAGAGAATGCCAAGCCGTTTGTGAAAAATGCTCTGCCTAATTCGAAGGAAAAGGTGCTCGAAGGCATTGTGCTTAAATGCCTGGCGAAGAATCCAAATGACCGATACGGCAAT
>PNKB01000157.1 GCA_013997645.1 Cyanobacteria bacterium PR.3.49
ATCTCGATTGCATGCATGAAAACTGCGTCGACATCTCGGTCGATGCCGGTTCCCAAAAGCGCATCGACAATCACGGTGACGCTGGACGAAAGCGACTTACCATCTGAGGTGTCGAAAAAGTTCGATGAAAGATCTGATGCGAAAGAACGAACCTCCACGCCCAGTTTCTTCAGGATGTCGCGGTTGGTACTGCTCTCCACAGTGGTCATTGCCTGATCCGCTTGCGCGCCGCGACCTTTGGTATTTCCCACTACCCAGACATGCACGGGCACGCCCCACAAATGCAGGTAGCGAGCTACGACAAATCCGTCTCCACCATTGTTTCCGCGCCCGCAAAATATGGCGACCGACCCCTTGGATGCGCCGATTTGCATTTCATTGCGCTGCTCCCATACTTCAAAAGCCGCCTCCGCTGCTCCACGCCCGGCCACTTCCATAAGCACCTGCCCCCAATTAGGATCGCATTTTGCAATCCAGTCAGATTCAAGCCGGCGAATCTGCGCGGTAGTGGGAATGCGAAAAATGTCTTTGGCGGGCATAACTTTATTTCTCTCGGGTGCCGGTGATGTCTTCTTCGTTTTGGTTGCGCTCTGGCTTACCATCTCAATGCACCTCTTTTTGTTCAATTTGAATTTTGCAATCTAACATCAGTTGTGGGACCTGTAACTACGGCACAGCGAACTTTATGTCCGGGCGCCTTTTCTTCCAATGCCGGCACAGCCTCTCGACTTTTCGGCTCGACCAGGGAGCAGCGATCAGCAAATCGGCAGCCTTGCGGCAAATCGATCAAGCTGGGTGGTTGGCCCTGTATAGGTGTCAGGCGGGAATTGCCTGGTCTGGGCAAAGAATTCATCAATCCAATCGTATACGGATGCAGCGGGTTCTTGAAGAGCTCGTTCACTTCAGCCATTTCAACGACCGAGCCGGCGTACATCACAGCAACGTTATCGCACATCTCAGCAACCACGCCAAGATCGTGGGTAATGAGCAAAATCGACATGCCGTGCTCGCGTTGTATGGTCCGCAGCAATTCAAGAATTTGCGCCTGCACGGTGACATCGAGCGCAGTGGTCGGCTCGTCGGCAATCAGCAGTTTGGGATTGCACGACAATGCCATCGCAATCATCACTCTTTGCCGCATCCCGCCGGAAAATTGATGCGGATAATCATCGATACGCGACGACGCCTGAGGAATGCGCACTTGATCCAGAACTTCAATGGCGCGCTGCCGTGCTTCTTTTTTACCGACCTTCTGATGCAGCTCGATTGCTTCCATGATTTGATCGCCGATGGTATAAACCGGGTTCAGCGATGTCATTGGATCTTGCGGGATAAGGGCAATCTGATTGCCTCTTACCGAACGCATCTGCGCTTCGGACAAGGTCAAGAGGTCACGTCCTTCAAATAAAATCTTGCCGGCGGCGATGCGCCCGGGCGGCGGAACCAAGCGCAAGATTGAAAGGGAGGTTATCGACTTTCCGCAACCTGATTCACCGACAATGCCAAGCACGGAGCCTTTCGGAACGGAAAAGCCAAGGTCGTCCACCGCCACAGCCAGCCCATTTTCAGTGGGGAAAACGGTCTTCAAGCCCTGGATTTCAAGGAGAGGACTGTTTACCGCGGTACCATTTGTATTTGTCGCGTTTGTCGCGTTATTCATGAAGAATTCTTGGGCAATCTCAAATAGAGTGTGGCGCTCAAGCGCCGCTTGTTATGGCTTGAATGCCTCACTGGCGGCTATGATCGCAGAATTAAATGCACCGGTCAAATATATGGACTTCAATGAAGTGCTGTCGCCCTTCGTTTACAGGTGATTTAATAGTGAAAAGAGGTGCCGATGATCGAAGATAACCGCACAACAGATATTTCTGTTCTGCAGCTGCTTACGAAGTTGGTCAAGGAAACCGACCGTTTAGTTCGCCTGGCAGACGATATTGATACACACGCAGCGACTCCGCAAGCCAAGGCGGCGTTTCAGCTGATTGGCACGGAAGTGGAAAGCATCCTGGCGCAAATGCACACTTCGCTCGATCCACTTTACCGCCTTTATGACCTGGACCCGGGCATGATGTCCCTGGAGCAAAACCGGCGCAATTCAGTGATTCGCGAATTCGGCACGAGCGAAGTATCCAACGCCGACACCTATGACGAATCGGCACTCTGGAACGACGTCAAAGCAAAGGGCAGCAACGGTACGCCCTGAGCCAGAATATTGGCGATAGTTATAGAGATTTGCCAGCGAAAACTTTGGCGGCTTGCGATTTACTTGCAACGCCGGCGATGCTCACGCCCTGACGCTCAACATACGTATACTTTCCAGAAGCAAATGCCTGGACTGTTTTTCTCATTGGAATGAGAAACGGCTTGAAATGATGCCCGCGCATTTCGCTGTACACCTGATCGAACTGCCAACCATCTGAAAGCACTCTGTGAATGCCAATAATCATTCCGGTTCGATCGGCGCCTTGCAAGCAATGAACATAAACAGGCTGCTTCTGCGGATCGCGGATGATATCTAGAATGCCGGATACTTTGGTCAAGCTCGGCTCTCTGTATCCCATCGGAATGTTGTAATAGTCGAGACCGATCTCTTTAGCCGAACGTTCTTCTTTGCGAGAAGCGGCGCCGTCGCCTCTTAAATTGAGAATTGTTTTGACACCTGCAGCTTTCAGCTCCTTCAATGCCTGCGCCGAAGGAGCGCCGCCACGCATCAAGGTCGAAGAAACTCGCTCGAAATTGCCGACGTGAATGACCGGCAAACCAGCAACACTAGAATTTGTCTTTGCCTGTACTTCAATTCCGGTATGGGCAATTTCTGGTGCTGCGTTACTCGGTGAATCCAGATCCGAAGCCAGCACCATATGTGGTGCTAGGAGCAAAACATTCAAATTGATCGCTAGAGCTAAAGCGAAACAATTGTGCTTCAGAAAATAACTGGCAAGGGTGACTCGCATTTATTGCACCAGTTGATAACTGCAAAATGATAACACAGCGTCTACTTTACATGTGTAAAGTTGCAATCCTGTTCCAGGATTGAGCATAATTTCGCAACCGAATTAAAACGGGCTAATTTTTCGAACCGGTCAGCTATACTTTTTAGACTTAAGGTTTCCGAACGACTAAGCAGAGCTGACGCTCCAAACATCCAAAAAGTTCCAGAATCAGTGCCGAAAAACTCTCTCAATCCCGAACTGAAGAAGAAAATAAAGCGCTACATCCTCTTCTTGCAGGTTTTGTGGAAAGAGTTTCATGGTTTTTTCTATCTGCTGGTGATTACCTTCTCGATCTCCAGTACTCTCCTCTATTTGTTTTATCCCCAAGAAGACTTGCCGCATCACGGTATGTCCTGGATCCAGGCCGCTTATTGCACCTGGTTGATGATGTTCTTCGAGACACCCCTTACTTACGAGGAAGACTGGAGAATCGCTCCGCTCTTCTTCTTGCTGCCCTTGCTCGGTCTTCTGGTAATTGCCGAAGGCGTCGTGCACTTCGGCAACATCCTGATACAAAGAAAAAGATACTCAACGGAGTGGCAAAAAATGCTGGCTCAGAATTTTGAAAATCACCTGATAATTTGCGGGCTCGGCAATGTCGGTCTGCGCGTTGTGCAACACTTGAAGCAATTCGACGAACCCATGGTGGTGATTGAGGCGAATAAAGAATCGCGCTTCGCGCATGAGGTGGCCGGAGACGAAATTCCTGTTTTATTTGGAGACGCTCGGGACACGCGAGTTTTGGAGACCGCGAATGTTTCTAAGGCGAAAGCGATTCTGTGCGTCACCAATGACGACATGGTCAATTTAGAAACCGCCCTGACGGCAAGAGAGTATAACGCGGGCATCAAAGTGATTATTCGAATGTTCGATCAAAAGCTGGCCAAGAAGGTTCAAAAAAGTCTCGGCATCCACGCCGCGTACAGTTCGTCCGCGCGCTCAGGAAGATTGTTTGCTCAAGCAGCGATAAGCGAAAACATCATCGATTCGTTCGAATTCGGCGGCACGACAATCAATGCGTATCAGCTGACTGTTGAAGCGAACAGCACACTGGTTGGAGAAACAATAGACGATATTCGCTACAAGAACGAAGTGACAGTATTGCTTCATGAAAGCGCATCGGGCGAGTTGGATTGGAACCCATCACCTTCCAAAGTTCTCGGCGTGAACGATAAACTCCTGATCATGACAGATCGTGACGGTATCAACAGATTACAGAGCACCAAGAAAAAACTGGCTCTGAAGAAAGATACGCAATAACACCTAGCTGGTTTTCATTTCGGGCTTGGCTTTTGCAAAGGCTGCCCAAATTCGCACCGCATATGATGCATAATTCTTTAAGAGATCGAGGAGCGAGAAGCCGGACTAAAAACGTCAGTAAAACTGAGTTTTAGCCAAAATAACGAATGAGCACCACGCGAATTAAAGCCGGCAAACTGATGTACGGAAAAGGCATCAGCCGCGGTTCATCTTTGCATAGTCGGAACTCTAATGAGCGCATTGGCAAAGTTTGCGATTCTTCAGGTGAGTAACTACCAGTATAAGGTTACCGGTAGTGATGAACGGCAGTTCGTATTGCTCGCCAAACATCGGTCCGGCAATTAGCAATGCGCCTGCAACTAGGGTCAGTCCAAAAATCGTGGAATACAAAACAATCTTCTTTCTGTGCTGCAAATAGCCAGGTCCGATTGCAAAAATCGCGAATGCGAAAACAAACAAAGCAATAATGCGGTGCGCCAATTCTCCTTCGAGAAACTGCAAACCCATAAACGGCAAGATTGTGATGAGGAAAGGCATTGCCATGCAATGGACTAAGCAAAGCGTTGAGGCTGCAATGCCGAGATTGTCCAGCAAAAGTGTGCGCTGAATCTTGTCGTGCTTTTCCTGATGTTCTTGGCTTTGTTTGGCGGTGACAAGAACTTCGTCGCCGGCGACGGTGGAGAAAACACTCGTGCTGCCGGGCATTGGCTTGCGTTCGGGCGCCTCATGCTTGTGGTCATGCGAATCGGAGCAAGCCTTGTGCTGCGGCTGCTCAGCTGAATGCTTGTGCTGTGGTTGCTCGGCTGAATGCTTGTGCTGTGGTTGCTCGGCTGAATGCTTGTGCTTTTTGCCCCCACAGCAATCACCGCCGGAGTGAACTTCCACTACCAGCTCTGGGGCATCGAGAGCCTTTTTTTCGCGCTGTGCCGGATCAGTAATTTCAGGTGTCCTTACGAAATTAGTCGCTGCCTGACTGGAATATCTTCATTGTGCCAGATTGAAAACGATATTCATTGTTTTTCAATCATATCATCAGGTTTTAGACCTGCCACGACGCCCCGCAAAGAAGGCGAAACGGTAGCAGGAAGCGGGTTCCCTGGAATGGGCTGCCTAGATTAGTGGGCTTCCTTTCGTTAAGGATATTATCGATACGAACGTCAATACTTGATGGGATTAAGCGATTGACCCGCAAGTGTTTGGGGGTGTTATAACCGCTGCTCAAGCCCAGAAGCGTGATGCGCGGAGTGCGCCGGGGCTGGGCTCCGAAAATTTCCGGGTCCAAGCGATTAGGCAATCCGGAAAGAGTCTGCACGTCAGCCAAAACCCACCAACCGCGCCGCGAACGATAGCCGTAGGCTGCCGTCATCGAATAGCGCCTGTCGTGATCTGGATATTTAGCAGTAATTGGTCCATCTTCAAACTCATAGATGCCGCCCGTGACTCCGCGACTGCCGCGCAGGTAGGCGACCTGGACAGTGTTAGAGACAAAACCGTTAAAACCATAACCATCGCGCGCCGGGCGCAGCTCGAGGCGTGTCTCGACACCATACGCTTCCTGACCGGAAAGCTGGAGCCTATTATAAATTGGAGTGTTTTGAATAACGCCCGAGTCGCCGAAATTCGTCAGTTTCTTATAGAACAAATTAGTGCGTGTCACCAGCCGCGGTCCGAACTGGTTTTCCAAACTCACATCCACCAAATTTCCGCGTGTGGCGCGCATGGGACGAATCGTCCCGTTGTAAATACCGTTGGTTTGCCCTTCTCCAATAAGAGGGGCAGTGACAAAAACATCGACTGGCGGTGGAGTAAAAATATTGGAGAACGATCCGCGCAGCACCGCATTTGGTGTGATTACAAAAGATGCGCCGAACCGGCCGCTTGCTTGAGCGTCGGTGACAGTCTGCCGTTTGAAGGGAGTTAAGTCAAACGGTTCCACACCCGGCACGGTCAACATCGTTTGTGCGACTTTCATGGTGTTGCCGAAAACTCCATGATAAACATCACCTCTGACGCCCGCATTGACTGTCAGTCGTTTTAGAAAACCGTCTTTAGGCTTCCAAGAATCTTGCAGCCAGCCGCTTTGCAAATATCGAAATCCGTTGAATTTGGTAACGTCGCCCGTAATGTTGGGCCCACCAACTTCAAAAGTAAAAGGATTGATCACCGCAGCATACGGCAAAGCGCCTTCGGAATTGGCGGTTGCGACCAAATTAGCATTGCGGTAAATGGCTCCGTATGAGGTTCTTACAGGGCGTATTTCGGAATAAAAACCTGTTTCGAGATGGTGCGTTTTGACCTGCTTTCTCAGATTACCCTGCGCCGAGAAAACATAGTTGAACCTTCTTGCAGTGGGCTGAACACTGTTGATCTGCGGCTCTTCACCGTTGACCACCGGGAAAGGATCGAAAACCAATCCACGGCTAGAAAATGTCTCGTTATAGAAAGCATTAGTAAGAGCTATGTTCGCTTCATCGTAAAAGCGTCCGCCGGTTCTGCGAAAGGCAGCAATAATGAAGTTCTGCATGTCTGTTTGTTTCTGGCGAACACCCAGAGATGCTGAAGTCTGTGGCAGAGGAACTCGCATAAAACTCTGGTTCAGACCAGCAGTCAAACGGAAGGTATCCCTTTCATTCGGCTTGTATTCAAGCTTGGAGAGCGTGTTGATGTCCAGGCTCTGGTTGTACGAATACTTTTTTGTGTAGGGTGCAAGACGATAGGATGAACCAATAAACTGACCGGAAGACTCCCAGCGCAAACGGTGCAATTTACTGCGCGGATCTGAGCTGAACGCGCCCGTAGTGTCGTAATAGACATTGCCTGCCATCGGTCCGCCAATTTGTCCGCCGACTAGCAATTTTGGCTTTGCCTCGATAGTCCGTGACTTCATTCGCACAATCGCGCCGAGAGGACCACCACCGTCACGCGCCTCGTAGCCGCCGATGTCTACTTGCATCGATTGCAACGAACGCGGAGTGGCCGGCTGCGACTGTTGCAAGACGCCTGCAGCTTCTGGCAAGACGACACCATCCAGTTCGTAGTTGATGGCGTTGTGTTCACCGCGCGTGATGATGTTGCCGTAGGTGTCAGTGATAACCCCGGGCGTGCTTTCGACTAATTGTCGCAAGTCATTTCCGGAGCGATATTCTTCTAAAACTCGTCGCGGAATATTCGTGGTGCTGCCGATTTTTTCCGGATGTATCAGCGTACGTTTGCCGGTAACACGCATGACGTCTACCGGCTCTAAATCTTCAAGAACAACATTGACTGCTTTCGTGTCGCCGGCAGCGACTACTAACTGCTCTGTTTGCGAGAGCATGTCGTTGTGTGAAAAGGTTATGCTCCAATGACCCGGCTCGATATCACGGAATTCGAATGTTCCGTCCTTGGCGGTATCGACGTTAAGCCGCTTGTGCTCATGGTCTTTGTGTTGCAGAACGACGCGCGTTGCGGAAAGCGGCTTGCGCATCGCGTCGTCTTTCACAACACCATATACAGTGGCTTTACCCTGCGCCGGAGGTGGAAGCGGGGCGGCGGCTGATTCAGCAGGAGGCGAAGAAGTAGATGGCGAAGCAGCAGATGGTGTGGGTGCCGGAGCGCTAGATTTTGTGAATGCTGGAGCGCTCAATTTTGGCGGCAGCGGTGCTGGAATATCAGCGACCGGTGGTGCTTCTATACGCGACTGTGCGAAGGCACCCGCATTCAAAGTTGCACATACACAAAGTAGAAGCGCGAAGACGCGCGCACAAACGAGTAATGCAGTCATTGATCTGCATCCTTCCTTGAGTTACCGGGATTCGAAGAGGCTGGCTGTTTCCAAAGATGCGAAACAGAGGCAACGCCCGCAGCCCAGAAACGTCGAACAGTTCTTTTGGCGGTCTCACCTGTATATATTGAACGACAGTGAACCCATTTTGTAAATGGAAATCGTTTTCATTTTTGATTAAGCGCGAGTAATTATATGCGGCAAGGAAGACTGCGCATGGGTTACCGGGTCATTCCGAATTTATAGACTTGGCGAAATTACTTCTTGCCCGCTGGAGCAACGGCTTTTTGGCACTCTTCGCAAAGTCCGAAAATTTCCAAAATATGCCCGCGCACTTCAAATTTGTATTTCGCTTGAATGGATTCTTCCAGTTGTTGCACCAGGCATTGATCGAGGTGCACACTGTTTCGGCATTTCTCGCACACCAGATGATGGTGATGCTCACCGGGTTTGACCATCTCGTAACGGCGTTCGCCGTCACCAAAATCGACAGCCTGCACAAGTCCCAACTGGACAAGAGACTCCAGTGATCTGTATACGGTCGTCAGACCAGGAGGACTTTCTTCCTCGTTGCGCAGCGCACCATGTATGTCTTGCGCGCTGCTCAATTCATCTGTGCGCTCAAGCACTTCGAGAACTTTCTTCGCTCCCTTTGTCAGCCTGAGACTTTGTTGACTTTTAGTATGGCTGTGGCCGTGCGAACCTTGGACGCTCATTCAACCTCGAACTCGACTTTTATTTTCCTTACCGACTGAACTGGCTTGCCATTTAGCATAGCAGGCTTAAACTTCCAGCGGCGCAAAGTGCGAAGAGCGATTTCATCGACTTCGTCAGAGCCTGAGGATGAGACGAGTGAGACCTGATGTTTACCTTCGTGCGTGATGCAAAAACGAGCCATGCAGCAGGATTTGTGGCATTCTTCGCTGAGCTCGGCGGGAATTTCAGGCTGCGGGCATTCGACAGCAAAGGCGTCCGAATATTTCGCCTCTTCGGCTGTTCCGATTTTTAAAAGCTGTGAAGCCAGCACTGGACGGATGGTCGATAGCGAAAAGAGCACCAATGCATATGCAATCGATAGACAAAAGATGGCATTCAAATATCGATTGGGCATTTTTTTGACCATCTTTTTATCCGGGTAAATTTCCAATTTAGAAGTTAAGCCGTTAACGGCTTAACTTCTAATAATCGACTTCGGCGATTTCAAAAATCAGCCAAACCATCGCTACGCTTGGCTTTACAGCTTTCGCCCGCCACTGTGGCGAATGAAAACCGTTTTCATTCTGAAATCATCACATGCAAAAGCGACGACGTCAAGGTAAGGGGACGTCGTCGCTTAAGTTCAGTTAGAAACGAGCTTATAGGCTCAACAACTGCACAATTTGAGGGGCGAGATGATGGTTGGAGTAGTCGGTCAGCCAACGCACGGTAATGAGCGTGAACATCGGCTGGTTGTATCCAACTTCCAATAGCCCGTGAATGGCGGAACCAATGTGTTCTGAGCCTTCATGTTTTTGGACCCAGTTGAAGCCCGCTTGCAAAACCTGGTCATCATCTGGATTTGCCAGAACCCAATTGCGAATAAAATCACTCGCCTTATTCAGGTGATTGGCTTGGGCTGCCGCTTGCATGTGTTCTAGTGTTTGCATATTCCTGACCGGTGTTGGGGTGGGTGCTGGGGTGGGTGCTGGGGTGACCATGGGTGTAGGAGCTACGGCAACTGGCGCCGGAGCGGGTGCAGGGGAAGGAGAGGGCGCGAGTGTGGGTGCTGCAAGTGTGGGAGAAGGAACCGGAGCTTGTGCAAGAACGGGAGAGGGAGCGGGTGCTGCCATGGGTGCTGGGGTCGGAACAGGCGCCGGAACCGGTGCGCTTGCAACAGGTGCGAGTGCCGGTGCAGGTGCTGGTGCTGCTTGAGGCATAACAGGCTGTGGCGCCGCTTCTGGAGTCATAAGCGCCGCTATGTTGTTGCGATACTCTGCGGGCGGAAATCCAGGCGCAGGATCTAAACCTTCCTCGACTTCTTCCACAGCAGTATTGCCGTAATTCATTGGTTCGGCAGCCAAAGTATCAAACTCGGGCTCATCGTAATTTGCATCGGCCGACTCTTCGTAAGTCGTGACCATCTCTACTTCTTCAGCCTGAGCTTGTGCCTGTGCTTGCGCTTGAGCGGCAGCTTCAGTAGATTCTCTGATAAGCATGGACAATGCGGTGCCAACTTCGTCGCCGCCTGTTTCGATTTCTTGCTCTGGTTCGGCAGTCATGGTGGCTGTTCCGCCTGAAGCCGATTCACCATTTGTGCTCAGTTCGAAATCGTCGTAGTCAAAATTCTCGTTGCTCATATTGTTTACCTTTGCTTCCAGCAAGCCGGAAGCCCCCCTAGTATGTGCGTGAGCCGATACCATATCCCCGCGCGTCGAGCACGATGACGATGGGTTTTTAGAAACCGGACACAATGTCCCGCCCTACTAATGTGCCCGGTATCAAAGAGTTTTTATCCAAAGCCGCATTAAACCACCGCTTGACAACACTGATAGGCGATCAACGCAGCGCAGGTCAAGCTTTTCAGGGCGCGCCAAAACGCGAAACAATCATCTATATAAAGGAATCGACTGAAGGCACCAGCTTCCGTCGCGTCACTGAACTCCGGCCGATGGATTTGCGGCACCACTAGGATTCAACATAATGCAAAGCACGTTTTTGCGTTTTTGCCTTCTTTCAAATCGCTCAGACTTCGTATCTATAAACGACACTACATGCAGTGCTCTCGGCAATGGCCTCAAGCTGGGGTCTTCAGGATGAAAAACGCAGTGCATGAGCCTTTTCTGGTAGTCGTTGAGTTTTGATAAATCGACTTCCTGATACGATTCGCCTACAGAAAGCGCTGAATCATCTTTTTGCCAGGCGACACAATCCATAAATGGAAACTCGCGAATAGCAATCTTCTGCGGTACGAAAGTAAACATGCGAATCAAACGTGCATGGCTTATAAACAGCTTCACGCTGCTATTCTCGTCCGCCGGGCCTTCAGTCTTCTCATACTCCGCGTTAGCCGCGACATAATTTTTGGATTTGTCCAAAACGCGCCCTAACGCACCACCGCATGCGACGTGCTCATAATGGCTCTGCGCGGACATCGAATCATATTGCTTGTAAAAGTCAAAAGCTCTCGACAGATTTCCGTCAGCCTCCGCGTTCACGGCAATCTGACCCAATCGGCGATGGCAGCGGTTCCAGAAGCGCTCGGCGGCTTTGTGTCCTTCCACAGCCTCCACTACTTCGCATTGAAAATCAACGTACTTCTTCCATTCTGTTCGGTGATAAGCGAACATCGGCAGCAAAGACATGATTACGTAAACCATAATGCAACCGCACGCCGTCATCGACGCGCCATGGATCGCGCGATTCAATTTTGGTTTGAAGGAACAGTTTTTGAGAAAACGGTTAGATTCAGCGCCGAACACAAGAACAGCGACGCCGGCAGAAAAGAGCAAAACAAACGAGCACACTAGAACTTTATAGAGCGTGGCAAACCAAAAATTCTCGGGTTTTATAAACACGAGACTGGCTAGAGCCGTTGCGTAGACGAGAGTTGAGAAAACAACCCTGCCGCGTTCACACTGCTGTGGCATGCGTCTAGTACCTGTTTCAGTTTTTAGCAATCAGCAAATCTACAAATCAGCAATCTATTGTAAATCGCGCCACGGGGTTGTCAACAGGGAAAAACCCTGGGAAATTTCCAAACCTTGGAAATCCTTGCCGGCCAAACGTTTCGTACGTTTTTGACCCGAAAGTCCAAAGAACGACCATTTCCGGACTTTCCTTCACCAGATGAAACATCACGCCCGCCAGTGCGTCTCTTGATAAAGTCCACATGCTAAACTACGAACGCAAGGGCGGTTAGCTCAATGGTGGAGCACCTCGTTTACACCGAGGGGGTTAGGAGTTCGAGTCTCTTACCGCCCAATACTTTTCAGTCCTCAAAAAATCTTCCCCCTACACTCCCCCTACAATGGGCGTCAATGGTAGGGCAATTTTGTGTATGTCAAACTTTGATGTGTGCGAAGTAGAATGTGCGCAAATGAATGATCACAAAACAGAGAAGATTGATTTTTTGATAATGCTACTGAGCACCGATTGGTTCTTGGAATTTTGGCCTTTAATTGGCATCGGAGTGCCCAAACCGAAAAAGTCGCAGCTACAGTTAGGATGCAGACCCATCGTCACTCAAATACATACCGTCAGCGGTAGCGAAGTCAAAGACCGCATCGACATTAGCCACACACCTGAGCGACTTCTTGAAACTAGAAATCAGTTCTTGACTCTTTTGGCATCGTGCGACCTCGATGAACCTACAAGAATTGCCGTGCTATCTGGACTTCAACGCAAGCGCTATTCGAAAACACAAGTGATTGTATTTGAAGACATAACAAAGCTGTTGGTCGAAAATTACTTTGATGATGTCGAACCAAAACTTGATCCACTGATTAAACAGGCGGTGGCAGAAGCGTGGAAATATACACAATCGCTGGCGAGCGAGGAACCATTCTCGCCATTTGACGAAGTTGATCTCAATCATTTGAACCTTGAATCAGACACGCCATGGGATCGCTACATTCGCAGCTTAACCCCGGACATTCCGGACAATTTAGCAAATTGGATTTACGGCGATGTCACAACCGTCCCTGCACTCGAGTGCAGCTGGTGCTTAGTTGGCGAGAACGTGAAAGCTTATCAAAAGAAAGAGCTATTGGACTGGTATCTTGCAACTGCAACCAACACAACCGGAGCGCAAATGAACTTGCCATTCCTCTCAGTTTGTGTTCAACCCGTTCCAAGCTAGCCGTCTAGCACTATCAGCTCGTGGGAGCGTTCAAAATACAAAACCACACAAGCTCTCGACAATCAGTATGAATAGGATTTCACTATGACTGAGTTAGCTAAGGCATATTTTCGTTGGTATCGAGGCAGCACAAACGATGAGTGGGCTCGCGATCGCGTAGAAGAAATATTTGACGAAGACTTAGACAAGGCTTGGGAAATTACCCTTGAACTTATCGAAGCAGCACCATCAAAAGAGTGCCTGTGCTACATCGCAGCCGGACAACTAGAAATGCTTGTTTCTAATTGCGGCAAAGAGGTCATTGATCGCATTAAGTCAGAGGCGAGGCAAAACAATAAGCTTCTGTTTGCTATGACCGGGATCTATATCGACGAGAAAAATCCGATTTGTGACGAGTATCTGAGATTCGTAAAAGAACAGATAGGATTTCGGACGTCGGATGATCTGGTCGATCTACCGGACAGAGTGTCGAAACTCCCATCTTCCCATGAGTAAAAGTAAGACCATGCACCGTAAAAGAATCAAGAGCATTCTGCACAACTTTCTCGGAACATATTCGAGCCGCTATTCAGATTATGAGGGTTATTGGCTTTTTGGAATGTTGATGCGCGATGGGTTGATTAACCTACGGATTGATTTATTGAACCTGAGTAAGGAATCACCCAAGAAGATACTACCGATGGTATCAGTCGCCAGACATCTTGCAGCTACTAAGTTTCAAGAACAAATGGAGAAAGAACGTCTCCCGCTTTCGTGTATCAGAGAAGCTCATCTCGATATAACAACACGCCCAAATTCATTGGTAGGCCAAGTCAATGGACGTCCTAGTCTAGGCTACAATGTGCACCTGATCGCTTGCGCAATTTCGGATCATGGCAAAACATTTACGAGCGAAATCATCATTTTTGTTGCTCCGCATAATCCACTGTCCGAGTTATGTAATCAAAAATATTTCAGCTAACCAATCTGCCGACCAATTAATGCCATTACCCAGATTGTTTTTGCAAATGCTTAACCAACCTGTTCTGAAGTCTTTGCCGATGAATACCGAGCATTCCCAAGAATCGATAGGCTCCGCATCTGTGGCGATGAAGCATCA
>PNKB01000158.1 GCA_013997645.1 Cyanobacteria bacterium PR.3.49
CATTGAAATGGCCAGAGGCTTTGATCCAATCGGTTCGATTGCATCAATGCTGCCGAACGGAATTAAGAGTTCTCTTTTGTCGACGATGTTTCCAATTAATAGGTCTATTCTCACAAAATACAGCAGCCAATACATTTTCCTTTACGTCATATACGGCTTGGCTGCAGCACTGTCTGTCTACGGGCTCTTTCGCAATCAGAAATATCGAGTCGTTTCGGCGACAGCTTTGGCGTGGGTATTCTTCGGTTTGATGATTGGCGGAAATCACTCGCTTGTAGCGGATGACTTTTACGGGCACAGATTTTTAGCCCACGCTCAAGCAGGCATCTCATTATTGATGCCGCTGCTTTGCTTCGGTCTGGCTTGCGCAATAAGCAGAGGGCAAGCCGTCACAGCAATTCCGGCTGCCGTAGTCTGCCTGCTTCTAATGATTGCCTTTTGCCGAAATTCATTCGTCCAGTGCCAGCATTACAAAGGCTCGGGGCAATTGCTGGCCAAAATTCAGAAGTCGGTCTCCATCATTTGCGCAAAACAGAATTCTCCATATTGCGTCACCAAAGATTTGCCTCGCCGCATCGCTTTCGTGCCTGAAGTGTCGCCCTTTCTTCCCATCGTCATCGATGCAAAAAACGGGCTGATGCGAGCGCCCACGGTATCCGGAGGGGCACTCAAGGACGCGCTGAGAGCCGGCCGCATGGTCGGCAGCACGGCAAGATGGGACACCACATTCGACTCTTTGGTGCCGATCGTAATTGATCCAAAAACCAATGATCCAAGTTTTGCCCTCGATGCGCAAAAAACTTCCGAAGCGATGAGCCCGCCATTGCAGTTTTGGAAAACAGTCAGCCTTGATTCGAAAGAAGGCAGCTTGAATGTTACGAGCAACTCGGAGCACGAGCCGGGAATCGGTCTTTTTTCACGCACTCTCAGCCCTCTGGACGGCGACATATTCTACATTGATGCAAAAATCAGCACTCCTGTAGAGCCCGCCAATCCGAATGTTGAATTGCACTGGATGACTCTGCATACAGGCAATTACGAAAAAGAAGATCGAAGAGCTCTCACGCTTGCAAAATTGAACGACAATCAATATCATCGCCATCTTCTTTCGTTGCGCGGCACCGGCTGGCCTCTGAACGGTCCGGCCACGCAATTAACGATTGGGTTTCCATCAAGCTCCAGCGTGCACATAAAGGGCATCGGCATCATTCCCGGCGACGATGTTTTTCCAAAAATAAAAGTCATAGATGCCACCCCTCAACCAGTCAATTCACATCGATTCACCAATCTATGCTTTGATTATCCGGATGACAGCGATCTCGGTTTGTTCTACATCGACAAAAACAAGCGCGAATTGAATTTTTCGTATGATGCCTCTGCCATCGCCGGCAGTGCCAAATGCGTAATTTTCTCGACCGCCGCCGATCAGCTGAAAACCGCGTCAGATGACGGAAAAATTCCAAATGACAGTGCCTTTCAGATGACCGTGAGCGAGACCAAAGGATCTGTAAAAATCTCACTGGATAACTTCGAAAAGGCGGGCGCTCCCACTTCTGCAATCTATGGACTGCGCGTGGCAGCCTTTGATTCCGGCGGCAATCAGCTGGGCAAATTTAGCGATACAATCTGGCTGCTGGCCGACAGAAGCAAGTAAAAAACAGGAGAAAGTCCTTGGACAAACTGAGAGTTGCAGCCAAAGACATCATTTTTGCGTGGCTCGATGATTCGCAGGACAATTCGTATTACCTCGACAAAATCGAGGGAGAAACACGCATGGTCAACCGCAATCTACTTGAATTGCGCGACCTTACGGATGACATCGAGCGCAATTCGGCGCGTTTTCTCTATGTTCCCAAACTGACCAAAGAAGACTTGATCGAAGACCTCAATGCTTTTTTAGAAACGGTCGAACGCCCGGACTTGAAAAACATTCTGCCGATCGCCTTCGAAAGCCCGCATAAAGTCAGCGCTTTCAGAAAAATACTTGAAAAGGCTCCCGATGAGTTGCAGCGCTTTGACGAATTTCGCGAAAAGCAAATTCTTGCAAGAGTGGAAAAGTGGCTGCACGCTAACGGAATCGAGCCAGCTTTTAAATAGGCTGTTTGCATATATAGAATCTATGTCTGTGGCGGAAAGCGCGCAGCGCCTAGAGGACTTCTTTCCGGAAGCGCCGGTCCCCGAACACACTTAATAGCCGACCAAGGAAGGTAGAGAGTTTCATTCTCTCTGCGCAGGCACAGGTACGTATTCTGGTCGGCCATGGCAACTTCACCCTCAACTTGCTCACCACTGATGAGCAAGATTGTGACCTGGGTATTCAATGGAATTGCCACGGCAAACTCCTGCACCGAACAGTCAAATATTAGCAGGCACAACGGCTGTCTTGAGATTGGTTATGGGCTTGTTTAAGCAACTCTATGCTGCGACAAAGCTTGTCTTTCTCGTTCGTTCTCAGTCAAGATGGTCTGCTGCTCGATTGCTGCGCGTTGCTGTTCGGCAATTCGAGCGTATTGGACTTGAACCAATGCACCTTGCGCTTCCGACAGCAGTCCGAACAGCTGATTGAGTCGCTCATAATTGCCAAACTTGATGGCCATTGCAAGCGCCTTACCGATGTCGGTAATGGCGCCCTCAATCTTGCCCAGTGCGGT
Source organism: Cyanobacteria bacterium PR.3.49 (assembly GCA_013997645.1). Taxonomy (GTDB): domain Bacteria; phylum Cyanobacteriota; class Vampirovibrionia; order Obscuribacterales; family Obscuribacteraceae; genus QKMZ01. The sequence continues at coordinate 2,652 of PNKB01000158.1, forward strand.
CGGATCACTTGGATTTGCCTTTGCCGAACCGATAGCGCTGCCCGCCGTCCCGATCGTCTCGGTTATCTTGCCGCCGGCGCTGATGTATTCAGGGTGGGACGAGCTATATCCGGTGCTGTTGAAGCGTACCGAGCCATCAGCATTCGATATTGTGCCGTCGCGGTAAATCTTGTTGCCGTCCGCCATTTCAATGACATCACGGTTACTGGTGAATTCCGGAGTCTTATACGTGTCTGTTTGCGGATTGTAGGATGAAACTACTTCACCTTTCTCATTTACTTCCGTATAAGGTGTTTCTTTATTTCTCCGGTCATAGATGAAGCGCTCTCCACCATCCATACCAGGTCCGGTTTGGACGCCATCCTTATCATTCGTGTAGACGGCTTTGTCTGTTGGCGCTGGTCCAGTCTGGACTTCAGTTGTAATTTTGCCTTGTGCATCAGGCTTGCCTAAGGTCACATCGCCGATGACCAGACCACCTTTGGCATCAAATCTGACTTGAGGCACACCATCTACGACTGCCTCATTTGTGCCTCTTTGAAGAGCTTCGAAAGCTCTTCTCATTCCAGGCCTCATGTCCTCTGGTTTGATTATCGAACCATCTTGTCTTTTGATGACCGGCTTGCCATCGGCGCCTTGCTCAATTTTGAGTTCACCGCTCTGCAGTTTATCGCTAAACCACATATTGCCTTGACGGTCTCTTCTGTATCTATGACCTTCCTCCGTGACGCGTTCGGTACCATCTAAGAACTGGTGAACACCAACCTTGTCACGTTCGGCCGCAGGCACATCAGCACGGTTCTGGTTGCCGTGGCTATACATAGGTACGAGCTTTTCATGATAGGCCTTAACCCGGTCTTCGATGCCGTTATCTCTGATGAAGCGCTGCAGATGTTCTGTCTGCATCTTCAAGGTGCCGTCACCGGCCTGCTCTATCCGGGCACCGTTTCGATAGAATTCTTTGGTCCCGTCCTTGTGCTGGATGATTTTATTGCCGTCTTTACCTTCGTAAATGGCATCACCGGTTTTCTCGTCAATTCTATAAACGCCGCCATTCTTGTCAGTCAACGTGGCTGCTTTGCCGTCAAAGGTTGTGGTATTGCCCCATTTGTCTTCCATTGTGGTGACAAAACCATTCTCGGTTTTCTTGGAGCTGAGCACACGTCCGTCAGCGGTACCGGAAAATGCGGTGATTTCGCCACTCTCATTTCTGACCGACTTCACATCACCACTGCCAAATTCCTGATCCCACACAGCGTCCAGAGCGCTGTCAACCACGCCGGCTGCCGAATCCCATGCCTTTTTGACCAGACCGGTGGCGGCATCGCAGACAAATTTCGCTCCGTCACCGACTGCTCTCACCCCACCCATGACGAAATCTCCGGCGCCTTTCAGCATTCCGCCCAGGCTCCAGCCCTCTTTCTTTGGTTCAACTTTCTTGGGCTCTTCTACAGGCAAAGCCGCGAAAACCAGACTGCCGTCGCCCTCGACTCCGCCCGCAGGGACCACACCTGCTTGCGTGGTGGCATCAGCCTTTGGAACTTGATTCGTAGAAAGGTCGGAGTCGGCTTGAGCTGCAGTCTGCTCACCTTCGCCTTCAGCCTTTTCGGCATCCTCATCCACATCCGCGTTAGCAGGCTGCGGCTCGACTCTGGCTAGACGCGTCGAGCTATCATTGGCAGCAGCAGTGGAGGCGGAAGCGGTCATTTCCTGTCCTTAGCTGAAATCGGGTTCGGTTGAATAATCGTGACCTGAAGGGTCACATAGTAAGATGTCAGTATTTTGCTGCATTAAATCTGCGTTGTCCATGGTGGAATTCCCATCCAAGATTAAATTGCCCAAAAAAGATGAATTTAAATCCTCTTATGCGGTTCAAAGGGTCGTTTTTGGGCATTTCGCAGGACGAAAGGACGCTAGAATTCGTTCTAGATGGCATCAAAGGGTTTCCTGCTTGCCATAAACCCCGAGCCTGACAGCGATACGAGCCTTACTAATCCAGCTTTTGAAAACAGAATGACCGAAGAAGAATTTTCCCAAGATTTCCGCGCAGCAAGAGGTTCCCAGAACCCGGCCCTTTCATGGGCACCGCCCCGGTTAGTCGCCCTTTTGACTGCTGCAATTCTTTTGGGCGGCTGTGCCAGCGTTTCCCTGACGCCAAAACAGCCAGGCCAGCCCGGTCAGAAACAGGAGCCGGCTCAGTCAGCCAATACGGGCGATGTCCCAAGCATTGCCGGCTATTGGAAGATCAACTACACGGTGAACAATAAGCCGATGGTGGCCAGTGCCCGCATAACTCAGGCCGGCAACACTTTCCAGGGCCAGGGCACAGACGACCACAACAATGCCCCCTTCAACATCGCTGAAGGAAAAATGACCCCGGCCGGCGAAATCAGATTCTTCAAAAAATACACCAGCAAGAAATCCACCCCCATCGAATACACCGGAAAAATCCGCATGGTGGACGCTATGGGCTATAAGGGCCCGTACCTGGAAGGTGAGTATGTGACGGCTTTCAATGGAAACATCATTCAAGGCAAGTGGGAAGCACAGACTTCGGCCGTTGCCGACCCAAGTCCACCGGCTCCTAGCCAGGATCCGGCTCAACAGCAAATGCCGCCACCACAACAGCCTCAACAACAAATGCCGCAAGACACGGGAATGCAACAGCCGCCCGCCCAGGACCAGCCCCCGCCGCAACAGCAGCCTGTTGATGCCGCACATGCCCCACATCTATCGGGCAAATGGAATACCGGATTTATCTATCACGGCAAACCCATTCACTCGAAAATGTACATCGAGCAGGAAGGCGGCAAAGTCTGGGGCCACGGGTTTGATGAAGAAACGAAAGAGAAATTCAGCCTGAAAGGCTGGTATTCATTTCCAAAGCTCCAGTTTGTGCGCAAGTACGAAAAGGCAAAGGGAGCAAAAACTTCTAAAGAGCTTACTTTTCGAGCCAACGTCACTGTAGTCAACGATGGCTCCTATTCGGGTCCATATCTCGAAGGTGAAACAACCCTGGGCGAGCGCTGGGAAGCACAAGCTTACCGCTAGAAATTGGTATTTCGAATCTGCAATTGATCGTGCACCATATTTGGTGCAGTAATTTTGCACCGGATGCAGTGCAGGCATAATTTTGCAACGCAATGTCTTAGAACAACAATCCGCAGTCTCTGAGAAAGGTTTATATAAACAAACCGCATGGCATCCAGGTCCCCAAGAGAAAGTCTGTTACCCTAAGGGCTGCCAACAGCATGACATTCTATAAGAATGCGTTTAGGAGCCACGATGCAATCTCGGAAACCGCAAGAGAAGAGCGCCGCAGCGATCTCTCAGAAGCCCAGAGAGCTGGGAAAAGTCACAAAAATCGCCTTATCGTCTCTGCTAATTCTCGCCTTTGCAACACCGACTGCATCGCTTGCCTCAACTTCCAGCATTGAAGCCAAAAGATTAGACACGCCTTATCACGGACAGTTGCCAAGCGAGCAAGTGTTAAGCGGCCAGACCAAGTTAGAAAACGAAATCAGCAACGAAACATTGGGATTCGGATGGGCTGTTCCAATCGATGGTCCGCTCTCACTCGCTTCGAAAGTTTCACAAACAATAAATCAAAGATCGCAGCATAAATTTGCCACACAATCAAAACAGATTACACAGCCTCAAAAAGAATTGACCGGTTCCATCTGCAGCGCCGATCCATATGCTCATGTGAGCAATCAACTGGACAAGCTGCTGGAGACAGCTCTCGAGCGCGATGAGAATACAAAAGCGATCGACATGAAAGTCGCGCACTACAGAAAGAAGAGCCAGATCGTAATTGCTCAAGGCAAAGATGCGCTCGATTACATGATCCCCTACAGAGGCTTCGGTCCTTCTGCTGAAGCAGGCGACATTATTCTGGGAGAGAAGCTAAAACTGAAGAGCAGGGCATCAGCAGAATTTGCTCGGCAGAAAAATATCGACGAAACACATCTCAAAGTTACGACTTGCATGTTCCAGGTGGCAATGGGTCTGGGCATGGCGGACACGCAAAGAGGTGATGAAATTGTCGCATCCGGCATGCAATCACTGAAGGAATTAGTCGGCGATGAGCAGGCCGATGCCACCATGAAGATGCTGGCTCAGTTCAAAGACAATTTCTCAGTGCCCGATGCTGTGTATGAGCAAAAAGTCTGGGATGTGTCTCAAAAACAAATCAAACGCAACCAGATTTTCCAGGCATCGCTGGAGGAAGATCCGGTAGTAAAAGAAATCAAAAAGCGAGTCCACAAATACAATCAGAAAAGCCGCCTCTCGATGGTTACATCGCAAGTCGTGCAGACAGGTTTGAGTGTTGCTGCCCTGACTCCCAGTTTCATCGGACCAGGCGCTAAAGTGGCACTTTTGACTTACGTAATGGCCACAGGCGGTCCGGAATCATGCAAACTGCTGAAGGAACTCTACCTGGACAAACGATTTGAAAGCCGCTGCAAAGTAATTGGCGAAGAAGCTCACATGGCCATCGACAATTATCAAATTGCACTGATGACCAGAAATCCGGTGCTTTTGGCTTGCTCGGAATCTCTGCTGGGGCAGATGATTGGAGAATTGGGCGTCAAAGAAATCATGGGCACGGCGCTGCTTTCCGAGCGCAAACATGCGCCCGGCGCCTAAGGCCGTTTGAAACAACTTATTTGAGTACGCCGAGCTTTTTGCCGACCTTTTCGAAGGCAGCAAGAGCACGGTCCAGATCTTTGCGCTCGTGCGCTGCAGAAATCTGTACGCGTATTCTGGCTTCGCCTTGAGGGACGACAGGATACCAGAGCCCGCGGGCATAAACTCCTTCTTTCAAGAGTTCGGCACTCATGTCCTGAGCAATAGCGGCTTCGCCAACCATGACAGGAACGATGGCATGAATTCCCTCAAGGATTGTGAATCCGGCCCGCACTATTTCCTTGCGGAAGTAGTCAGTGTTCTCGCGCAGTTTTACAACCAAGGACGAATCCTCTTCCAGCATTTTGAAGGCTTCGATGGCGGCAGTCACCACGGGCGGTGGTAGCGTATTTGAGAAAGTATAAGGACGCGACTTTTGACGAAGATATTCGATCAACTCTTTCTTTCCGGTGAGGAAGCCGCCGGCGGCTCCGCCAAGCGCCTTTCCGAGAGTTCCGGAAATTACATCGATTTTTCCATGCACTCCGCACTCTTCCGGAGTGCCTCGCCCAGTTTTGCCTAATACACCAGTTGAGTGAGACTCATCTACAAAAAGAAGAACGTCATTTTTCTTCGCCAGATCGACAAATTCATTGAGCGGGGCAAACTCACCCTCCATGCTGAATACGCCGTCCGTCACAATGACGCCGATTCTGTATTGCTCGGCATCAGGCTCGGCAAGGAAGTGTTTTAGCTGTGCCAGATCATTGTGTTTATAGGCTTTCAAATCCGTCGTTTTGGTGGCAATTCGGCATAGCCGGATGCCGTCAATTATTGATGCATGATTCAGCTGATCGCTGTAAATAATGTCGCGATAATCACGCTGACCATAGTCATTGGACATCAAGCCGGTGAAAAAAGCTTCGTTGGCGGCAAAACACGAAGAATGCAAGATGGCCGCCTCACATCCTAAAAATGCAGCAATTCTCTCTTCCAGCTCGAAGTGGATCTTTTGCGCGCCGCAGATGAATCGCACTGAGGCCATACCAAAACCGTGCTCATCTAATCCTTTTCTTGCGGCTTCCAGAATGCGCGGATGATTGGCCAGTCCCAGATAATTGTTGGATGCAAGCATGACGGTTTCTTTGCCGTCTACTTTTACCACTCCTGATTGCTTGCCTTCGATCGGCACTTCATACTTATAGGTTTTGTTCTCGCGGGCTTTATCCAGTTCTTGCCCGAGAGCAGAATAAAGTTTTTCCACACCAAATTTGTTTTTGATCGCTGCGTTTTCTTTCGACATTTTGGTTGATCCTACTTATTTAGATTTATCACTATCAGGGGTGAAAACCAGTTTCATAGCCTCGCCTTTCGAGAGCAAATCAAATGCAGACATGTAATCATCAAGGGCGTAAGTGCGTTCAAACAAGATGCGCGCCAGCTTACTTTTCAAATTCAGTCTGTCTGATTTCATCAGTCTCAGCATGGTTTCCCACGTGTCAAACATTTTTCTGCCGAAAATTCCCTTGACTGTTACGCCTTTCCAGATCACACCGTTGGCAATATCAAAATCATTCAGAGGCTTACGAGTGATGCCCAGCAAAAGAACAGTGCCGCCGTTGCGCACAATCTGAAAAGCATCACTATAAGCGGCAGGCGAGCCGGACATTTCCAAGACAACGTCGACACCGTTGGAGCCCGTCTCGTGCTTTCGCACCGATTCGTACAGAGCCTTTGAACCTTTGGAAACATCAAAGCAAGCATCGGCGCCGAAGGACTCAGCCAACTTAAAGCGATGTTCGGTATCCATTGCTTCAGTTATATAGATCCTGGAAGCGCCAAAGTCATGGCAGAGAAATGCCGCCATCAGTCCAAGCGGCCCGGCGCCCAGGATAGCTACCGACTTGCCTCGTACGTCCGCCTCGTAGACGGTGTGCACGGCGTTGCCAAAGGCATCCAGCATGGCTCCGATTTGGGGAGGTATCTGAGAGGTGTCACCGCCCTTATTCAATAGAATGACATTTTTGTAGGGCACGACCACATGTTGGGCAAAGCAACCATCAAGGTGCACTCCTTTTACCTTTACCTGGGTGCAAATGTGCTCGTTGCCGGTGCGGCAGAGAAAGCAATGTCCGCAGGATAAATGCATCTCGGCGGTGACATAGTCGCCTTTTTCGATTTTCAAATGTTCAGGAACGAGGACGCCGCTGTTTTTGGCAGCTTCACCCACTTCTTCTACGATGCCGCAGAATTCGTGACCGACAATAATTGGATCATATTTGCCGTTGAGATAGCGTTGCATCTCGTTGCGAATGCCTTCGCTCTGCGCTGAGTTGTAGATGCTCTTGTCCGTTCCGCAAACAGACGTAGCCAGCACTCGAATCTTCACTTCATCGAGTCCGAGCTTCGGCGACGGCATATCGCTCTTCAATGTGAGACCGTTTTATTCAAATCTTCCTTGATAAGGCATTTCATCGAATTATTTGCAGTCTCCTTGGTCTTGGATTGGGATTCTTGGCTGGTAATCATCGGTTTATTCTCTGGCAGTAAAGATGGAGAAGCAGGGCGAGATGCCCGGCTTGCGCGAATACAGCAGGGTAATTATGTCAGATCGGGTGCGATTAGCGGTGCGGGCAGGCCTAGATAAGCGCCCGGATAGAAAGTGAGTGAAGCTTCATAACCGATGCTTAAAATCCGCATATTTACGGGCTCAACATATCGAAACCTAGTGCATTCACAGGTTTACAGTCATTGAGAAAGCGCATATGGAGCCGGTTTCTACCTAACTAATAGCGAGCCGCTATGGATTCAATAGCGCGTGGATATTGAGCCTTAGCGTTTGTTTAGTTGCCAAGCACACCAAGGGCGATTAGATTGCAATGGTGACCGCAACAATTTCTTTATTATTGACCTCGGGAGACCTCCATGAACGACGACGCTATTCAAAACGATGAAATCAACTTCGATCCTGTTTTACCGGCTCCGGTCGATCTGGTTACTTCATTCGTCGCTGAAGCGTCGATTGTACGCACCATTGTGCAAGGCAGTGGTGGACCGGAAAATATCGATATTACCGAACCCGGCCTTCGATTTGTCCGACATATTCTGGCGAATTCTCGATCGATCAAATTCGGTTTCATGCCCAATTTCAAAAGCATGGATTCTATAAGAGAGTTGGCGCGCGACTTCATTCGCCGCTGCGGAGGAGCAACTTGCGCGCTCCAAACTATGTATGCGGTCACACAATGTGAATAGAAGATAGTGTGGCCAAGGTCATCCTTTTAAAACGCCTGTTCCACCCCCTCTCAGGACAACATCCCGGTGTTGTCCTTTTAATTTGGCGGCAAAAATCAGATCTCGAAATGGAGCATCCACGAAACGCCGATATTGATAACGACGCTCAAAAACAGTGCCATGTGAATTGCTGAAACTACCAACATAGTCGATTCGGCTTGGCTGTTGCGCGTTTCTTCTTGATCAACCGGTGAGCTTTCGCCGGACGGCGAAAGCAAGAGCAAAACCAGTCCGAAGATGCTTGTGCAAAGCCCAATCACACCCCAGAAAAAACTGTTTCGCCCTTTGCTTTTAGCAATTGCAAAACACCAGACTGGTGGAAACAGAATCATGCAAATGATCAAAGCCAGAAATGCAGCGATGAAAATGTCTCGTAGGGGAGCAGGTTTATAAAAAATCGACGCGCCTAAAATACAGACAAGCGGCATCATCGAAAGTACGAAGACACCGACGCGCGCATCACTGGCGATATTGAAGTCGGCGCCGTACTCGCACGAGGTTGAGTCGCGAGTGGGCAAAGCCATGATGATCAAATATGCGACTAGGTTGAAAAAAACACCAAGTATGAACCAGACTGAGCTTGAATACCCTTTGCGTCCAGCCTGAGCTGCACAAGCCATAGCACAGGCAAACATACCCGAGAAAGCCCAGGCGATTATCTGACTGGTGAGCGGCAAAATCCATGGATCCGTGTAAGTTCTGCCGGTCAAAAATTTGGAAGAACGATTCAATTTCAGACCAAGCGCGTCTGCTTCTTTCAATCCTTCCTTTGACGAAACAGGTTTGACCGCAGCCAATTTTGCGGTGATTGCGTCTTTCAAGCTTGAGCTGTTTTCATCATTCGAAAGTGCATCTAAATGCAACTGATAAACGCGCCTGAGCATTGGATGCTGCGCAAGTTTGATCCTCTCGAAGCTGCTCTCAATCAAGGACAATTGTTCCAGGCAGAGTTTAGTGTCTTTGCCTTTTTTATAAGCTTCTGCAAGAGCCAGCCTGAAGTTTTGAGTGTAAACATCATCATAGCCAAATGACTGGACCGATTCTTTCACTGCCTGCGTTATTAATTTGATACCGTCGTCCAGCGAGCCAGGTGCATTACCGCGCGCACTTTTTGGTGCGTTGACGAACACCTGCCCCTGCAAACACTTCAACAACGCCACTTCATCGCTGAAATACGACTCATAGTCTGGACCCATCTCGGCTTTCAGATATGGTCGGGCCTCGTCGATGCGATCCTGCGCAATGGCAAATTCACCACGCATGATGGCACTCTGGGCCAGAAGCAAAAGTACTTTCGCTATTCCCTCACTGTCATCGTCTTTTTTGAAAATGCCTTTTGCTTTTCCCAGGCAAAATTCTGCAGCTTTGGTATTGCCCATCGTTAAATTGATGCGGGCCGTAACCAGCATGCAGCGCGCATACTGTTTGCAGTCTTCATTCTCTTCACGCACCCAATCACGGGCCGCAAAATCAAGCGCAGTACGCGCGCAATCATAATTGCCGGACACATAATAGGCTTTGCCCAGGGCTTCAATCGATTGAATAACGGAACTGGTATTCACCGATTTGCTTTTGATCTTGAAGTCGAGAGACTCGCTCAGAATCTTGATGGCTTCGGGCAATTGTTCCGTATAACCGCAGGTGATACCGACATTATGCAAAAGCCTCGCATGCGTTGCCTGCCAGTCGGCTGCAGCCTGAGTTTTGTTTTCCACCGATTCGGCAAGCAGAGTGCGAAAACGTCCGTTGAGATAAAGCCAGGTGGACTGGCCTTGAAACAAACCGTCTTTCTCGATGCGTTGCAAAAGGAAGAAGCCGCCGCAGAATGCTGCGGCGGCAACGATCATAAGAAGGACAAGTATGGTCTTATCCTTCGTCATCCGGCCTCCGAATATTAGAGAGCGATGATGCTGTACCCGCAATCAACGTGTATGCACTCGCCTGTTACGCCTGAAGCCAGGTCGCTGGTCAAATAGAGAGCGGTTTTGCCGACTTCTTCTGCCTGAACGTTACGCTTGAGAGGGGCGCGCTGCTCGACAAATTTGAGCATATCTCTGAATCCGGCGATTCCCATTGCTGCAAGGGTTCTTACCGGTCCTGCCGAAATAGAATTGACGCGGATATTTTTCTCTCCCAGGTCAGCAGCCAGATATCTAACACTGGCTTCCAGTGCAGCTTTGGCCACGCCCATGACATTGTAGTTTTGGACAACCTTCTCGGCACCATAATAGGTCAGAGTAACTACGCTGCCGCCGTCATTCATCATCGGCAGTGCCGCGCGAGTTACCGCCACCAATGTATATGCGCTTACATCGAGAGCAAGAGCGAAGCCTTCGCGCGATGTATCGACAAAGTGACCTTCCAGATCCTTCTTATTAGCGAAAGCAACAGCGTGCACTACGAAGTCGATTTTATTCCAGTGCTTGCCGAGTTTTTCGAAAGTGGAAGCGATGTCTTCGTCTTTGCCCAGATCGCACATTTCCACGAATTTGCTGCCGACACTTTCAGCCAGCGGCTTGATGCGTCTTTCCAATGCTTCTGCCTGATAGGTGAAAGCCAGCTCGGCCCCTTCACTATAGAGCGCTTTGGCACATGCCCACGCCAGACTGTGATCGTTTGCCACACCAAATATGATGCCTTTTTTGCCCTTGAGCATACCGTTTTCGTTGCGCGTAAGCTCTTTGCTTTCCGTAGCCTGGGACATGGTGATTCTCCTGAAAGTCAAAACTGAGGTGCCAGAAAGGAGGCACGAGCAGGCCTGGGCCCGCAGTCAAACAGACCACAGATTATGTCACACCAGGCGCAGGACGGCCGCATCTGGCGCCTGAGCGGTTAACAATCGCTAAGCTTGCATCTCTTTAGGACGCATGTGGGTCGGAAGGTGGATGCAGTATCAAGTCTTCCAGCTCTTGTTGAAACTGGCCCGGCTTGAGATATCTGGTGATTTTGCCGACCAACTTTCCTGAAGATTCGAAAACCATAAGGCAAGGGAATTCGAATACTTTGTACTTTTCAGCTGCTGCTTTTCCACCCTTAGGGTTTTCAGCATTGATTTTGACCAGCATGTATTTCTTTTTCAGATAAGCCATGACGGCAGGATCGCTCAAGGTATCGCGATCCAGTCGCTTGCACCAGAGGCACCAGTCGGTATAAAAATCGACTAGTACATACATTTTCTGAGTCTTTGCTTTGGCTAGAGTCGAATTCAAATCCGTGCTCCAGAATAAGTCGGTCATTGCCGAGGCAGGAATGCCCTTTTCCGGAGCTGCTTTTGCCGGCGCAGCTT
>PNKB01000159.1 GCA_013997645.1 Cyanobacteria bacterium PR.3.49
CTTCCGATCTCGGTCTGGAAAGTTTTTTCTCACCGGTGCAAAAAATGATCGCGCCCGAATTCAAAAATGAAAAAGAGCGCGCCGAATATGTACTGAAGGTGATGCAACGTGTGCAAAGCGCAGCCCTGCGATATGCCAGCCATCACAAAGGTGAATTGCCGAAGCGAGTCGATAATGCCTTCATGTCTTACATGATCTTCGGCGAGTGTGACGACAAGACGTTTACTTCTTTCTCCGTCCCGCTCAATCCCTACACCGGCAAGCGCAATCAGATTATGATAGGAAAAATCGCAGACCCTGAGAAATGCCGCCAGTCCCCTCCCACTAAAATGTCGCCGGGGTCGGTCGAATATAGTATCGCCGCCAGTGGCAAAGATTTCACTGTGCGCGGAGGAGTCGGTAACGGAAAAGCAATGGCCGAGCCGAAAAACAAGAAGCAAACATATGTGCTTTCCGCCGACCCGTCTTCTCAAGTAAAGGCAAATATGCGCACCGTGCAGTGGGCGGCGGAATTGTACAAAGAAGAGCACCACGAATTTCCCAAGGCGGTTGATGATCAGTTCAAATACTTTTTTCCCTGGGGCGACAGGCTGAAGAAAAAACTAGGCACCGCTCTGCCGAATCCGTACACGGGCAAGCTTGAATATCCGGTGCTGGTTAAAATGAAAAGTCCAACTGCCGAGCGGCTCAAGGCGCCTGGACCTGTTGCGCCGGGTGTCATCGAATACTGCAGCACCGACGCCCAGAAAAATTATTGTGTGCGCGGCGGCGACGGAAACGGTAAAGCAATAGCAGGGATGAGCGGTCCCAAATCAACCATGATTCTGGCAAAAGACGGTGACGGCACCGGGCACGGACACGACAGCCGTTAGGCTGTTTCAAAGTCAGCCTATTTCAAATTTTGTACGCCCATACCGATTTGAGCAAGCTCGGTGGTAGTAGGAAAGCGCTCAACTTTGTACAGCTCGGGATGAAATGGCGTCGGCTTCATAAGACCACCCACGACTTCCAAAACCTTCTCCCAACTGTTGCAGGCCACAACTTCCTGGTTGGAATCACTGCTGTCACCGGTGAAAACAACTGAGTCGGCGCGTGGAATCATGCAGGGCAAACCTTCGGGCCAAACGCTGCAACTGGAGACAGAACCGTCGCGCCTTTGAGTAGCCAGATATGGCGTCACCACTGCCGGCTCGCCTATGCTCTGCAACCACTCCGCTAAAACTCCGCGTTGATCAGCGTAACTGCGGGCGGTGGCAGAAATTCTTAGCACGCGAAAACGTTCATAAAGCGGATGCTCGGGAGCCAATTCAAACGGTACCCACTCACCACTTCTTAAAACTAGCGGAACACTGACCATCGAGCGCGGTTTGTCCGCCATTGGCTCAATAACATTGAGCACCGATGCAAGACCTTCAATATCGTCTGCGCCGGTAATAACAAGGTTTTCCGCACTGGGCATCATAACAACAGGTGCGCCGTTGACTGGCAAACTGGAAATCAGATCGCAGAGAAGTATACGAGACGCATCATATCCATCCTGCCAGTTGGAGATATACACTCCGGAAACAGCCTCCACCAAAGGCTTGTCACTGCGGCTTTTCAAATTATTCAGCGCGCACTGATAAACCTCATCAAAGGTGACACCCCATTTCGTTAGCTGTCGACCTGTGATCTGAATCATTGCATCAGGAAAATCATAGCCAAGGCCGGCCGCAAATTCGTCACCGATCACTAGATGGGGAATCTCTTGCTCCACCGGTAATTCATCGCTCTTTCCGGTGATACCCTGTTCTAGAGCCAGGCGCATCTGCATGACTTGATAAAGATAACGATGCCTGATGATCAGCATAAGACCATCTTTTGCTTCAGAGAAAGTTTCCGGCAAAGCATTGCGATTAACGCCAAGGAAAAAGCTGCAATAGCGCTCAATAACTGCATTGCGCTCAGATTCCGGCGCTGTATTGTATTCGTCGAACATTGCCGCCAGCCCGAATAACTGCTGAGGCTCACCGTTTTCGTTTTCGACAATCAAAGCAAATCGTACGGTATCAAAGCGCAGTGTTCGCTCTTCACCACGGCTCTTTAGAGCTGCCTTGACCATCTCGGCAAACTCATCAGGGGAAGATATGCAGGGCAAATTTTCGCCCGAAATCATGAACCAGCTCCCTCTGCACCACTGCTCAAGCATAGCGCATTTTTCATATATGAGAAGCATAGGAACTGTCTATTGATTTAGAATAGGGTCATGGAGCGGCCAGCCAGACTCACAGTCAAACGTTCGCCCGGTTTGATTTGCACCCGGTCGCATTCTTTTGGCGTCCTGGTTTTGGCTATGATGATCGGGTTTTCGAGCGCTCAGTTGGTTTTTGCAAAACCGGCAGTGGCGCCAAAAACCAGGTCAGTGGAAGTCATTCAGCAAAAGCACTGCTACCTGGGCAATCTTGAACTGATTCTGGCGCCGGATGCTGTGCGCATCAGCGAGAATGTCAACGGCACCGTTATTATCTCGAAAGCTCCGGATTGGCGCGTCTTTGTCTACAACAAGCGCAACAAACTCTATTACGACATGTCGCTCGAGGTCTGGAAAAAACACGGGCTGAGATGCGTATGGGTGATGATGGCGCACATGAGCGACTGGCCGATTGTGAAAACCGGCTCCGACAGACTGGTGGGGCGTGAGGCCGATGTCTACACATTGGCGGCGGACCCGCAGGCTCGAGCGAAGATTCGCATGCACAAACCGGTTGATTTCCGATATGGTCAGGCAGGCGAGTTTTTCGTCGACAAGTCGCCGGGTCCCAAAGAGCGTGCCACTGTAGTCGTCCAGCTTTACAAGGTGCCCGAAATACAGCAGATACCTCTTTCTTTGAAGGTATACAATCCGGACAATTCCGGCTACTTCGGAGTTTCAAACACCTCGGCACCCAAACAACAGTTCATCCTGCAAACGTTTTCCTACAAGCGCGCCAACGTTTCCTGCGACGCATTCGATTTGCCGCCCGGGTACAAACGCGCCAGGGACGACAGCGAAGTAACAATCAGCAAATCAAGCTCCGATTCGCTGGATTCCATCGTTCGCGATATGGGACTGGGTGAGAAATTCGACACCAAGCATCAGAAATAGTCACGCTAAGAAATACGTGCATGCTCGCCTGCCTGGTTGAGCCCTTGCTCGAAGAGCAGTAATCGCTGCATTGCATTATGCTTTTTTCCGAAGGCGATGCGCTTGATTGTTTGCAGTGCTCTTTGTGACACGTATGGATTATCGTCATGCACGAGGCAAAACAGGACAAGGAGATCTGTGGCGGCATTCTCAGCAATGCTGTATCGAACATCGGGATGCTCGTCGACAGCCAATCTGAACCTGATTTTCAACGGCGTAAGCGGATTGCTGCCTACCGAAATTCGCACGTCTTCGCATTCATCTTTGTTAATTGAGAAAGCAATTCTTCTGAAGTGGCGGCATTCTCCGCCACTCTGGCACGGATTTTCGCGCAAGAGTGACGAGAGAGCAATCTGAGCTTTCCGGCAGCCGTTTCACTTCGCCCAGCCTCCAGATAATCGTAATTATTCATGATCTGTCTCCTTATGTTTTTTCGCGCTCTGCTTCTGGATGAGGTCGCCTTACACGCGGCAAGCAATAAATGCACGCACCGGCATAAGAAACAAGAGCGATGGTGGTTGTGACACCGAGCAAAACGGCATCGTTAACCTTGAGCACGTAAAGCATAAAGGCAGAAAGGGCTGATGCCAGCAGCATTGTCGAAAAAGCCAGGCCAAGCATTCTGAACTCACTCATAAAAACCTCCAGTTAGCATTTGCCACAGGCATGCGCGCCTGTGGAATTGAAAATAAAAAACGGGAAATTTCTATCGACTAAATCAGTATCGATCGATTGAGCAGCCAGATTGGTCTCGGCACCCCGCTTAGAATCACGGTTTTTTTGTTGAATGTATTGTCGCTCTGTCCTTGAAGAATCAATGGCAGAACGTTTGGTGAAAGAAAAGCGGATGTATCAAAACTGTCTACTGACGGTTTTGTTTCGACAAGAAAAATGCTGGAACTGGTGGCAACACCGCAGCATAATTTGGCTCCCTGAGCAGCGTTGCGCTTAATGGAAAAGGCATCGCAAGGAGCAATAAAAACGGACAGCAAGAACACCAGCAAACTAAATGCGGTGGCAACGCTGATTAATGCAACATGTTTTTCCTTCATGTGCAACCTCCTTACTCTAGCCTATCAGATGCGCACGAAAGAGGCAAAAGTGAGCAAACGCAGTTACAGTGCGCGTTGTACGCATCATAAAATTCAAGCAACGTTTTTCGAAGGGTGAATGAAAGCAGAAATATGTTTGTTCAATTTCCGTTGCCGCGTCTGCCGAGTGCGGGCAACCAACCTTTATACCAGAGCAGTCCGATCACACCCAGGGATACAATCAACATCAAAATCAGTGCAAACGGATAGCCATAAACCCAGTTCAGCTCAGGCATGTTGTAGCGTGAAATTTCGGTATTGAAATTCATTCCGTAGATGCCTGCAATTAACGTAGGAGGCACGAAAAGTGTAGTGATGATGGTCAGCACTTTCATCACTTCATTCATACGGTTGCTCAAGCTTGACAAATATATGTCCATCAAATCAGCTGAGAGCTCTCTGTATGTTTCGATGAAATCGATGATGCGCACTGCGTGATCGTAACAGTCACGCAAATGAAATCGGGTTTCTTCGGAAAAACTGCCCTCGGAGTCACGAATGAGTGAATTAATCGCTTCGCGAAGCGGCCAGACTGAGCGCCGCAAAGTCAGAAGTTCACGTTTTACAAGATGGACATTGCCCGCAACTTCCGTCGTCGGCTTGGAAATAATTTCGTCTTCCAGCTTGTCGAGCTGCTCTGCGTAGACTTCCAAAATTGGAAAGTAGTTGTCTAAGACTGAGTCTATAATTGAATAAAGAAGATAATCGGATCCAAGTTGGCGAATGTGCCCTTGCCCTCGTCTAATTCTCTCGCGAGCGGGATCCAATGTATCGATTGGTCCTTCCTGGAAAGTGACGACGAATTGCTTGCCGCTAAAGACGCTCAGTTGCTCGGATTCGAGATGGTCGTTAACCTCCATCATATGCATCACGAGAAACAGGTCGTCACCGTATCGTTCGATTTTTGCGCGTTCGTGGACGTTCAAAACGTCTTCCAGCGCGAGATTATGAATGGAGAAGATTTCTCCGATTCTTTTCACGACATTAGCAGATCCAAGACCTTCGACGTTTACCCAAACAACCGGCCACTTGCCGATGTAACTCTGCACTTCTTCCGGGTCGGCAATTTCCTTTTCTACAATTCCTCCAGGACCGTAGGCAATAATGTCGATTTTTGATTGCACCGCATCCGGTGCCGGTATCAAAGTGCCTGGTGCAGTGCCGGGCGGCAAATGAGTCATGCGTGCCCGGCGTCTTTCGCTTTTAGACCTTTTTTTAGACATTGCTGCAAGATCCTGCTGGCGGCTTATTGCCCATTTTGAATCTATTCAGGAAAGACAATCAGCATCCCTTCACGCGGCAACTCTTCGGCATGTTTACCGTCGAATTTCGATTTGACAATCGGTGCGACACCACCGCCCTCGATCGCCTTTTCCGCCTTGTCCTCATCACAGTAGCCATTGACCGTGAAAGTGTCGAAAACATATGGCACGCCGCGCGATCCGAGAATGTACGGACCGTCCATGACATGGAAATGCAAGTGTGGTGCGCTCGAATTTCCGGAGCTGCCGAGCATGCCAATCACATCGCCGCGTTTTACTTTCTGCCCTTCTTTAACTTTTACGCTGCCCGGTTTCATATGGGCGTAAAATGCATAATATCCGTTGCCGATATCGATGACGCAAGTATTGCCACCCGGGTAAAACGGCAGCTGATCGCCTTTTGCATCATTGGGGACTTGATCCTCAAAGCGGTCGATTACACCGACGACCGTGCCGTCTGCCGCTGCAATAAGAGGTTTGCCGTAGCCTGCAAATTGGGCGCACTGCTTGCCGTCGCCATTGAAGGCATGATTGTCTTCAGTCATCAGCAGCCAATCGATGGCATATCTTTGCGCATTGACCAATCGATTGCTCAGTGGAAACAGTGCACGGCGGTGTCCTGATTCACCGGCATAGCCACCGGAGGCAAACCAGCGTCCTCCCTTAAGCGGAGGTCCTACCACCACCGGCGGTTTGTCCTCTACTGCAAGTTTGCAATTTGCGTTTTCGAATTGGCGTACTTTCCCGGCGAATTCTGTTTCGATCACAACTTTATGCACCAGATGTCGCGGCACACTTTCCTTGTCTTTGAACTCCAGATTCATCCAGACAACAGCAGTGCCGCCGGGCGGAATAATATCACCATCGGCGGCTTTGCCTTTGCTTGGTTTGGTCAAACTCAAATTGAGCAAACGACTATGCAAACCCTGCGGAGTATAGCTTTTGACCAGATCGCCTTTACCGTTGTGCACCTCGAAAGAAATTATTTTCGACGGCTTTGCACAGTAATTGGTGAATTGCATTTCGTAAACGAGGTTGTACATCCCGTCGCTGCCGCGGAAGGGGCGCGGTGTGCTGATGGGCACCATCAAGAGTGGTGTCCAATCACAGGGTTGTGTCGCCTTATTAGATGACGCCTCTGGAGCGGTTTCAACGGCAGTGGCGGGCACGCCTGATCTTTTCGATTTGGAATGTGAGGCGGCTGCGCAAATCAAACTGTCGCTTGCCGGCGCCGCACCACCAGCGGTTAGAGCAAAAGCCGACTGCCCGCAGAGCAAACTGATGGACAACATTACTTTGCCAAAAACTCCAAATCTCATAACTGTTCCCCTTATCTTGAACCTGAGAAGTGTAACCCAGCCGGATCAAAGTTTCATTGAACCCGCCTGTTGAGAACCGCCCTGCTGCGCCCATCTGCCGGAAAAATCCGCATTAAAGGGTATAAAGAGGCAAGGGCGTGAAATTGGCTGTAGAATTCAAGCATGCCCAAGCACACAGCATTGGCAGGCGGGTCAAGCGGAGAGCAAGACAAGCTGAGACAAGTGGGGACGTTAACATGGTAGAAACCTACAGGCAGGGCGACGTACTTTTGGCAAGAGTTCCATCTTTGCCTAAAAATGCGCAAAGGAAGCCCGTCGAACAGCGCATCGTTTTGGCATGGGGAGAGACAACCGGACACGCGCACGCGATCGATGCACGTTACGCCAAGCTCTATCAACACGGCGCCGAGCGCTTTATCGAAGCGCTGGACGGCGCCATTCTGGTGCACGAAGAGCACAGCGCCATCACCCTCAAACCGGGCATTTACAGGGTTGTTCAGCAACGAGAATATGTGCCCGGCTCCACCAGGCTCGTAGTCGACTAATATGCCCTCGGCTGAGTTCGAAGTCGGCCACAACGCTGATGAAGTAGTTAAAAAGCAAATCGCGCGCTGCAAGCAAGTGGCGTTCAACACCTCGGCTTGCAACAGGCCTAAAGCGCAGGAAGCCGTCAGCCAGATCTACAAAAATGCAGGCGTCAGCCCGCCTCGCTATTTTCTGTGGCTTAGATCGCCGTTTCATGGTGCAATTGCGGCAGTACTGCTCTCAAAGGGTACTAACAGTGTTCATGCGCAAGTAGTAACCAAATTCAAGAATGCGTGCAGCGCCAAACTCTGGAAAATGATAGAAGCGCAGGGCGGCGCGCAATGGTGGGAAACCGATGCGACGCCTTATTGGACAACAGTGCAGAACAAGCTTACGCCGGCGATTCTACGCTCATTCGGCACAATTCCGCAGCAAATTGGCAATGCGGTTCTGGCCGGTTTTGTAGGACATGTTGGACCGGGCATCAATCAAATAAATCTCGAAGGGGTCTGGGGACAATTGGCTCCACCTGCGCTTCTGAGCGGCATCATCGAGGAGATGAAACAAGTGCTCCCGTTGCAGTACACAGACCCGGCCTTAGAGTTTGACGACCGACCTCTTACTGCTGCTTTGGCTACTTCCGCCCTGGCACAGATTGCCTACGCAGGGCACGGCAACCTGGATGCCGACTTGCCCTTTTACGATCTGGCCGGCTCGGCCGGATTGAAATTGCCGGAATTGTTACCTTACTTCCAATTGGCCAATTTCGGTGGGTGGTGGTGGCCGTTTCAAGATGTCTGCTTGATGATCGACAGACCCAACCGATTGAGCGTCGACTCCGATGGTCAGCTGCATAATTCCATCGGCTGCGCTCTGCAATACCGCGACGGCTGGGAAACCTTCGCCTGGCATGGGACCTTCGTTCCCGACCGCTTTCTGGAATTCGCCATTAAGAAGGACGTGACCGAGATTTTCTACGAGCCGAATGTCGAGATCAGGCGCATGATGCTCGAGATGTACGGTTTGGAGGCATTTATTAAAGATTCGGGCGCCAGGAAAGTGCAGGAAGACAAATGCGGCGCCCTTTACCGGCAATCATTTGGCGATAACCACGAAGACATCGTCATTGTCCATGTGATCAACAGCACTCCGGAACCGGACGGCAGCTACAACAATTATTTCTTGCGCGTGCCGCCCACGACGAGATCCGCCAGAGAAGGCGTGGCCTGGACTTTCGGGCTGAGCGAGCAGGAGTACGACCCGCTGGCGGAGACATAGACAGGGGACTTTTCAAGACGGCTTGACAGACCGGGCGGTCGGTTGTATATTTCAGACCGTTCGGTCCGAATTGAGAAGACATGGGAAAAGGCAAAGTAACCCGCGACATGATTCTGGGCAAAGCGGCAGCGCTATTCAACAGCCGCGGCTACTTCGGCGCGTCCATGTCGGACGTAATGAGTGCTACGGGTCTGGAAAAAGGAGGAATTTACAATCACTTCCTTAGTAAAGATCAGCTGGCACTGGAAGCCTTCGATTATGCCTTCGAAACGGCATCGGCTATTTTCAAGGAAAAAATCGCAGAGCACGACAAAGCCATCGACAAACTAATAGCCTTTGTCGATTGTTTCAAAAACACTGCATCCGATCCGCCAATCCCTGGCGGCTGCCCGCTTCTAAATAGTGCAGTGGAAAGCGACGACGGACACCCGGAGATGAAACTACGGGTCATGAAAGCGATGGATGCCGTGTTGGCCACTGCCGAAGCACTGGTGCGCAAGAGTATCGAGGAAGGCGACATCGAACCGGAGGCAAACCCGCAAGCAATTGCAAGGTCTTTTGTTGCGGGATTAGAGGGCGCCATCATGCTGACCAGACTTTATTCCGATACTCAGTATATGGAATCGGTGGCATCAGGCATTCTCAATCAAATCGAAACTTTGAGAATCAAGCGCTGAAAAAGTAAGCGCCAGGCATCACAGGTAGTATCACAATCAAAACTTCAATTGGATTCAATTGAGGAATTTATTCGTGCGCGAATTCATTCGCGTGAAAAGGAGAAAAAATATGTCAGACACAAAAATAGCTGCGGCCAATGAGACAAAGCGCGGAACCAACTATTCCCTCTATAACGGCGGTTCGCTGCAAGATTGGTCGCAGCACAAAATGGAACATCCGGTGCGCGGCAAAGTTCGCGGCAAACACTTTTTGAAAGATCATCTGGACTTTACCGGATGCGAAATTTCAATCAACTCGCTTCCTGCCGGTGTTGCTGTTCCTTTCTCGCATCAGCACAAGGAAAACGAAGAGGTCTACATTTTCATCCAGGGTCAAGGGCAGATGCAGATCGATCATGAAATAATCGATGTATCGGAAGGCTCTATCGTGAGAATTGCGCCCAACGGTTTAAGAACATGGCGCAATAATTCCGCCGAACCTCTCGTCTACATCGTCATACAGGTGAGAGAAAATTCGCTCAGACAACATACTTTTGAAGATGGAATTCCCAACATGGATCCGATCGACTGGCCCGCAATTTAAGGCCTGGAAGTTTTCAAAGGGTTAAAATTTTACTCTCACATTAGAGGGGTGGAATTATGTTCTGTTTTCGCGTGCTTGGGTCAGCCGCACTCGCGTTGAGCCTTGCAGTCATGACCGGCTTCAATGCTGCCGATGCAAAATCTTCTTCTGACAAGTCCAAATCCGTAAAAATTGCGGCAAAGACAACAAAGTATTCCGAGAAGGAAGGTTTTGAGCGCAAGAAATTGGACATCATCAACACGCTCAAAGAAAACGAAGTGACGCGTTTTATGACGCTGCGCGACGGACTGACGCAGGCGTTCGAACTGGACAAAGTTTTGAAAGGCAACGGACCTTTCACATTCCTGGCGCCCAGCGATGACGCGTTCAAACACTACCCTGCCGATGATCTCTCCCAGCTTTTCGATAACAAGAAGAAATTGCGTCAAGTTCTGGAATATCACATTATCCCCGGCAACTACAGAGCAGCCGATCTTGCGCAGATGGGCACGGTCAAAACCATGGAAGGGCACAGCGTTAGTTTTTCAAACCCCGGCGGCGACTATTATGCCGACAAGTCTTTGATGAAAGTAATAGACATTCCCTGCACCAACGGAATGTTGCATGTCCTCGACCGGGTGATTCAACCGCCGCTGGCTAAATAACATGAAGCCCAGGCTGAGTTTCGCTCAAATCTGGAATATGAATTTCGGATTTCTCGGAATTCAATTCGGCTGGGGTTTGCAACTCGCCAACATGAGTGCCATTTACACCAAGCTCGGTGCAGATCCAGAACAAATTCCCATCCTCTGGCTGGCCGGACCGGTGACCGGATTGCTCGTGCAACCGATCATCGGCGCCATGAGCGATAGGACATGGGTAAAGTTGGGGCGGCGACGCCCCTATTTTCTCGTCGGTGCAATTCTGGCATCAATCGCGCTCTTCTTTATGCCGGACAGTCCTGCACTCTGGCTGGCGGCCACGTTGCTGTGGATTCTCGATGCATCCATCAACATCAGCATGGAACCGTTTCGTGCTTTTGTCGCGGACAAACTTAATGCCGAACAACGCACTACCGGTTTTATCATGCAGAGTTTTTTCATCGGCATCGGTGCCACCATGGCTAATGCCCTGCCGTTGATTTTTAGGAACGCAGGCATTACCGGCTTAGCACCAAACGGTGTACCGCTCACAGTGCAATATTCATTTAAAATAGGCGCCGCCATGTTTTTGCTTTGCGTTCTCTGGACGGTGTTCTTGTCCAACGAATATCCGCCCGACGATATGGAAACATTTGAAAAACAGCGCCGGGAAAATCCCGGTTTGTTAGGCTTACTCAAAGAAGTCTTCCACGAAATTCCTGAAGCAGTGCGCGACATGCCGAAGACGATGAGGCAGTTGGCAGTCGTGCAGATATTCACATGGCTGGGATTATTTTGCATGTGGATGTTTTTTGGTTTAACCACGGCATACCACGTCTTTCAGGCTCCAGGACCAAAATCCGAGCTATTTGACAAAGCGACCGAATGGGCAGGCTGGTGCTTTGCCGTTTATTCGATTGTCTGCTTCATTGTTGCTTTCATGCTGCCGAAATTAGCTCAAAAATTCAGCCGCAAACTCATTCATGGAGTCGCACTGGCAGCCGGCGGACTGAGCCTGCTTTCGATTTATTTCATACATGACCCGATAGCTTTGCAATTTACAATGATAGGAGTGGGCATAGCTTGGGCTTCAATCCTGGCGATGCCCTATGCAATTCTTTCGGCGGCCATCCCGCCTGAAAGAACCGGCGTATACATGGGCGTCTTCAATTTTTTCATTGTCATACCTGAAATTCTTGCCTCGGTGACTTTTCAGCCCCTGGTCAAATATGTATTTCACAGCAATCCTCTCTATGTGGTGATGCTCGGGGGAGCATCACTGCTTATTGCAGCATTGCTGGTTACGCGCGTGGAAGACACTGGCGAAGTAATTGCCACTGCAGGTAGTGGTGGTGGGCATTAAGCTGAAAACGGAAACTGGAAAATGAGCCTGCCGGTCTTATATCGCGATGAGTTTATGATCGCTGTCAGCAAACCATCAGGAATGATCGTTCATCGCGGTTGGGACAACGATCCTGTCACCGCAGCCGATATCGTCCGCGATCAAATAGTCATGGCGCCGGTATTTGCCGCCCACCGACTAGACAGGGGCACCAGCGGTGTCCTGCTTTTCGCTTTAGACGCTGAGACCGCTCGCATCTTGCAACAGCAGAATCAGGCAGGCGAGTTCAAGAAAAGATATATGGCACTTGTTCGCGGACCAATGAAAGAAGGCTGCATTCTCGACCATCCGATTCCTAAGGAAAAACATCATGTGCGAGTTGACGCAATAACGGAATTTGCGCCAATCAGCCATATAGATCGCTGGTCGCTTGTCGAGGCTCGTCCGATCACAGGTCGCTTGCACCAGATACGCCGCCATCTAAAACATCTCAGTCACCCTGTCGTAGGTGATGTTAGATATGGCAAAGGCGACATCAATCGCTATTTCCGTGAAACTTTCGATCTGAATCGATTGGCATTGCACGCCTTTGAACTGAGCTTGAAAAATAGGCATGATGAAAGCATTTCGATTCAGGCGCCGATTACTGAAGACTTGCAGCGGGCATTCGAAAAGATGAACTTGGATTTCTCCGAGTATTTTGCGCGGCGCTAAAGTTAAGGTTGCTTCGCTTCGGTTTTCGGGGCAGCATCAGCCGGCCCTGCTGAATCGACTGAGGAAGATTTTGTTTTCCAACTTTCTTTGTCGACCTTCCACTGACCGTTTTCGACAAACATGGTGCATTCGCCGCTGGTCTCTTCTTTGGTTTTTCCAAAAATCGGTCTGTCGACGATTACCGGCTTCCCGTCACCGACAACGAGCTTCAGGCTAGCTTTCTCGCCGTCGATTTGCGAGGACACGATACGCACATCCTTCGGGCAAAGCTCTTTGAGCATACCGAACATCATCTTGCGTTCTTCGGCAGGCGTATCTTCCATTTCTTTCACAGCCTTAGCCACGAGGTAGGGAGTAACATCCTTGTATGTCTTGGCGTTGACCATCGCCTGGTGGTAAGTGCGGTAAGCCGACTCCGGCGTCGCCTTGGTGGCTTCCTCAGCCAGACACATCGATGGCAACATGCTGGATGCCAGAGTGCTCGTCAAAAGGGAAAGGGCGGCCAGGCGAATTTTGCTGTTCATTGCTATGTACTGGTCCTTTGTAAAACGGGTTTTGGAACTAAATTGGGCTACCGGCAAATCAAATAATTTAGGAGGGTAATGCCAAGCCAAGAGGTTTCTATGCAACGTTGGCAAGAAGTATATTCAGGCTTTCAGCCATTGTAGGATGCGTCCAGATTGTGTCTCTAACCTGCTCGTAGGTGAGATTTCCAAGCATCGCCATTTGCACGACCGACATTATCTCGCCACCTTCGTGCGCAAAAATAGAACAGCCGAGTATGTGGCCGGTTTTCTTATCGATCACCGCTTTCAACACCCCTCTGGTCTCACCGGCGGTGGTGGCACGCGGCACCTTGGCTGCAGGCAGCTTGGCGATCAGCAATTCATGACCTGCCTTGCGCGCTTCTGCTTCGGTCATTCCCACTCTTCCCAATTCCGGATCGACAAACAATGTATATGGAATCAAACGTCCTTTTGTAGAACGCTTTTTGCCATGCAAGAATAAGTCGCGCAAAATGCGGTAATCGTCCCAGGAAACATGCGTGAAGTGCGGACCGCCATTGCAATCACCGATTGCCCAGATATCTTCGGCAGTGGTTTCGAGAAACTCGCTCACCTCGATGTAGCCTCTTTTGTCGACTTTCACACCGGTTGCTTCAGGGTCGAGTTTTTCATTGTTTGAAACTCGTCCAGTGGCGACAAGTATATGCGAACACTCGAGAC
>PNKB01000160.1 GCA_013997645.1 Cyanobacteria bacterium PR.3.49
ATGCTGCAATTTCGCAGAGAAAGAATGTGGTCTGATCTCAAAGAAGCGCGTTTACTCATTTCAGACAGCCAAATGCAGACCAAAGACAAACTTCCACAGGGCAAACTCGACTTGCATTTCAATTCCGGCGGGCATGTGGATATTCCCTTGAAAAGCCTGAAAAGAAGCGACTTGGAACGATTGCTGCTTTCGCTCGAAGTATGGGGCACTTCTTGCAACCGTACACCGGAATTGATCGCCTTTCACGATCAATTGCAGAATGAAAACCTCGGAATAGATAAGCTCAGTTACACCCAAATGTGGGAGGAAGAATTGAGCCGCCGGTTCAGCGCTACTGCATTCGTACCTCTGGAGCCGGATCGAAAACTTCAAGGTGGACGCGTCAAAATTGTAAAACAGCTGGCCTTTGGCGGACTCTCGGCAATCTATCTGGCTCAATTGAACGAGAAAGATATGGTTGTTGTGAAAGAAGCTGTCATTCCTGAAGGCACCGATGAAAAAGCGCGCGAAAAAGCGATGGAGCTTTTTGCACGCGAAGCGCAATTTCTCATTCGTCTCGATCACGATCAGATTGCCAAAGTCTTCGATCACTTTCATGAAGAAGGGCGACACTATCTTTTGCTTGAATACGTCCGAGGACAGGACTTGCGGCAATTGGTGAAACAGAACGGGCCGCAACCGACAGCACATGTTGTTAAATGGGCTCATGAAATCGCCGGCATTCTCAAATATCTGCACGAACAAACACCGCCCATCATTCACAGAGATTTGACGCCGGAAAATATTGTTCTGAATGAAAACGGATCCGTAAAGCTAATCGACTTCGGCGCCGCCAATGAATTCGTGGGCACCGCCACAGGCACACTGGTTGGCAAACAAGCTTACATGGCACCAGAGCAATTGCGCGGAAAAGCAAGCACTCTGAGCGACATCTATTCGCTTGGTGGCACATTGCATTATTTGCTTACGGCGAAAGATCCAGAACCTTTATCCGAATCAAGCCCGAGAGAACTGCGTCCCGACGTACCCGATGAACTGGACAAAATGGTGCTCAAATTAACCAGCATGGAAGAATCTGAGCGTCCACAATCAGCGAGCGTCGTCGCAACCGAATTCGCGGACTTGAGAATGAAGGTAGGCGCAGGCAGTGTCGAAACTAATAGATCCGACGGGACTGCGCCATGAAGGAAGAAAACGATGTAAGTCTGCAAGAAGAGCAGCCGGAATTGAAGGAGACACCACAGCAAAGCGAAGTAGTTGGCTATGTTGTTTCAGTCAAGCCGGAAGAAACATCCGAACTGCCGGATAGAAATTCGGACACAAGGTTATCTGGGAATAAAATTACAAACGAAAAGTTCAACAATCAAGAAATAGTTCTTCCTTACCGTCCTTATGCAAGCACGGAAAAGTGGCTTGCTCACAGATTTTCCGCCTGGAGTGCACCGAAAACATGGTTTGCCACCATACTAGTGGTCACCTTCTTTGGCTTTGGCGGTCCAGGAAAAGTTATCGAGCTTATTGTCACTACTTTGACTCACAGCCAAATGACTCTGCCGCAGAATGGTGCCTCCCAAGATTTGATGATGTCCAATGTTCTCATAGTTCAATGGATGACATTCATTCTTTTCCTGGCGTTTTTCGCAATGATGTTTTTCTACCTGCGCCATCCAACGCAGGTCGTGCTGGATGCAACGGGAATCTCACTGGTATGGAAGCGCAAGAGTGAATGGTTGCGCAAAACCGTTCCCTGGAAAAACTTGCACAGAATTGGTGTTGAATGGCCGCCAAACAAAACCTCACCCCAAGACAGCCTCCTGTGTTTTACACCCTTAGAAGGCGAACCGCTTAAATTCAAATATGGTGCACTGCCATCGATTGGCGACCGGCAGGCCTTAATGGATGCAATCAATCGATGGGCGCCACACGCATCCCGAGCGCCCGAATTGGCTGACATGCTTTCGGAACCGCATACTCATGGATATACGGAATTGTGGTTGCAAGCGTTGTCGCAACCGCCGAAGCGAGAGCGACTGACTCCGCTGCATGAAGGAGCAATGTTGCGAGATGGTCAGTTTGAAATTCTCGGGCGCCTGGGAGTCGGAGGTCAGGGTACAGCCTACGCAGCTCGCGAAACAGATAGCAACGGCGCTGTTGTATTGAAAGAATTTATTCTTCCAGTTTACGTGGACGTAAATGTGCGCCGGCAGTCGGTTGAAAAAATGCAAAATGAAGCTGAAATTCTGAGCAAACTCAATCATGACCGGATTGTCAAATTGATCGACTTCTTTATCGAAGACCATCGTGGCTACCTGGTCTTGGAACGTATTGATGGCATGTCCCTTCGTCAAAAAGTTTCTGCCGAAGGTGCTTTGAGTGAAAGTGAGGTGCGCTCTCTCTCGCTTCAAATGTGCGAGATGCTGGAATATTTACATGGTCTGGAACCACCTGTAGTGCACAGAGATTTCACACCGGATAACTTGATTTTGTCTCGCGATGGAACGTTGAAACTTGTCGACTTTAACGTTGCACAACAACAAGAATCGACAGCGACAGGAACAGTAGTCGGCAAACACTGCTTCATTGCACCTGAGCAATTCCGCGGAAAACCGACAATACAGAGCGACATTTACTCCATGGGCGCTACTTTGTTTTACATTCTCACAGGCGAAGATCCGGAACCTATTACCTGTTCGCATCCGAAGAAAACTTTGGATTCTTTGAGCGAAAGCATTGACAATCTAGTTGCGAAATCAACTGCTCTTTCAGTGAAAAATCGCTACACATGCGCTGCTGAAATCAAAACCGATTTAGAATCCCTCGGCGCATAAAAATTCAAACAGGAAAGCTCGCCTAAATCGCCGGCAATTTCCAGTTGAAGCGAAATTCTTCTTCCTTCAAGACTTTCTTCGCGTCTTCCACATCGAAGAAATTGGCAGAGCAATCTCCGACTGCGCAAAAACCGGCAATTTCGTTAAATAAGCGTCCGGCAATTTGACGATTGGTCACACCACGAGTAGTGCCTGAAATTTTGGTATCGGGGTGACACCACGGCAGACCTGTTCCGTCATGCCAAAGTCCGAATGCAGCTCCCCAGAAAGTCACGTGCACATCAATCTTTTCTGATGCCAGATACTCAACGACTTTTCGAGTTCCAACAATCGATCCGCAGGTTGCCGCCAGCAAAATTCTCTTCGGCTTCTTGCAGTTTTCAAATGTCGCAGTCAGACCTTTAACCAGGGTCGCACCAGTGGCGATGGTATCAAGCATCAGCCAATTGTCCGCGACCGAGTGCATCCGCATATACTTTACGCTGGCGTCGAAATCCACATAATCTTTGCTCGTGTCTTTTGGCAAAGCAAAGCGACTGACTCCTATCCAATTGTCTCCGCGGTAATGCGCTCCATCCAGTGCGCATCCCAGTGCACCGGGCAAATTATGCCCGCAGCCTTCAGCCATAACTGTGACGGTGCAGAGATCGTTTAAATTTTTCGGCAACTCGCCGGCAGCTGCCAGCGCGTCAATCCACGTAACAGTAGCTGTGAAAGCTGCCAATTGGCGCCGATAGCCGAGCAAGTGCCGTCCGGGCGCGACCAGCAAACTATCGATCGAGTCACTCTCCAGAATATTTGCGTTGGGGATGCCTTCTATTTCAACTTTCGTGAGAGTGAAACTCTCTCTTTCGCTTGCTTTGGTGGAAATCATTTTTTTTGCATGCGGAGACAGAACGGATTTTCCGTTCTAGATTCTAGCGCTTATCTTTTATATGGGATGAAATATCTGACGCTAATGCGAGTTTTTTCTGCGAATCACATAGACGCGCTGCTCGAGAGCGACCGCATCTAATTCGCGGTCGGTTTTGCGCATCAAATCAGCATAATTTTCCAGACAGGCTGCCACATTGGAATGCTCCGGTCCGAGCGAACGCTCCCAAATTTGGATGGCACGGGAATACATTGATTCCGCGCGCGAATAATTGCCGCGCTGATGATAAAGCCAACCCAGATTATTCAAGCTTTCCGCCACTTTTGGGTGCTCGGTGCTGAGAATGCGCTCTCTGATTGATAAAGCGCGAATATGCAACGGTTCGGCCTTTTCGAAAGAATCTTTGTCAGTGAAAAGAGCCGCGAGATTGGACAGGGTGGTCGCCACGATAGGATGATCCTTGCCCAAATACTTTTCCTGAATTGCCAGCACCCTTCTATAGAGAGGCTCGGCGTCAGCGTTTCTGCCCTGGTCGTAATAAAGCAGTCCAAGGTTATTGAGCACCTCTGCCACTTCCGGATGATCCGAGCCCAGGTGGCGCTCGCGAATCGTCAGCGCTCGCCGGTAAAGCTTTTCAGCCTGTTCGCCACGATTCAAAATTCGATAGAGTTCTGCCAAATTATTGAGCCCAGCAGCCAGGCTGATATGCTCGAAGCCCAGCGCTCTTTCCTGAATAGTCAGTGCCCGCTTGAAGAGCGGCTCGGCTGAAGAAAAGTGCCCCTGCGCCAGCATCACCATGCCCAGGTGATTGAGCGACACGCCGATATCAGCGTGGTCGACAGCCAGGACCTTTTCCCGAATCGTGAGAGCACGCATAAACATACTTTCCGCCTCGGAGAAGCGGCTTTCGTGATACAAAGTCAGCGCTAGAACCGTCAAATAGTCAGCGAGTTGGGTGCTTTCGCTTCCCATCTCCTGCTCTTTTTCAGGTAGCATGCGCAGCAAGGTGTCGACTGTGTCGTCCATGTGGCCTGTTGCTAAATTAGAGCCCTCTTAACTATCATACCAAAGCACGCCGCCGCTTACTCACGATGCCTTGTGGTAAGAAACAGCTACTTTATGTATCTTGAAGCCGTCCATATCCACGACCTCAAAGCGCAAATTGTTCCAGGTGGCTACCTCTCCAGCAGCAGGCACATGCCCCAAAAGGTGAACCACGAGTCCGGCTACGGTTTGGTAAGCGCCGGAGTGCGGATCGGGCAACTCTGCGGACGATAGCCGTTTCTTAAATTCCGAAATGGGCAACATTCCATCTACTAAAAATCCGCCGTCATCGCGGTTAATTACAGTCAGGTGCGAAACGGTTTCATCCGAAATCTGCACATCGCCGACAATCGAGCTGAGAATATCGGAAACAGTCACCAATCCGCGCAGAGTGCCGTGCTCGTCGACTACCATGGCACCGCTCATCTTCTCGCGGCGGAAATCGGCAAGAGCACTGAGGGCGCTTTTCGTATCCGGCATCATAAGCGGCTTGCGCAGCAATTTTTCCAGATCGATTTTTCCGTCTTTTCCCCACCTGGTCAAAAGCTCGCGAGACCTTACTACACCCAGAAAGTTATCCAGAGTGCCGCGAGAGACTGGATATTTCGTGTGTGGATGCGCAAATACTTTGGCCATCAAGTCTTCCGAGGGCAAATCGATATCGAGCCAAATCAGCTCGGTTACAGGCGTCATCACAGTCGAGACTTTGCGGTCGTCCAGCCCGAAAACCCCACAGAGTAAGTCATGCTCCGTTTCTTGAAAAACCCCCACGCGCGCGCCTTCGTCCACCATCGCCTGAATTTCCCGCTCGGACACTTCACGTACTTTGTCATCTTCCACGCCGAAAGCGCCGGCAGCAAGATTGGTCGATACGGAGAGAAAACTGACCAGGGGCGATGCGATTTTAGACAAAAATTTCATCGTGGGCGCGATTACACAGGCGATGCCTTCAGGATTGGAAAGTGCGATGCGCTTGGGCACCAGCTCACCGACAATAAGCGATAAATAAGTAGTGCAGACAACTACGAAAATGAAAGCAATCTGGTCGGCATATGGACGCAGGTGCTCGAAAGCTTCAATCTGGTCGGACAATTCGTCAGCCAGTGTGGCACCGCCGAAAGCACCGGCAAGAATCGCAACCAGGGTGATGCCGATTTGAATTGTCGATAAGAAAGTGTTGGGTGAATCGGTCAGGTCCAACGCAGCCTTGGCGCCTTTGCGTCCCTCATCCCGCAAGCGTACCAGCAATGGGCGGCGGCAGGACACCAGTGCCATTTCCGAAAGGGCAAACACCCCATTGATTAGAACGAGAATGACAATGACCGAGACTTCTAAGCCAACTGAGTTAATGTTCACAAGAGGCACTCCCTGCCCCTAAAATAGCTAGGCAAATCCGCGTATCTCCCTCCTGTTGGGAATTTCTGGCATTTTTCGGGTCCAGGTCCTTTCCAACGGACGACAGCCGCGTAAGAACTCTTTATTTCTTTGATTACTAAGTGATTTCCCAGTCCTTGCTCGTTTATAGCACTTTCAACGGCAACTATTAGCGAAAGCCAAAGAAGCTATTCAGCTGTCAAGCTATAATGCGACGGCATTTCCATGGAAACACCGTATATCTTGTCTGTATCTTCGCCGTTTAAAAAAGCCGCCCGCGCAGTCAGCCAGAGCCCCATTTTAATGGCAATGGTCGTGGTCCTTTTCGTCAATGTCTTTCTGGCATTGAAAGATCCTTTTGGGCGAGTCGATCCCAACACTATTCCGTCCGCCAAGCACTGGGCCTACTGGACGACTCAGGATTTTCTCAAAGAGAAGGCTGCACCGGATGTGGTGCTGCTCGGATCGTCGATTTTCATGAATCCACTCTGGATGCTGGAAGCCGAACATCTCAACCGCACAGTAGACATTGTTGTAGAACGGCGCAGCCACTACTTAGAAGATGCCCTCAAAAAGAAGCTTCCAGGTGCAAGACTTTCCTGCTTCAATTATGCGTTGCCAGGTGCGATGGTTTCGGATGATTACATGATTATCCGCACCATGTTCAAAGAAGGGAAAACACCCAAGGTCGTTGTAATCGGTCTGACTCCGCTCGATATGACCGACGATGATTTCTACTGCGCTGTCTCCTCGACGCACTACAAATATCTGGCAAAGTTTACTCGCACTCGCGATTTGCTTGATCTGGCAATGCCCAAGCCATGGCAGCGAACTGAATATTTGGCCAATGAATCCGTTTATCTGGCTGGAAGAAAACACGATGTTCAGGGAGCGGTTATCGGATCAGTGCGCGATAACTTGAGCGGCTATCTTGGTCCGCTTTCAGCCACTCCGCTTTCCACCAAAGAAAAGGGCGACGTCAAAGATGCAATTTATCAAGATGAAGTAGCGCCCGGCATTTGGCTCGCTCAGCCGGTCGGCATAGATTACTTCAATGACAATTCCAACGGATTCAAAAAACGCTATCGTTTTGCCACTCCGGACAAATGCAAAATCAAAATGGCATGGCTCAAAAAATGCATTGATTTATGCAAAGAGAAAAACATCGAACCGCTTATCGTCAACGTGCCGCTGCCGGATCCTGCTTTGAAAATCCTTCCGGCCGGTGTTCATGAGGCGCTGGTAAAACGCGTCGAGGAGCTTGCACAGACTGAGAAAGTTGCATATATAGATTTGCAGAAAACAGGCGCATTTGATATCAAAGATTTTACTGACTCCTGCCACATGGATGCATCAGGCGGCAGGAAAGTCATGGACTTTGTCGCCGGCGAAATCGGCAAAGATGCGCGCCTGAGCAGTGCACTTATCGACCCGGCGAATTTCGCTTTGACCAATCCGGCCCCCACCAAACTTGACCCAACCAAAAGCGAATCCCAAATCGCCGGCAAGCGAGGTGCGATGTAATGCTATTCAACAGCTTTACTTATCTCGTATTTTTGCCGATTGTGGTGGCACTTTTCTGGGTTGTGCCGTTCCGCTTTAGAACCGCATTGCTGCTCCTGGCCAGCTACATCTTTTATATGTCATGGAAGCCGGAATACGGACTTCTCATCGCAGCGATGACCGCCATCAACTATGTAATGGGTCTCTGGATCGCCCGGGCCGAATCCAAGCGCAAACTGCTTTTCGTCGCCGCCATCGCAGCCAATCTGCTGCTCCTGGGCTTCTTCAAATATGCCTATTTTGTGCGGGATTCATTGAATTGGGGACTTGGTTTCGCCAATCAAGAATTGATGCCGATTCCTTTTCAAATCATTCTGCCTCTCGGCATTTCATTCTTCGCGTTCGAATTTATCCACTACCTATCCGATGTTTATAAGGGCAGCGCGCCAGTAAAATCGCCCTGGCAATTCGCTCTTTTCGCCAGCTTCTTTCCCACTCAAATTGC
Organism: Cyanobacteria bacterium PR.3.49; assembly: GCA_013997645.1. Classification (GTDB taxonomy): domain Bacteria; phylum Cyanobacteriota; class Vampirovibrionia; order Obscuribacterales; family Obscuribacteraceae; genus QKMZ01. Next base: position 8,129 of record PNKB01000160.1, read on the forward strand.
CGGTCCGATTAAGCGCTATCAGGACTTTATGCAGCAATTGGAAGTGAAGACAAAGATGACGCTTTCGCAGTTCGACGAAGCGCTCGAGCTGATCATTTTCGGGCTCGTGAAAAAAGTGATTTTCGCCGACAACCTGGCTATCGTCGTTCAGACTGCATACGCCAATCCGAATCAATTCAGCTGCTTTGATATGTGGCTGGCCACCTACGCATTCGCATTTCAGGTCTATTTCGATTTCTCCGGCTATACAGACATCGCCAGAGGCTCAGCGCAATTGCTCGGCTTCAAAGTGCCGAAAAATTTCGACTTGCCTTACATGGCCGAATCCATTACTGAATACTGGCGCCGCTGGCACATTTCATTGTCGACCTGGCTCAAAGATTATCTCTTTATTCCTCTGGGCGGCAGCCGCGCCGGCAAATGGATGACTTACAGAAATATTCTGATTACCTTTACGCTCTGTGGTTTGTGGCATGGTGCCGCCACTCACTATATTCTTTTCGGAACGCTGCACGGTGTTCTTCTTGTGCTGCACAGAGAGTGGCGCAACGTTGTTGAAAAATCAAAAGCGCTGCAGACTCTCACTGCCAACAAGATTTTCCACGTGTTTGCGATTTTCCTGACCTTTCATGCAGTCTGTCTGACTGAAGTAATTTTCCGTGCAGACAATGTTCCTATCGGCGTCGGCATTATCAAAAAGCTCCTGCTCATTGATCACATGCCGCAATTGAAGTTCTGGCAAGTAACTCTGCCGAATGTCGATCAGCCAGGCGTTTACTTCTTCCTGCCTCTGATCCTTTTGGCCATCCTTGCCGGTCAAATCATCTGCACGCAAATTCGTAAAAATAAAGATTGCATAGGCGGCATTATGCCGTTCAATCGCCCACTTAAGGTGGCTTATCTAACGATTGCCATCTGCCTTCTCATAGCCTTCTCGCCGGACATTACACCGAAGTTTATTTATTTCCAGTTTTAAAGCTCGTGCTGTTCTTCAGCCTGTCATGCACCTTTGTAATTAACTGGGCTTGCTTGGCAGGCGGAGCATGCGCTCCTTGAGACTGCCGCCCAACTCACCTCACGCATGAACGTAAAAGGTCAAAAACTGGTCCTTTCCGGCCTCATCACAGCAGCTGCTAAAGCTCTCTGTTTGCGAATAGTTCTTATCTCGTGAAGAGTCTCACTGGAGGTGGCAAATCGCTGAGCCACATCAATTGCAGTGCACTTCGCCAACAAAGGATTAAGGCTAGTCGGCAAATTTCCCCCTTCTTTAATCTGCGAAACTTCAAGTGGTGTCGGGTCACGACCGGTGAGGAGGAAATAGCATGTGCTGCCGAGCGAGTAGATGTCGCTTTGCGGAACAGCCTTGCCTCGCAATTGCTCGGGCGGCATATATGACTGCTTACCAATCATGGTACCGGTCGCGGTGCCTACAAAGGCATTAGCTGCTCCGAAATCAATCAATACAAGCTGTCCATCGACGCGCAGCACCAAATTATCAGGTGTTAAATCTCTGTGCAGAATCGGCGGCTCTTGCGTATGTAAATAAACCAGAATTTCGCAAATTTGCTCTGCCCAATTAAGTACAAAATCTTCCGGCTGAGGACCTCTCTCTTTTACGAAACGCCTCAAATCCAGACCATCAATGTATTCGAGAACCTCATAGTGGTGCTCACTTTCGACAAAATGATCCAGCACTTTTGCGATGTGCGGGTGATTCAGCTTACTGAGCAAAAGAGCTTCGCGATTGAACAATTCAATCGCTTTTGTTTTCAGCGCTTCAGGCGAATTTTTTGGAATTACGGCTTCTTTTACAATAATCTGGCGGCCGCTGGAATCTTTGGCCGAATAAATTGCTGCAGAGCCCCCTGATGCCACCATTTCAATAATCGTAATTGTTCCGCTGCGCAATGTTGATTCCGGCGCCAGTGGAACGAACAGGGTTGGAGAATACCTTGTGGAAAATTCTTCGTCCCACATGGTTGTAAAACTGTTGAAATTCAAATGTTTTATGCCGGAAACCGTGGGAAACTCGAGCGCCACTTTATCCAGGGGTGGCTCAATCTCTGCATGCGGCGCATTAGTCACAATTGCATAGACAAGCTTTTTGAGGTCAAGCTGGTCGATCTCAGAAAGTTTTACGACTATCTCAACGATGCTTCCATCATCGTCTGCATCCTGAAAACGCAGCACCAACTGATCGGCAGCTGCGACTTTGGCATCACTTCTTGAAAAAATCAATGCTGAAAGCTGAGGCCAGCTCCATGTGAGCTTTCCAAAAGTAGCACCGATATACAAGAATGGAAGCGATATACCCCACAAATGAAGAGTGAATTTGTTTTTCAACAAAACAAAAAGAAGGCCGAAGTAACAAAGGAGCACAGCGGCGGACTGAATCAATCCCATGACCAGATTCGCCGTAAGGGCAACGTGGAAATAAGCAATCAAAAAAGTGTTCCAGAAGAAAAACACGCCAGCGAAAAGCGCAATTGGAAACGTGAATTTCAGCAGGCGTCCGGCTTGTTTGTAGAACACCGGTTTCTGTGGTATTTGAAATTTGCTGCCCTCGCCCGGCGTCCCCGTGTGCCGTCGAACCGGTGTGCGCTCCATCTCTTCAGGAGTCGGTCGGAGCGGTAATTTGTCTGAATTAGACTCGTTCAAGTTGAGCCCTCACTTCATTCAGAGTCGCAAACCTTTCGGATTCATCAAACTTTGTAGCTTTCGCAACGATCTCATTCATATGGCTGCTGACAGATTTTCTTTTTTCCACCGGACGAGACTCAGTAATTGGTTCTGGATCGACACCTGTAAGTAAGAAATACAAAGAGCAGCCGAGGGCATAAATATCACTCGTCTCTCCCAGCATTCCCTTGAATTGTTCCGGCGACATGTAAGAGTGCTTACCAACGACTGTATTGGTTTTGTTGCGCGTGAGCTCTTGTGAGGCATCGAAGTCCATCAGTCTTATCTCACCGTCCTTTTGCACCATGATGTTGTCCGGCGTTACATCTCCATGGATAATCGGCGGAGAAAGTTCGTGCAGATATGAAAGAGCTTTGCATAGCGAGATAGCTACTTTCACTACCTCTTCTTCAGGACGAGGTCCGGATTCCGTGACGAGCTGTCTCAGCGTTACACCGTCAACAAATTCAATGGCTAAATAACCACGCATATCCTCAATGAAAAAATCATACAGACGGACAATCAGTGGATGATTGATGCGTCTTAGAATAGCGACTTCCTTCACAAGAGAGTCAGTTGCTTTCTTCAGTCCGCGCTCATTTTCCGGAAGAATAAATTCCTTTATCACTATTTGCGATGGCATATTCGGAAGCAGTGCCTCCGGAAGTACCGACGCAAGATAAGCTGTTCCTTGTCCTCCACCGCTTAAAATACGATCGATTTTATAACTGTTGCTCAGTACAGTTTCGGCAGGTAAAGTCTGATCTTGCCTGAGGCGCTTTGCGCTCTTCGTAAGACTCATTTCCGAAAGCCAAAGTTCGGTATAGGTGGCGATCGATTCGGACTTGGTCAACTTCGCATCACCGCGAATTTCGGCATGTGGAGCCCATGTCCGCACGCAAGAAATCAGCGTAGTAGAGTCCATAGTCTCTTTGACGTCGTCCCAAAGAATGAGGACATCGGTAGAGTTTTTAAACTGAAAGTAGACATAATTCGGAATGAGACTGAAATTGCGCTGTCTGATTTCTACCTGAACAAGCCAGTCCCATGGCATGACCGCAATCATGAATCTGTCTTTGATGTCCAGTCCCTTAGCTTTGAGATCGATGACGGAGCGAATGATTCCGGCTGTCGAGGCATATTTGAAAAACAGAACAAACGACCAACAACCAAGCACTGCCAGCTGCATCAAAAAGCCGAAATTCACCATGGCCGAAAAGATAAGCCAGTAAAGCGCTACGAATGCATAGGCGCTCACAAAAACTCGGCCGGCATTCTCTGCGCTAGCCATCCGCTTTGGCGTGATGATGGGATATTTTTCGAGTTTGGACAGGTCAGATTTCATGTCCGTCAATTCCGCCGTAATTGCGGCTTGCAAAACCAAACCATGATACATGCCTGTGCGGTGAATATGAGAGAAAACGGTGAAATCCCACCGGGTGACTGACAAGCAGGCTATAATAGGAGCAGAGGGACTAACAGTGCCATTTAAGAGCATCGGAGCAACAGCACGCAAAATGGAGCAATTGTTCTGGATTATTGGTGTGCTTGGCGTGTATTTTGCCATGCAGCTATGGATCCTTCCGAAATTAGGCATATCCACCTGAATGTCTCGCAGCTGCTCGGTCGAGCAGAAAAAATCTCAGCCCCAAATCGAGAATCAATTTCCGCCACGCAAGATTGCTCCTGACGAGCCGACTGGGACACCATAGAAGTGGCATAATCTTGGAGTGAGTGAAAATCATTCCACTGCCGACAGCCAATCGATCCGCCCGGGAGACCCAACCTTAACCTCCGGGCAAGGCTTTGGCGGCGCACTGGAATTACCGGCCGGCACAATTATCGCTGAGCGATATAAAGTCATCGAAGAAATCGGGCGCGGCGGGATGGGCGTGGTCTATCGGGTCCTGCAGCTGACGCTCGACCGCGAAATGGCGCTCAAGACTATCGACGGGCACGATGTAAAAGACGCCACTTGGCGACGGTTTCAACAGGAAGCAAAGGCGAGCAGCCTTCTAGACCACCCAAACCTGATAAGCGTTCATGACTCCGGCGTCATAGAGGGTAAACACCCCTATTTCGTGATGGACTACGTCCAGGGCACGACTCTGTCAAAGTTGGTTGAAGAAAAGGGACCGCTTACCGTTGAGGAAGCATTACCGATTTTCATTCAGGTTTGTTTCGGGTTGGCGTATGCCCACGACCTCGGTATCGTTCATCGCGATCTCAAACCAAGCAACATAATGCTGATGAAGCCGCCCGGTGGTGGCGCTTATATAGTCAAGATTGTCGATTTTGGTATTGCTAAACTGCACCAGGCCGAAGGTGCAGATATTCAAGGTTTGACCAAAACCGGGGAAATTTTTGGCAGCCCTCTTTATATGAGCCCCGAGCAGTGCCTCGGCATCGCAGTCGATCATCGCAGTGACATTTATGCTCTGGGATGCGTGTTTTTCGAAGCGTTGGCTGGACTGCCGCCATTCATGGGCAACACTGCCCTTGCCACCATGATGCAGCACCAGTCGGAAAGACCGCCGTCTTTGAGAGAAGCAACCCTGGGCAAAGAATTTCCTCAGCCGGTAGAAGCCCTTATTGCACGCTTGCTGGAGAAAGATCCCGATAAGCGATATCAATCTCTCAAAGCGGTGGCTAGAGATCTGAGCCTTCTGCAACAAGGAGTGTCCGGGCAGGCTTTGACACAAGTTGACTCACTTTCGACCGAGCACAAAGGCGAAGTAGCGAAGGCGACCTATTTCCAGACCTTGGTCGCCTGCATCGCCACCGCTCTTGTCACCGGCATCGGAGTTTGGATCATCAAAGATCATCTTGATGCCGACAGTTACTCAAAACAATTGGAAAAAGAAATAGCGGCCTACAAACGAGAAAATTATGAACTGAGCAGATACACGGCAGTAGATACCACGGTCCAATCATCAACCGTTCTGGGCAAAGACGGAAGAAAA
>PNKB01000161.1 GCA_013997645.1 Cyanobacteria bacterium PR.3.49
GGTCCCAGCGCACGGCGTTTCGCAGATTGCGAAAACGCACGATCAGTGCGGAGCGCTCTTTTCGCAACTTCGCAGGATTGCGGGCGATGCCCAGATGGTGGATGGTTTCCATCAATTCGAGAAACGCAGTATAGTCGAACCCATGATGGAAGGCATGGTCGATAAACGCCTGCGCACCGGAGTCTTTGCAGGGATAATGTTTCAACTCCACCGAATACCCCAGCTTGTTGGCAATGCGGCATGTTTCCTTAAAGCACGGCACTTTTCCTTTGAGAAAAATTCGTGCGTGATTGGCGGTTCCAATCAATTCTCGCCCTACCATTTTCAGTCTGTTCAACTCGATGTACTCGAGATAACAATCCATCAGTTGAGCGCGCAATTCCGTATACAGATCATCCAATCCGGCTTGGATTGCGTATTCCAACTCCACTTCCGTAACCGGTGCGGCAGTGCAAATTGCCTTCTTTCTTTTCATATACAACCTCATTGCAAAAAGCAGCCGCGTGAGCGACTGCCTTTACTTGTAAACACAAAAAAACGCCTGCCACCATTACCGGTGGCAGTTCATCCAATCATCAAGCTCAGTTATTCAGGAGAAATCACATCTTCGGCAGAAGGCTCTACAATAACCGACGGCACAGGGCGGCACTCAAACAGGTAGCCGCAAAGCCATGCAAATCTCATCAAATGGTGCCAGCGAGGAGAAAATCGGGGATTGCAAAAGAGTTTCAGGAGTCGCGCTCTCTCTGCCAAGTCACTGACATGAGGATTTGGCTTGCCGAAAGCATTGATAATTCGCATAAAGCATAAGAAGCGGTTATGATCAAACTCTTCGGGAAATGTGTGATTCAATACGGCTTGCTTCTTGCACGTTTTTGCCGGAGTGAGCGTTAACTGGACTGAATATCCCAGTTTTGCTGACTGTTCACAAATGTCTTTGACAGTCGGAACTTTGCCTGCCAAATAAACTGAACCGTTAAACCTTCTATCGCGAAACAAATACACGGCAGTCATAAAAAATGATCGCACCATATCTACTGTAGAGAAATGCATCCCTCTTTCAATGTGGTGATCGAGTGCCGCGGCGATACGAACGTCCCCAACAAAATCAATTCCTCTCTTAGTCATTTCACACCTCATGCAAAAGATGCCACCATTACTGATGGCATCTTTAGTCACTCCCACGACACATTTTTTTGACGAACTACGCCCAAAAAATCGTCGGGCGACCGTCGACAAGCTCATATGCAAACGGCTGGAAACCCGGTTGCGGAGGCGTGAATGCGCACTCCAACTTCTTGATTCCAGTTGCGGCTCTTCCGAGTTTTTCCAGGGCTCCGGAGACTTCCCATTTTTCGAACATCACTGATTGTGCAACAGTCCAGATTTGAGCTCCCTTCTGTCCCATCACAACCAAACGTTTGGTGGCAGGGCAAAACGTCAAGTTGTGAATATAAGCACCCAAGCCCGTTTGCTTCACTCCGCACGTCCCGAACAATTCCTGATGAGCTACAAGAATTCCACACTCTCCTCCAAAAACATCCAGAGAAAGAGTCGGGTGTCCGGCATACGTGTAACAGTTCCAGTCAAATTGCTTTCCGTCACCGGCGACTAAACGCGGGATAGCTAGCGCCTTCACGAGCACAGTCGGGATAGTGGCAAAGTGAAAAGGAATTCTGTAGCATCGCCCATTGGCAGTGAGCGCAAGCAGGCAGAATATTCCGAAGTACAAACGCACAATTCGTTCGTCTTTCACATAGGCTTCGACAATTGCTCGCGGGGGCCCGTCCTCCTCCAGGCTCCAGACAAGAACCTTTCCATATGCGCCACCGGCCGCCATCATAGTGCCATCATTCTTGTAGGCCAAAGCAGTGGGGTGCATAAATGGAAGTTTGCATAGAAGAACGCCACGGTGCAGTGCATAGCGCTCGATTGCGGCGGTGCCGGCTCTTATGACTGCCACTTCCGGTACATTCGGACGAATCGCAAAACAATCGAATGGTCCTTCAATAAGATCCGTCCTTGCAATTTCTGCATCCGACATCACCGACACATGCAGATTGTTGTCCTTGCCGAGCCCCACAACAGTATTTCCAAGGTTTCCGATCTGAATATCCTTGATTAAGCCAGGAGCCGGCGCCAGCTTGTGCTGCACGCCATTATTGTAAGCGCCATATGTATGATCCATTTGATACACCTCGTAAAGCGTGTGAAAACAACCGCTTCGCGCAAATTGCGCAAAGCGGCCGGGGCATCGTCTGTAGTGTCACGAAAGAAGAATCGAAACCAATAGGCCAAACTTCAGGATCTCTTTAAAAGAGAAGAGCTCACTTCGCTTACACTCGGTAAGTCATGGAAGCTTGCTCTATCAGCGCCTGTTGGTTTCTTAGTGGTCTTCTCCGAGTGGCAGTGGACGAGTGGTAACTCGAACTTACTCGCGGGCTGCCGAAAAATGCGACCCATTTATTGGAGCAAAATCGCGTATTTGTGGTGCTTTTACGAAAAGAGTCAAGTGTGTCTTCCCTGACTCTGCTCGCATAACTGCAAAAGAGTGCGTCAATTCCAAATGCAGAAAATACGGCAACACTGGCAATATGAGAGGCTCTTTCCGCTCTTATCCGTACGCGAGCCGGCACATTTGCGCATACGCAAAAACCGCAATTCGGGACGAATATGAGAAATTCGCCCAGCTATCGCGAGCACTCGACTGTTCAATTCCACATTACGCGCAGACGTGGCAACACATAAAGTTTCAGCATCCCCGCACGAGGACCAGCTGATGCCAGTTGTCACAACAGATATGGAAATGTCTGCTGCGCGTATAAGAATTTTGCCGCAGCGCTATAAACACTTTAGGCAATCCGTTTGGCAAAATTACACCGATATCGGCAGTCGCGCTCTTGCCTGTGGCGATGCGCATCTCGCACACACGATGTTTGGCGCGGCACTGACAGAAGCGCGCAAAGAAGAGCACATCGACTACCGGCTGGCTGTCAGCTTTTCCCACGTTGCGCACAGCCTGCTTTCCATGGGTGAGCTGGGACAAGCGGCAAACAAATACCTGAAAGCCTTATCAATTACCAGAAGTACAATCGGAGCCCCAAAGGTATTCGAAATCATGTTGCTGGAAACCTTGGGAGACATTCGTCTCCGGCAAGGACATTTGCGACTGGCAAAACGGCATCTTACGCGCGCTCTTGCCCTGAGAGAAAAGAGTGAGATGGAAGAGCAAGCGGACCTCAACGATTGGGAATCGCGGGCCAAACTGATGCTGAAGCTGGCCCATATTTCGTCCGAAATGAAACAGACCGACGAAGCAATTGCCCTTTATGAGCGGAGCAAGACCCTCACTTCGCTCTGCAATAGCGCCGCCCGCATGTCCTGAAACTGCCAATTTACTTTTTCATGCTCAAATAGGGTGCTGGTCTCCAGCACCCTCTAAGTATTAATGCTTAGGTTAAATGTCCAAGAATCAAGAAATATGGGTAAAAACTATTAGCTTGCTTTGCTTCAAGCACCAAGCAGGCGACAACCCCTAAGCGCAAACATGTCACAAGACAACTCCGAGCAAATCTCGTCGAACCCTTTGGAGTCTCGTTTCTCGCAGACGATGGCGGAATTCAACGCGCTGCAAAAGCAGGGTCAAACAATCCCTGACGCACAGCAGAAGCCGCAAGAGCAGAAAAGCTTGCTGGAAGACTTCGGCAGATCGCTCCTGCACTCCGGTGCGCAAACGCCGATCAACGCTCTGGTTCAGCCGTTCGACAGAGCTCTCGGCACCAACATTCTGCCTCACATACAGTTCGTCGACGCACCAGCGCCTACGCAATTCGGCACATCGAACTACTGGGCGCAGCAGGGCGGTAGCGCCGTCGGCATGCTGGGCACCTTCTGGCTGGCCGGAAAGGGCGTCAAAGCGTTCACACGCGCCGGGCAGACAGAAGCAATGCTCGCCAACACTCTTTCCCGTCAAAGCCAGATTGGTTTGACAATGAAGGAAGCGGCATACACGGGCTTAGCCCACGACTTTCTTTTCCGCCCTGTAGAAGAGGGAGACAAACGCAATTACCTGGTTGCTCGCCTTTCCAATGGCGCCATCGGCGGTGCGACCATGTTGACACTGGCCGGCACCGGTGTCGGATTGAAACACCTGGGCGGCATGGCCAGCGTGGAGCGCTCGGCAGCCCTGCCTCTTGGACAAAACGCATTCGGCAGAATGATCTCAACTTCAGCAGACAAATTGCGCCTGAATGTCGCCGCGCCTCTGCTAAAAAACGATATCGCGGGCGGTGTCATCTCCGCTTTGCCTGCCGGTCTGCTAAGCGTGAATTTACACACCAAGTTCAAAGACGACCGCTGGGCAACCGCACAAGAAAACTTCGAATCCGTTGTCACCATGGGCGTTCTTGGAGGTGCCTTTGGCGCACATCAACACTTCAGAGGACGTTTTGAATCCGGACGCAAAAACTTTGATTGGATTGGACAACAACCATCCGAGCACGGCAAAACCACTGCCGATTTCAAAGTCGTCGGAGGGCAGAAGGCGCTCACGGAAGCAATCGAAAAAGTGCGCAGCGGTGAAGGCGCCATGGTCAAAGTGCGCGAGCATCTCGGTCAGGCTACAGGCTGGCGGCGCTATCTCGGCATGCAAGAATACGGCCCGCAGAAAAACCTCTTCGTCCAACACAATGATGCAACCAAGGGCATTAATTTCGATGCTGCAAAAATGGCTGATATTCTGGCAATATGCAACCTGGACGCAGCCCTGCAAGGCAAGTCAGCTGTCACTGGCGACAATCTGACGATGCGCGCCGGACGAGATCGCATGCGCATTTCGTCTGAGCCTCAAGAGCTTCGAAAAGGCGAGTCCAAGCCTATTCCATTAGGCGATCGCACGCAGAATTTTGCCGACAACATGAATAATCTCCGCAGTAATGCGCACAACGTGGGAGAAGAATCAAGCGTCAACGACATCGTCAGACAACAGCTAAAAGCCACTGGTTTAGAGGAAAAGGGCTGGCGTTCTACGGTTACCGAAAAAGATTCTCTCATGGACAAAGTTGGCGCGGACATTGTTCTCTACAACGAAAAAACTGGTCAAATGTACATGCTGGATTGCACTGAGCAATCGAAAAACCCGCCTGCCATAAGAGCCGCAGGTATCATCGAAATTCAAAAAAGCTGGTTCCGCGCTTCCGGCAATGGTCCGGATATGCCCAGCAATTTTCCCGAGAAAGTCGGCGACATCCTCCTCAATGTCACCGGCGAATCAAGTGGTGTAGCGCCTCCACTGAACTTGAAAGACGTTACTTTGCCAAGCATCAAAGTGGCCAGCGATGTCGAACAACTCACGCAAATGCGGCAGTTTGTGCGTGATCTTGAACGCGTGCCCAGCGATCCCCACTTCCGTGGCAACAAGCGAATGATCGACGAATACGCTCACAAGCTCCAGGAAACTACTCTCGACCACCTGGAATGGACCGTGCACGGAACACCTAATCGCAGCGTCACTCGATCGGCTGTTGATGTGGCAAAAGAAACGGTGGTCGATTATTTCCTGGGCAAGCGAGACGTCAACCCCAACCTGGGAAACACTGATGTATACGTAAAACATGACTTCCTCGAGCCGCAAAATCACGAACTGCGATTCCGTTCTTCTTACGGCGATCGCATTCAGGTAGGCAAAATGGAAGCCATTCTCGAGCAGGCGAGAAAAGAAATGCTGCCCTTGAACGGCGAACGGGCCAAGCAAGTGGAAGCCAACATGGAAGCCCATCGCGCTAAGGTCAAAACGCAAGAGGCGATCATAGAAAACATCAAAGAAAAACGGCAGAAAGCGCAGACTTGGGAAGACTTGCAGTCCTACAATGCAGAGTTGCAACAGGCTCGCGAACAGCATCAGGCAGCTGTCGAGGCTATGCGTCCCTGGACGCCGGAAAATTCCCTGCTTCAACGTTTGAAGAAAGCAGGAAAAACCGTTCAAGAGTTTCAATCTTTCCTCATGCAGCACCAGGCTGAAATCCGCAATGGCGGTCGTGTGGGATCTGTCGACCCGCACAAACCAGGCGCCATCGAACAAGCATTGAAGAATAACTTGTCGCAGAAGCCTGAAGAATTCCTACTGCGGACCGCAGGGCCGCTTGAACGTCCACTCAAACCATTTGAAGAAGCCGGCGTTTCAGCCGTCACCGCCAAAGAGTTGATTGCCGAAATTCACAAGGAAATGGGAATCCCAGAGCTTAAGCCCGGCCAGGTTCACGAGGACGTTGCCCTTTCGCTGATGATCTTAGCCGAGAAAAATCCAACGGTAAGCAAGCTTGCCGATGGCTATGAAAGAGGCATTCCAGAAGCGATTAGAGTTGTGCACCGCTTACTTACTGAACGCTAAATCAAACTGACGCGCATGTTCGCCGGAACATCGACGTAAGAGAATTGATTCGCCCAAGCTATGTGGGGATAGTTTGACGGGTCATCATGCCCATTCAATGCGAAGGGGCGCGCGATGATATCGTCGCCTTCGACTACAGCGTAATACGTTTCACCTCTGGCGTTTTGAATTAAAGCTGCTGTCGGCTGACCGGAATCATCGACAATATTGCCTAATACTTTTACCTGTCCGCCGTCATGAAGTGCCGTGGTGGCAACGGCGTTGTCGCCATCAAAATAGCTCGTCTTACTTTTGTCATAAGCAAAAGTTGCACCGACCGTGCCGGGGATCAAGCCCACTCTCCATGCATTCTCAGGGGCTTGCGCATATTTCAATGCCGGAGTGGTCAAAGATGCGAATGACTCGTCAGCCACACGGCTTACACGAGCTATATTTCGTGCACCACCAGCAAGCTCATTTCCAGCATCAACAAATTTTTTGCCTGAAAAAATATCTGCCAACAGATTTGGTTTTGCTCCGTCCGCAACCGTTGTCGGTTTCGCGTCATCGGCAGCTGCGGCCGGTTTCGCCTCATCAGGTTTCGCTTTTGGTTTTAACCTCGCACTTACTGCAGCGACACCTTCGTCAACCTTGGAGCTCGCCGCTGCCAGTCCTTCATCAACTTTGGTGCTCACAGCAGCAAAGCCTTGATTGACCTTTGTGCCGACAGTATCGACAGCGCCTCTAGCGCTCGCACCAACGGTCCTGCCTACACCTGTCAAATCTCTGACAATCTTTCCGCCTGCATCTTTATAGGCTTGGAACCAGGGACCATATTTGCCGAAAACGGCGCCGATATCTTCACCCGCTTGCTGTGCAGCGGTTCGATTCGCCCTTCCGAGTGGAATCGTATACTCTCTCACTTTATTTACTATCGGAGTAAACCATGTTTTTCCTGCCGTTGCAGCTTCGCTGGCAGCAGCATTAGCAGCGATTGTATCGTCGGCTGTTGTCTTTCCAGCAGCAGCCAGGGCGTCATCCCCTACACCTGGTGTAGCTTTCGCAGCAGCAGCAAGAGCATCGTCTCCAACACCGAAAATATCATCTCCAATACCGCTGAGACCACGCAATGCACCATTATCCAGAGCACTCACGGCACTTCTGCCGGCGCTTGTAATAGCACTCTTGACTGTACCTGCTACTAGTCCACCGGCGCTTCCTGCGACGATATGCGCGAAGCCTGCGCCTGAACCACGCAAATTGGATTCGGCCTCTGCTATCTCAGTGGCTGAGTGCGCATTAGGATCCCAGGCAACAGCTACGTCATCAGCAATGCCGAACGCCCATTCGCCCAATTTGTAAGCAGCAAATACACCACCACCTATCAAGGCCAGGGTCGTAACCGCAGGCGCCAGTGCTGCTGCTACCGCGACACCTCCAAGTATCGCTACGCCAGATGCAGCGGTGGTCAAAAGTTCACCCGTATGATTCGTTACTTGGTCGCCAATTCCCGCTCCAAAGTGTTCTAACACATTGCCCAGACCGCCTTCTTGCTGATCACTATCCGCTGATGCCGTATTCAAAAGTTCATTGGCCGCCGGCATCCCATATGTTTCCGGAGTTGTATTTGATGCATAAGTGGTTGAATCAAATGAATCGGTCTGCGGTCCGTAAGCCGCATCACGAGCCTCGTTAAAGTTGGGCTCGTCGTCGCCGCCAGGAGAAAAATCTTCTACATATGTAGCCGCAACATCGGCTTGGGGGTGAAGAGACATGGATAGCTCCTTGTCGAATACGCGCAAAAAAGCACGCTGTAATGCGCTGGTAATGCTCGGGTATGTGGGGAAATCTGGGTGGTTATGGGGATAACACGGTCATGCTACCGCCACCCCATGACATTCACATGACTATTCGACCAAGTTGCCCAAAAACGGGGACCCTTGGGCGATGCAGGAATTGGTATATAGATGAGTTTCTACTTCTCAATTAGATCACGCACGATGGTGAGTTTGATGATGTCCCAAGTTTGCTAATGATGTGACGCCGAGCGCACCAAAATCGTCCAGATCATAGGAAAGATACTGATCGAAATCTCTCATGCTATCGCGCACGACTTGTGAGCGGCTCGCCAACTGTGAGCTGGCTTCAGATGCGAGTGCATCAACTCTATCCCTGACTTGTACGACACGCGGTCTCACTGCCTCGGCGACACGACTCGCGTAACCGATCTGCGTGAGATTTGTTTCCACAAGAATGAACGCGCCCATGCAGCAACAAAACCGCAACTAAAGCGCTTTAAAATCGAATACTTCGAGCAACGCCTAAAACACGAATCGCGGGGAATGATCTGGTTGGCAGCCGACCATGGAATCCCTTGAACAGTGAACCTCTATTCCTTGGAGCGCTTAATGCGAAAAATAGCAATTGCAGTTGTTTCTTTGCTTACGATATCCACTGCCGCTGAAGCAAAAACCATGGCCGGCGTCATCGACCTTTCCGGCAAAGTTATCATCCCTTTTCAATACAGAAGTATTCGCTCAGTCGGCAATTCTTTATTCCTTTGTGAAGGGTACAACAGTCCTCCCGGTGCCGTTTTGCCAAAACCATCCTTCGTTCCATTCAGAGGTCTACGGATCAAGGACAACGGCGTCGTTCATGCTTCATTTAGAGATGTGTCTTCCCGCAATGGTGTGGTGCTGCTCGACTCAAACGCCAAGCAGATTCCAGTCAAATTACCGCCGGAAGTAGTCATTTACGGTATTGAAATTCCCTATAAGTATCAATATTTAGAAAAAATCTCGAGTCTGCCGCCGGATACTCGTGTGTTTGTTGCCGGTAAAAACGGATATGGCTTGGTCGATGGAAACGGCGTAACTATCTTGGAACCGACCTATGCAGGCATTTCATCTGCCGGTCCACTTCAGCTTCAAGTTATGAAAGCGGGAGAATCATACCCGCATGGAGTCGGAACATTGTTTGATTTGGATCTGGATTTTCAACGCAGCCTGCAGAAAGAAACACCAGAAGGTCAGGCTGCTTTTGCACCGCACGAAGGGATGCTGCGGTTTAGTGAAAAAGGTTTGTTCGGTTTTAAAAACTCGAAAGGGAAGGTTGTAATCCCTGCAAAATACTATGCTGCACGCGAGTTTTCATGCGGCTTTGCGCCGGTGCGACTCAATTCGTTTGCAGAAAATGGGCGCTATGTTTATATAGATCACCTGGGAAAACCAGTAAGCAAAGAGTATTTCCGAGCCCAGCCATTCGTCGGCAAGACTGCTATTGTCGCGACTTACGAATCTCGAAGTCTCGTGTTCGGTCTCTTGGATAGCTCATTCAAATATATTCAAGACCCTTATTGCCACGGGTTGGTTCGCCTTAAGAATGGAATGGTGGTGCCAGTGCAGGGCATGATAAACAAAGTCTTTGACAAGAACGGCAAGCCGATTTTTGACATAGCTTTCAACAAAATTTTAGTCAATGAGGGAGCAGACGGTCTGGTTTTTCGCTCTGAGGAGCCCGGAAAGAACAAAGACGTGCAAAAAATCGTTATCGAAGTTTATGACGAATCAGGAAAGGTCATCAAAAAAACTTCGAAAGAAGTCGAAAGCTTCGGTCATAAAGAGAGTTATCACCATGATTTTGAGTTTGGAAAAAACGGCGAACGCCTCCATAGCATAGTTACGTTTAAAGGCAACCGAAAGGTGATGGGACCGACCGAAGACGATCTGCATATTACCAGCGACAATCTGGTAATCAAAACTATTCATACTAAAAACTTCTCGAAGTCCGATTGGGAAGGACCCGATAGCGATAGAGAAACTGCATTCCTATTATTCGTCAAAAACTCCAAACTTCAAGACATGACGAAATCAGCACTGGAAGGCATTCTCGGAAAGGGAAAAAGCGAAGAAGCCAACGTAATTTCTTACGATCTTTCGCCAAACAATACGGGCGCTGTTTTGGGCGTAGTCCGATTCAAAGACGAAAAAATAGATTCAATCGACGTGCGCCGAGGAACCGAAAGCAAGAACGGTATGACGCCACCTAATCCTCACACCACAACCGTTCCGGTGGATGTGAAATCGGCAAGCGGCTTCAAATATGACGCCTACATGGAAGTAGACCCTAAGAAAGGAAAAGGGAACACGGTGCACATACATATGGGCAGAAAGCTATGGCGATCCGGTGGCATTACTAACTTGTATCGTAGAAGCGGGGGCGAAAAAAATTAGCGTCATTGGCTCCGATCCATCGATCTGAGCATTCGCGCTCAGACCGCCAGACATACATAGATGAACGTTCACTTTCCATCGATTGTCGTGGTGACAATCGTGGGATGCTTGGGCGGATTTACCAGGAGAAACGTCCCAGTAATCGCCAGAAAAATCGCCAGCAGTTTCGCAGCGATGATTACATACTCTCTCATTGCAGTGTCTTTCTTCAATCGTTGAAACTGTTGAGTTGAAACTCGTCAGGAGTTTCCTCAAAAGAAATTGGAGAAGCGGCTGCAGCGACCGACCGAAGTCGATACGCCGCTGCCGCCAACTCCAAGCTGGATGTGTCAGACCGTTTCAAAAACGTGCCGGACAGATCCGATTTCGGACAGGAAATCGTTTTCTTACGCCTTCTTCAAAGACACGCTGTTCCGCCTTGCCGCATCGGCAAACCAGTGACCGCTGTCTTTGATCGTCCGCTTCTGCGTCGCGAAGTCGACATAGACAATGCCGAAGCGCCGGGTGTAACCTTCAGCCCATTCGAAATTGTCCATCAGTGACCAGGCGAAGTAGCCGCGAACGGGCACGCCTTCCTTGATGGTGAGCGCGACTTGCCGCACATGCTCACGGATGTAGTCGAGGCGCTGCGTGTCAGCGACACGTTCGCCGTCGATGACGTCGTCGTAAGACGCGCCGTTTTCCGTGACATAAAGCACAGGCTTGTCGTACTCGTTGTAGATGCGGGTCAAAAGACCACGCAAAGCCCACGGCGCAACCTCCCAGCCCATCGCGGTGTACGACGAACCAGGAATCGGCCACGGTAAATCGTTTTTGCAAGCGATGCCGCGCATGTAGAAGTTGATCCCCAGAAAGTCTAGCTTCTGGTTGATTATCTTCAAGTCGCCTTCGCGCAAATCACCAATCTTAGCCGCGTGATCGGCGGGATAAGTCCCACGATACAGCGGATCTAAGTATGCCCCGCAATCGCGACGCCACGCTTCTTCAGCGCGCCTCACGTCCTCGGGATCGTCCGCGTGATACGGCTCGGTGATGGAGAGGTTGAGCACGATGCCAACCTCGATTTCTCTTTCAATCTTCGCCGCCGCCTCACGCATGGTTATTGAAGCCATGCCGTGCGCGAGAAGAAGATTGTGCGCCACTTGCTGCGCCAGCTTCGGGTCCTTCTTGCCGGGCGCGTGATAGCCGTTCTCGTAACCGAGAAAAGACGTGCACCAAGGCTCGTTGAAGGTCGTCCAATGCTTGACGCGGTCGCCGTAACGCTCCACGCATTTGGCAGCATAAACGGCAAACAGCTCGCAAACCTCGCGGTTGCCCCAGCCGCCCTCATCTTCGAGCGCTTGCGGGAGGTCCCAGTGGTAGAGGGTGATGAAAGGCGTGATGCCGTTCGCCAAGCAAGCGTCGATAATGCGATCGTAGAACGCCAGACCGAGTTCGTTGAACTCGCCGCGACCGGTCGGCTGCACGCGAGGCCAGGCGATGGAAAAACGATAGCTGTTCAAATTCAGCCGCTTCGCCAGGGCAATGTCCTCGGCAACGCGGTTGTAGTGATCGCAAGCAACGTCGCCGGTGTCACCGTTTTTCACTTTGCCGGGCGTGTGGCTGAAGCGATCCCATATGGATTCGCCCTTGCCATCGACGTTCCAGGCGCCCTCCACCTGATAGGAGGAAGTGCCTGTGCCCCAGACGAAGTCTTTCGGAAAAACGAAATCGTCTGCCGAAATCGGCGCCGTAACCGGCGTCTCAACTGGCATCGTTTTCGCTTTCGACTTTGCATTCGTTTCAGATTCTCGCGTCGAAACGGTTGGGTCTTCCTGCTTGATGTCGGTACTTTCAGCACCGCCGCAAGGGAAGAGTCTACAAACCAGCGACCGGAGAAAACACATGATTGCGCGGATAGCGTTTAGCATGGGCGCCTCACTTGAATTCGCGTGGTTTGTAATTGGAAGCCGGATATGACTTCCAGGTGCCGTCTCCGTTCAGCTCAAGAACCTGTGTGTGGTACTTCGCGAGCGTCATGCCGTTGCCGACGCTGACGATGGTCGTACCGAGCGTGCGCAGAAGCGAGTAGAAGAGGTGCTCGGCTTCCGGCTCCAGAGCGGATGTGGCTTCGTCGATAGCGACGTAGCGCGGATTGTGTTGAATGATCCGGGCAATGCTCAGGCGCTGCTGCTGGCTCAGCGACAGCGTGTCGCGCCAGTTTTGCACCGTGTCCAGACCTTCTGCACGTTCGACCACATCGCTCAAGTTGACCATGCGCAACACCTGTAAGATCCGCTCATCATCGGGACATACGTCGATGCCCGGATAGCAAATGGCTTCGCGCAGAGTGGTGGGCGGCAGGTACGGATTTTGCGTGAGGAACATCAGCTGTGCGGAAGGCGGACGAATCAGCCTGCCGAATCCGGCGTTCCACATGCCTGCCACCACGCGCAGCAAAGCGGTTTTACCCGCACCATCCGGTCCTGTGATGAGCAAACTGTGTCCGGGCGGAACACTGATGTCCAAATCCTTGACGAGAACTTTTGCCAGGTCGGGAGTCATCACGGTCGCTTTGTCGAAGGTGATCGTGTCACCGTCGTGGACCTCGATGTACTTGCCGGGCGGAAGCTGCTCGATGCCGGCCGCATCCAGCGACTCGATGAAGGAGCCGAGGCGATTGATGACGGCAGCGTAATTGGTGATGCCGCCGAACTGACCGATGAGCAATGTCGCACCGTTGAAGATGGCTGCAAAAGCCATCGTCGCCATGGTGATCGTGCCGAAAGCAATCTCGCCCTGGAAGTAAATCGGCGCCATGATGGCGGCGGGAATCAGACCGACCAGCATGTTGAAGGGCGTGGTGAAAAGCTGAATGTTGCGGTAAACACCGGCAACAGTGAGCAGCGTTTCGATCACTTTTCCGAGACGACCGTTGGACTGTCGCTTGGAGATTTCCTCGCCGCGATAGAACGAGATTGCCTCAGCCTCGCGCCGCACCTCGGCAAGACCAAAACGCAGGTCTGCTTCGGTTTTCGACTGCTGGAATTGCAGACTGACCAGGCGGCTGCCAATCCAGACGACGATGAGCGATCCGACAAT